>NZ_JAGSOG010000317.1 GCF_018139695.1 Actinospica durhamensis | reverse complement strand
CGAACCTCGCAGTCGCCCGGTGACAGACGATCTACACTCATGACAGCCGCGCCCCACATGCACGAGCACGAACACGCTCGGTCACGCCACCCAACCTGAGCAGCACCAAATCGTTGGCGGATTCTCAGTGCAGCGGGGCTCGCTGCTGCGGCGTGCTTGCATGAACCGCCCAGCGCTGCACGCCGAGCCGGCGGGAAGCCTCGACCACGGCGAACCCGGCGACGTCGACGACGTCATGCCCTGCATACCGGCGACCCGTCGCGCGGTGACACGATCGTGGCTCCGGGGCTTGCGCGCACCTCCCGCCTCTGCGGGCGCAATGCCCACACCTGACATCCGACTCTCGCGTCCGAAGCCCCTTTATCGGCGTGCGAGAGTCACAGTGACCTGACGCACTTGAGCGTCTGGCACGCGCACTCTCGCCTCATGACCAATGAGGTTGCACGTGCTAGTCATCGCCAAGACTCTGGTATCCGCGGCGCTCCCGGTTTCATGGGTGCTGGCGGGCGTGGTCGGCGCGTTCACCGTCTATGTCGGGGCCGCCCTCGCCGTGGCCCTTTTCGACAACGGCGAGCGCGGCCGGCGCGCCCAGCAGATCCTGCGGGACCTGCTCGAACTGTTCCTGCGGGGCGCGAAGTGAGCACCGCAGGACGGCCGCCCAACTGCCCGGATACCGTTCTCCAACACATCAAAGCATTGCGCCGGTCGGGTGAAACGCTCGAGATGATCTGCGCGACGCTCAACGAGGCGGGGCTGCCGACGCCCGGCGGCGGAGCACGGTGGCATCCTTCGCACCTCTCCCGCCTGCTCCACACTCGCAACGCAGGCCTCACCGAGGCCGAGTTGCACGCGTTCGACCGCCGACGCCGGCAGCGTGAGGCATAGACCGCGGGGAGGGCAAAGCAGCACGCGCCCTCCCCGCGGCAACGCCGTGTCGCACTCACTCCTGCCGCAGCACCACGTAGCCGTCGTCTTCGAAGACGATCTTGTAGTGCTGAGTCAGCAGAAGACGTACGTCCGCGGTCTGCGCCGCGATGCTGGTGAAGGGTCGCGAGGGGCGCTGGACGTCTGCGATCACCCACGGCGCTTCGGGGTAGTCGCGGTCGTGCGGGTAGGTCCACATGATGACGCGGTCGCGGCTCAGCAGTTGCGGCCCGAGGTTGTTCGCGGCCGCGACGAGTGTGCCGGACGGGACGTGGGCCAGGGCGGCGCGGGCGGCGGTGGTGTCGGCGGACGAGGTGTGCCCGAACGTGGGGCTGAGCATCTGGGAGAGGGGGAAGGGTGCGAGGCAGCCGAACAGCGCGGTCCAGGAGGCGAGGATGATCGGTGCCGATCTCACCGTGCGACGTCTGATCCCGGTGGGCGCATCGCCGCGCCGGGCCGATGCCCGCGCGACGCGCGCTGCTCCGTCGATGCCGCCGCAGAAGAGGATCGGGGCGAGGAAAGCGTTGTAGTGCAGCGACATTCCCCAGTAGAGCTCGTTGGTGGACAGCAGGCGTTCGAGCAGGAGAGGGACGGCGAGCAACGTGATCGGCGAGCACAGGCACAGTCCGAGCACCGGGCACAGCAGCATGCACAGCGTGGCCAGCTTGGTCGTGGGGGTGATCAGGTTCAGGGCGACCACTGCCGGGTGGGTCAGCATGCCGATAAGCGCGTGTTCCGGCGTATTGCCGAACTGGCCGTAGGTGAAGTTGCGTGTGGGGCTGCCTCCGAACGCCGGCAGGAGCACCTTGTTGACCAACGCCACCGCCCCGAGCCCGAGCGGGATCATGGCGAGGAACGGGCGCCGATCGGCCCGCATCGCCACACGCAGAGCCGCAACCGGACTTTCGCGTGCGGTGAGGACGAAGCTCCACAGGGTGCGCAGCGACACGTCCTTGGTCGCGAGGTAGCCGCCGAAGACCGCGACCACGAAGCCCATGTCGTCCTTGACGCCCAGCAGGAGAAGGCTGATGAGTGCGGCTTGGCGCGCTCTGCCCGCCTGGGCCCGCTCGATCATCCATGCCATCACAGGCATGGCGAGGAACACCTCGTGGAACTCGAACGCGAGCGCCATCTGCAGCGGCCAGCTCAGCCCGTAGCCGAACGCGATCAGGTAGGCCGCGACCGTGGCCGAACGCGACGGGCCGAACGCGCGTCGGGCGAAGATCCAGATCGGGATGATGGGCAAGGCGGCGAGCACGGCCGTTCCCACCAGTAGCGTCTCGGGGCCGTCGTGGATCCAGTACAGCGGTGCGAGCACGGCCAGGAGCGGGGTGAAGTGGTCAGACAGTTGCAGTGCTCCGGAACCGCCGACCGTGGGTAGGCCGACGAAAGGCGAGTGCGGCGCGGAGAAGTGCGCGTATCCGGATATCGCTTGGTCGAACTCTGCGACGTCCATCATTCCGTCGCGCATTGTGACGTGCAGCGTGAGCAGGTAGGCGGCGTACAGTGCCGCGAATCCGGCGGTGAGCGCGCCGACGACGCAGGCGTGGGCGCGTCTGCTGCGGCGACCGACGTCGGCGGCGGGCGTGCGTCGGATGGACGAGCTGGAACTGAGGCTGACGGGGTGCCGGGGCATCGCCGTGGCGGTCACAGGGGCCTGCTTTTCTCGGCTCGGGCACGCATGAGGGGAGGCCGATGCCCTGAGGCTCGCGCCGGCCTACTTCAGCGTGCTGATGTGATGAGGTTTTCAGGGCATGCCGAGGGGACCGGTTCCGCGCCTTACACGGAATCGGGGAGGGGCAAGGGTGGCGTGGCGCCGGCCGTGTGGTCAGGCCGGCGCCGTCAGAGCGGCGCTGGGGTCATGCCCGGGCCGCGGGGGCCTTTCGCAGACTCACGCGGCGCGTGGAGATCGCACGCACGGCTTCGCAGGCGCACAAGGCAGCAGCCATCGCGGTGGCGTAGGAAGGCGGCATGGCCGGCGATACGATCCAGCCGCCCGCGAACGCGGTCGCCGTCGCCGCGAGCAGCACCTGCGGGGAGCGGCGACGGGAGTGCGCGGCGGCCGCGGCGGCGCACGCACCGCCCAAGATCCAGGCCGCGTAGTGCCGGGAGAATTCCTCCGATCCGAAGGCCGTCACCGGACTCGAACCGGCGAACGTGGCGGTCTGCACGGCGAGGGCGGCCACCAGGCCGGCCAGGCCGAACCGCGCAGGGACACGAGCCGGCTGGCGCTTCACCGCCAGCCCCAGCAGGACCGGCACACCGATGACGGGGATCGCGTCCCGGAGCAGCCCGGGGATTCCGCCGAGGGTGAGGATGAAGAACCCGAGCCCGGTGCCGGGGAGGTAGGTGGCTCCGAGCGCGTGGATGTCGTAGACGGCGAGTAGGCCGAAGAGCATCAGGGTGACGCGATAGGCGCCCAGGGTCCAGGCGGCGGCGCTCCCCAGGCACGCCAGAGCCACCACGAACCCGGTGAAACCGAAGATCTCGACGGACGATGCGGCGCCGGGAGCCAGAATGGCCGCCAGGATCTGCGCTCCCGAGGTGGTGCCGACGACCATGAGATAGGCGCCGAACAGCCCGAGAGCCAGCCTGCCGATTCCGAGCCGGCGCGCATGCAGTCGCACGGTGAGCGCGAGCAGCCCCGCGGCCTCGCGAACACTGGGCAGATGCCGGTCGCCCTCGAGATCCAGCAGCAGGCCGAGGAGTTCTTCACCGCGTGCGGCGCGTTCCTCGGCCGGAAGCAGCCGTATCAGCTGTCGATAGCAGCGTTCGACGCGACTCATACGGCCTCACCGCCCCCGAGCACGGTGCCGCCCGCCCGTAGTCGCAGCCGCCGACGGGCGGCGTCGGCGGAGGCGGCCATCCGATCGGCTTCCGTGGCCAATGCTTCTGCGCCCGCGTCGGTCAGCCGGTAGTAACGGCGCAGTCTGCCGTTGTCGACCTCGTCCCGATCGTGAGCGATCAGCTCCCGCGTCGTCAGACGGTCCAGCACCGCGTATAGCGTGCTCGCACGCAACGTGATCCGCCCGTCGGACTCCGCTGCCACCTCCGCGATCAGGGCGTATCCATGTCTCGGCTGGTCGGCGAGCGCGGCGAGCACCAGGAAGGCCTGCTCACTCATGTTCTCCATGCGGAGACCATATACCGCGCGACGGTATATTCCAAGGACTGCCCGCGGCGACTGCGTGTCGCCCACGCGTCGCCCCACGCGCCGCCCGCACCGCGCGTAGGCCGTAGAGCCTCCCTGACTCTCGTCCGCAATAACGGCAAGAGATCTTCGACGCTGAGCGCGCAGAGTTGTGCAATTATTTGCGATCATCGAGTCCAGGCGCACGCCATGATCACCGCTCAACTTCTCCTTGAACTGCGAAGATGATACGACGAACGGGCCGGGCGCCGCCCGCCCTCGTAAGAGTGCAAGACCACCGCTGTCAGATAAGTCGCATGACAGCTTCGGCAAATCATGTCAGCTCCTCGTTCGTATATTGCGCTTATGTATCCCCACTGTTACGGTCCACCGTGCACCCACCCGGGCGACATCCACGCGTCGCCACGCTGCCGCCCACCCACGTAATGAAGGCATATATATAAAAGCTCTAGGAGGAACGCGACATGACCGTTAAGGGGGGAGCGAGAGCTCTCCACCGACTCCGAGCACTCGGCGCGCTCGGTACGACCGGCGCTCTGCTGGCGGGCTTCCTCGGACTGGCCGCCATCGCCGCGGCACCCGCGCAGGCCGCCTCGTCACCCACCACGCCGATCTGGTCCACTCAGCTCGACTTCGACAACAACGGCACCGCCTGGACAGAGTCCTACTTCGCCGGTCTCGCCGCCGACGGGCTGACCACCGCCGAGCTGAACATGCCCTGGGGCACGATCGAGCCCTCGGCCGGCACCTTCAGCTTCACCGAATGGGACCAGGAGCTGGCCAACGCCTCGGCCGCCGGCATCCAGCTGATCCCGATCTTCTGGCAGTCCGGCTGGGGTGGCAGTCCCCCCTCCTGGATCACCGACTTCGAGCAGAGCAGCACCGGGGCGGCCGGCAGCGCCCCGGACTGGTGGAACTCCACCGAGCAGTCCGAGTACTTCACCTACGTCGAGGACACGGTCCAGAACTCCGTCAACCAGTCCGGCGGGTACGGCGGCGCCATCCTGGACTACGGCTTTCTCGACGCCCAGTGGGACCTCAGCGGTTCGGGCGGCGGCTACACCGCCGACGACGTGGCCGAGTTCCAGAACGTCTACCTGCCCGACACCTACAGCACGATCGCCACGTTCAACAGCGACGAGGGCACCTCCTACACGTCCTTCAGCCAGGTCCCGGCCGCGGCCTCGGGCCAGTCGCTGTTCGGCGTGTTCCAGGCGTTCCGGGCATGGAGCGTGCAGCAGACCTACGGGCAGTTGACCGCGGCCGTGCGCAACATCACCGCGAGCACGCCGCTGTACTACTACTACGGCGGTGACCTGGCCAACGCGCCGAACTACGCCAACAACCCCGACACGTTCTTCAAGCTGGCCAAGCAGTACAACGTCACCGTGATCGCCGACTCGGCGAACAACACGGGGATGACGCTGGCCATGGCGAGCCTGGCCCGCGCGTACGGCGTGAAGATGGCCCAGGAGTGGACCGCGCCGAGTTCGAACGCTGATCTGGCCGCGGGAGCGGTGCAGTGGATCGGCACCTACGGACTGGCCGCACCCGACCTGGGCGGCGAGGACTTCTTCATCCACGACGGCACCGAGAAGGACACCGTCGGCTTCCCGATCTACACGAGCTTCCTGCCGACGCTCAAGACGATCTCGGGGTCGTATCCACAGCAGCCGGCCGCCCTGTACATCGACGTCTCGCAGGGCTATGGCAACACCGGCGGCGGCAGCCTGGGCGGCGTGGAGGGCCTGGCGCAGAACATCTGGCAGAACTTCCAGGCCGGCATCTCGATCGTGACCAGCCAGGAGGTCGCGAACGGCGCGGTGAGCCTGGCCTCGTTCAAGGCGGTGCTGCCGCTCAACGGCGTGGACGCGAATCTGACCGCTTATAAGAACGGCGGCGGCACCGTGCTGGCCACCGCGGCGCAGCTCACCCAGTATGCGACCGCCTACGCGGAGATCGACGCACCGTACGTGGGCGTCCTGCAGACCGTGCCGGACGTCTCCTCCAGCGGCACCAGCGCGTCGATCACCCTGTCCGACATCAGTACCGGAACCGCCTACAACGCCCCGATCGCCTTCAGCCCGGCCGGGCTCGGCCTGAACTCCGGCAGCTACTACCTGGTCAACGCCTCGGGCACGGCCGTGCCGCAGACCGTCCAGTCGAACGGTCTGATCTGCGCCACCGCGAGCGTCGGTGCGGCGAGCCTGGCCGAGTGGAGCGTGCGGGCGGGCTCGGTGCCCTCCGGCACCGCCTCGGCGAGTTGTCCGACCTCGTACACCGGCGCGACGTCGGTGACCGGTACGGCCGGGCAGGCCGGCAGCGGGCTGACCTTCCTGGGCGTCGGCAGCACGGGCTCGGGTTCGGACGGCAACCTCACCCAGCTCACCCAGGGCGGCGAAACCGCCTACGAGACCTGGACCACGGCGCAGAGCGGCTCCGGCGACGCCAACGTCTACCTGCAGCTCGCCCCCATGTCCGCGGTGGAGGGCGCCTCGACCATCTCGGTGCAGGTGACCTACTGGGCCACCGCGGGCCAAGGTTTCGTGGTGCAGTACAGCACGCCCACGAACGACTATCAGAACGGTCCGACCGTCACCAGTCCCGGCACCGGGACCTGGGCCACGGCCACCGTGCAGCTGACCGGCGCTCAGCTCGACGAACTCGAGAACGGCGGAGCCGACCTGCGGCTCAACGTGACCGACGCCGCCGTGCCGCTGATCGTGCAGAGCGTCACCATGTCCGTGGCGAGCAGCGGCAGCCCGATCCTGGCGGCCAGCCCGAGTTCGCTCTCCTTCGGCCAGGTGAACGTCGGCTCCACCAGCTCGGCTCAGGCCGTGACGATCACCAACTCGGGCAGCACGGCGGCGAGCGTCTCCGGTGTCTCGGCCTCGAGCGGCTTCGGTGAGACGAACACCTGCGGGTCGAGCATCGCGGCCGGCGGCTCGTGCACGGCGGAGGTCTCCTTCGCTCCGAGCGCGGGCGGCGCGCAGACCGGGACGCTCACGGTGACCAGCAACGCGTCCGACAGTCCGACCACCGTCGCCCTGTCCGGCACCGGGGTCACCTCGGCGACGAACTTGGCCCTGAACGCCACGCTCACCGCGAGCAGCGATTACCAGTCCTACCTGCCGTCGAACGCGAACGACGGGAACACCAGCACGTACTGGGAGAGCAGTGACGGCGCGGCCTATCCGCAGACACTGACCGCGAACCTGGGCCAGAGCATGTCGCTGGGGTCGGTGACGCTCGACCTGCCGCCGGCCACGGCCTGGAGCACCCGGACCGAGACCCTCTCGGTGCTCGGCTCGACCAACGGCAGCTCGTGGACGACGCTGGTGTCCTCGGCCGGATACACCTTCAACCCGTCCACCGGGAACACGGTGTCGTTCAGCCTGCCGTCCGGGACGAACGAGCAGTACCTGCAGCTGAGTTTCACCGCCAACACCGGTTGGAACGCGGCGCAGCTCAGCGAGTTCGAGATCTTCCCGGGCAGCGCAGGCGGCGGCAGCGGCAGCGCGACGCTCACCGCCAGCCCGCAGAGCCTCAGCTTCGGCAACGAGGCGACCGGCGGCACATCCGCCGCGCAGTCCGTCACCATTCGGAACACCGGTAACGCGGCTGCCACGATCAGCGGAGTCACTGCGGCAACCGGTTTCGCCGAGACGAACACCTGCGGGTCCAGCCTCGCGGCGGGCGCCAGCTGCACGGCGAGCGTCACGTTCAGTCCGACCGCGGCGCAGGCCTACAGCGGCCAACTCACCCTCAGCAGCAACGCGACTAACAGCAGCCTGACGGTCGCGCTCTCCGGCACCGGCACGAGTACGAGCACGAACCTGGCGCTGAACCAGTCGATCTCCGCGTCCAGCGTGGAGCAGAACTACGTGGCCACCAACGCGAACGACGGCAACGCGGACACGTACTGGGAATCGAGCGACGGCACCTTCCCGGCGACGCTGTCGGTGGACCTGGGCTCGACCCAGACCCTCGGCAGCACGGTCATCGACCTTCCGCCGCTGACGGCTTGGCAGACCAGGACGCAGACCCTTTCGGTCCTGGGATCCGCCAACGACTCCACGTGGACGACGATCGTCGCCAGTGCCACGTACACGTGGAACCCGAGCACCGGCAACACCGTGACCATCAACTTCCCGTCCGGTACGGCGTACCGGTACGTGCGGCTGAGCTTCACGGCGAACAGCGTGCAGAACGGCGCCCAGGTCTCGGAGTGGCAGATCTTCGGCTGACGTTCGACTGACCTCAGGCTGACCTTCGACTGACCTGAGTGAAGCGGGCGGTGTCCGGATGCGGCGACGCTGCGGACACCGCCCGTAGGAGCCTTGCCCGAACAACGCAGGCCTTATTTACGCTGGTTCAGACGCCGCGTCGGTTCGGCGGTGGCGGGATCCTCGGGCCAGGGGTGGCGGGGGTAGCGGCCGCGTAGGTCGGCGCGGACGGCGCGGTATCCGTCGCGCCAGAAGGAGGCGAGGTCGCTGGTGACGGCGGCTGGACGCCCTGCGGGAGAGAGCAGATGGATCGTCAGGGTGACCCGGCCGTCGGCCAGCCGCGGGGCTGCGTCCCAGCCGAAGAGCTCCTGGACTTTGACGGCGAGGACGGGGCGGTCAGCGGAGTAGTCCACGCGAATTCGGCTGCCGCTGGGGACGGTGATGCGTTCGGGTGCGAGCTCGTCCAGGCGCCCGGCGGCGCCGCCGGCCCAGGGCAGTAGCCGGGTCAGGGCGGTCGTCGTGGAGATACGTTCCAGGTCGGCGCGGCGGCGGGCGCGGGAGAGCTCGGGCTCCAGCCACTCGTCGGCCCGGGCCAGCAGGGCCTGGTCGTCGACCTCGGGCCAGGGCTCGCCGAGAGCGCGGTGGAGGAAATCCAAGCGCTGACGTAGGCCGGTGGCCTCGGCCGACCAGGTGAGCAGTTCGCTGACGGTCTCGGTGGCCAGGCCTTCCAGCAGGGCGGCGCGCAGCAGGGCGGGGGCCGGGGC
>NZ_JAGSOG010000316.1 GCF_018139695.1 Actinospica durhamensis | reverse complement strand
CTCGCCGTGCGAGAGCGCGTTGTGCGCCGCCTCGCGCAGCACCATGTAGGTTTCATCCAGGATGTCGGCCGGCACCCAGGACTCGTCGCCGTTGACCCGCACGTGCGCGGACACGCCGTTCGCCTCGCGGCCCCGCCCAAGGCCTCGCCCGCCGTGCCGCCCGAGCAACCCCTGCACCAAGCCCGATGAGCCGTGAGCGCGGGCCGATCCGGCCCGCGGGAAGGAGAGCGCGAGGATGCGCGAATCCGACACCACCACCGCGACGAGCGAGGCCCGCCGGGCCGGGCTGCTCAAGCGGGTCTTCTCCCGCCTGACCGCGGACACCGAGGAACTCGACGCGGCCGACCTGAAGGCGGCCATCCCGGCCCAGGGCGCCACCCCGATCGCGCGCTGTCGCGACCGGGAGCCGGTGTGCATCCTCGGCACCCTGCGCACGGTCACCTTCCGTCCACGGGCCGGCGTGCCCGCACTGCAAGCGGAACTCTGGGACGGGACCGGGACGGTCTCCGTCGTCTGGCTGGGGCGGCGCAGCATCCCCGGCATCAGCCCGGGGCGGGTCGTGAAGGTCCGGGGACGCATCACGACGCTGCGAGGCCAGCGGGTGATCTACAACCCGATCTACGAGCTGCGACCTGGAGGTTCAGACTAGCCGCGCAGGTGCGTCGCGGCGGGGCGTCACGCGTTAAAACCGCGTATGTATTCATGCATCCTTCTTCACCGGCCCGGCCGCGGGCGCGTTCACTAAGGCCATGTCCTCCGTCGCGATCGCCGTCCCGATCCTGCCCAGCGGCGATCTGCGCCGGGCCGAGGCGTTCTACGCCTACCTCGGCTTCGCGGTGATCAGCCGCGGCCCGGACTACCTGCAGCTGGCCCAGGACGGCGTCGAGCTGCACCTGTACCTGGCCGAGGACCTCGACCCGCTGACCAACCCGGCCGGCTGCTACCTGCGCGTGCCCGACCCGGCCGGCCTGCGCGCGCACTGGTGTTCCGACGGGGTCAACTGCCTCGAGCTGCCGGTCGGCGCGGCCTACGGGGAGACCGTGTTCGCCGTCGTCGACCCGGATGGCAATACCCTGCGCTACGGCCGAACCGGCTGACTGAAGAGTATTGACATAGCAGTACGGCCGCGTCCTAGAATAAGGGGTCTCATTCGGCCGGAACCTGCGGCAGGACGCTCACTTGCTCGATACATGCACTGATTCACCGGGACGCTCGGGGCGACGCCGGTGAGTACGGTCGAGAAGACCGACACGGGGATTCGGGGAAAAGGCCGGATCAAGGCGGGTACCTCCGCGCTGGCGCGCGACGGTGCCCTGTGCGCGCTGCTCGGGATCACCGGCATGGGCGGGGTCGCGGTGGCCATGGTCATCACCTCCATGAGCCTGTTCCTGTCCGACGAGGTCGGCGCCTCGCCCCTGATGATCGGGCTGTTCTTCTCCTGCCGCTCGGTCGTGGAGATCGTGGCCGGCCTGGCCGTCGGGGCGCTGTCCGACCGGATCGGCAACCGCCGCCTGCTGCTCGCGCTGTGCTCCTTCCTGTCCGCGGCCGGCGCGCTGTGTTACTACTCCTCCCGCGACTACTACGTGCTGCTCGTGGCGGTGGCCGTGCTCTTCGGCATCGGCAGCGCGAGCTTCGCCCAGACCTTCGCCTACACCTGGGACTTCGCCGAGCACCGGGCCCTGAACCCGACCTTCTTCAACGGGGTGTCGCGCTCGGTCAACTCGGTCGCCTGGATCGTGGGGCCGCCGCTGGCCTTCTTCGTCATCGGCGCGCACCAGGACTTCGACGCGCTCTACCTCACCGTGGCCGTGCTCTACGTCGCCTGCGGCCTGCTGTGCCTGTGGCGGCTGCCGAACCTGAAGGTGGAAAAGCGCGACGCCCGCGCCGCCAACCCCTTCCGCGACGTGAGCCTGCAGGTCTGGCTGATGCTGACGGCGGTGGTGCTGCTGCTGGGCGTCAACACCGTCTACCAGATCGACATCGCGCTGTTCATCACCAAGGACCTGCACTACGGCACCGAGTTCACCGGCCTGCTGATCGGCCTCGCCGCCGCCCTCGAGGTGCCGGTGATGATGTACGTCGGCGCGCGCTCGGCCCGGATCGGCAACTGGCGCCTGGTCGCGGCGGCGGCCTGGTGCGCCACCGTGTTCTTCGGCGTGCTGCCGCTGGTGCACGAGCGCTGGCTGCTGATCGCGCTGCAACTGCCCAACGCCGCCTGGGCCGCGATCGTGCTGAGCATCCCGTTCACGATCGTGCAGGACGAGCTGGCCGGCCGGGTCGGAGTCGCCTCGGCGCTGTACACCAGCGCGTTCCAGACCGGGATCGTGCTCGGCGGAGCGGCCGCCGGCATCGTGGCCGAGTGGGCCGGCTACACCGACGTCTTCTGGGCCTGCGCCGCACTCACCGCGTGCGCGGGCTTCCTGCTCGCCTGGAAAAGAGACCATGGAAGCGCACCGGCCGTCGTTTAGCGTCGTCATCCCCACCTACAACCGGGAACGCCTGCTCCGGCTGACCCTGTCCTCGCTGGTGCGCCAGACGCTGCCGGCCGAGGACTTCGAGGTCATCGTCGTGGACGACGGGTCGAGCGACGGCAGCGAGCGGGCGGTGGCCGAGTTCGCCGACCGGCTGCACGTGCGCTACCTGTTCCAGGAGGACCGCGGCTACCGGGTCGCGGCCGCGCGCAACCTCGGCATCGACGCCGCAGTGGGGGAGTACTGCGTCTTCGTCGACTCCGGCGTGATGCTCGAATCCGGCGCGCTGGCCGCGTTCGGACGGCGCCACGCCTCGACGCCCGGGCCGGCCGCGGTATGCGGATACGTGTTCTGCTTCAACGAGGACAACGAGGACGCCGCGCTGATCGAGCGGGAGATCGACTACGACGACCCCGACAGCACGATCCGGCGGCTGCGCGAGCGCGGCGAGTGGCTGGACTACCGCGAGGAGTTCTACACCAAGTACGGGGACGAATTCGCCGACCTGCCCGCGCCCTGGCTCGTCTACTGGACCTGCAACGTCTCCGCGCCCACCGCGCTGCTGCGCCGGATCGGCGGCTTCGACGAGGCGTTTCGCACCTGGGGCGGGGAGGACGTGGACCTCGCCTACCGGCTGCACCGGGCCGGCGCGCGCTTCGTGCTCGGCCGCGACGCCGCCGGGATCCACGTGCCGCACCCGAAGAGCCAGTCCGAGAACATGGCGTCCACCGCGCCGAACAACCGCTACATCGTGGAGAAGTACGACACGCCGATCACCCGGCTGGTCGACGGCACCCACTTCTGGATACTCAACGACCTGATCCGCGAGCGCGCCCTGCCCGCGTGCGCCGAGCATCTTTCCACCGCGGACCCCGCCGCCGGCTCGGTCCTGGTGGCCGCGGCCCACGCCCGGGACGCGGCGCTGGCCTGCGGCGGCACCGTCGCACGCTGGCGCGCCCGCGGCCACCAGGTCGTGCTCGCCCTCACCACGCCCGCCTCGGACGAGGCCGTCGCCGCCGCCCGCACCCTCGGCGTGGACGCGGCCGACGTGTGCTTCCTCGGCGATGTCCCGGAAACCGAGCTGCGCACGGCGCTCGGGAAGCTGCTGGCCGACCTCCCGGACGTGACAGAGGTCTACATCCCGCACCTGACCCGGGACGAGGACCCCAAGCGCCGCGCCCTCGGCACGCTCGTCACCGAGGGCCTGACCGCGCGCGGGATCGGCGCGAGCGTGAGCGTCTACCGCTACGTCCTGCCGCAGCCCGCCCCGGCGATCGGCGCGGACCCCGCGGACCTCGGCGCGGAGCGCCTGATCACCCGCGACGTCGCGCCCTACGCCCTGGCCAAGGCCTCCGCCCTCGGCGCGTACGGCCCGGCGCCCACACCCGCCGCGCCGCGGCTGCGCCAGCAGCTCGAGACCTTCTGGATCGACGAGGTCTGATCCCCGTCCGGCCCGGGCCGCCCCCGCGCCCTGCGCCGATCACCCTGCGCCGATCACCCTGCGCCGAACGAGGGACACGGCGGGCGACGGGTGCCGCCACGAGGCGTACTCCGCGCGGAAGCGGGCAGTCGGGATCAGTACCTGACGATCCGCGCAGCAAGGAGTACGCCATGGCGGACGAGGAACGGCCGCGGCGCGACCGGCCCGACCAGGCCCTGCCCGAGCACGTCCTGACCGAAGACCTCTACCAGTTCGAGCGCCTGCTCACCCCCGAGGAGGCCGAGATCCTGCTGCGGGTGCGCGAGTTCCTGCGCAAGGACATCGCCCCGAACGCGAACGCATGGTGGGGCCGCGCCGCCTTCCCGCACGAGATGATCCCGCGCTACGCCGCCCTCGACATCGCCGGGCTGCCCTACGAGGAGTGCCACCCCGGCGGCGTGAGCAGCCTGCTGACCGGCTTCATCGCCCTGGAGATGGCGCGGGTGGACCCGTCCATGGCCACGTTCTACGGCGTGCACGCCGGGCTCGCGATGGGCAGCGTGGCCCGCTGCGGCTCGGCCGAGCAGCGCCGGCGCTGGCTGCCCGCGATGGGCCGGATGGAGCAGATCGGCGCGTTCGCGCTGACCGAGCCACAGGGCGGCTCCGATGTGGCGCTCGGCTTGCACACCACGGCCCGCCGGGACGGGGACCACTGGATCATCAACGGCGAGAAGCGCTGGATCGGCAACGCCACCTTCGCCGATCTGATCGTCGTATGGGCGCGCAGCGAGGAGGACGACGCGGTCCTCGGGTTCGTGGTTAAGAAGGACAACCCGGGCTTCAAGGCCACCCGGATCGAGAACAAGATGGCGCTGCGCACGGTCGAGAACGCGGACATCGTCTTCACCGACTGCCGCGTCCCCGAGGCCGACCGGCTGCAGGAGGCGCACGGCTTCCGCGACACCGCCGACGTGCTGCGCCACACCCGCAGCGGCGTCGCGTGGGAGGCCGTCGGCGTGATGCTCGCCGCCTACCGCATCGCCCTGGACTACACGCTCGAGCGCCAGCAGTTCGGCGGCCCGGTGGCGCGCTTCCAGCTGATCCAGGACATGCTCGTGCGCATGCTGGGCGACGCGACCTCCTGCCTGGGCATGGTGGTGCGGCTCGCGCAGCTCGAGGACGCCGGGATCTACCACGACCACCACTCGGCGCTGGCCAAGGCCTACTGCACCACGCGCATGCGCGAGACGGTCGGCTGGGGCCGCGAACTGCTGGCCGGCAACGGCATCCTGCTGGACTACAGCATCGGCCGCTTCGTCGCCGACGCCGAGGCGCTCTACTCCTACGAGGGCACCCGCGAGATCAACACCCTCATCGTGGGCCGCGCCGCCACCGGCATCGGCGCCTTCGTCTGACGCGCCGGAGACGAGAAAACCGGCCGTATCCGTGCCGTATCCCTGCCGGGCCGGGCGCCCGAGTACGCGGGCGCCCGGCCGTGCGCGCACGCCGATCACGGAGTCTTCTCCTCGGGTTCGCCGCAGCGCCGCCGCCGCATCCACGCCGCGTCCGCCCCGGTGGGTATCACGGTTCTGTCTCACCCGACGGGCCGCCCACGGCCCGGCTACCCACGATTGCCCGAGGTGCGCTGAACCGTGAACCCCTCCCGCCTGCTCAGAACCGTCCGCCCGGCCCGCACCGTCCGCCCCCGGCTGCGCCCCGGCCTGCGCCGCGTCCTGGCCCCGGCCGCCGCCCTGGTGCTGCTGACCGCCGGGTCGCTGCTGGCCGTCGGCCCCGCGCAGGGCGCCTCCAGCACGATCCTGAGCCCCGAGTCCACCACCGGCATCGCCGGCTGGACCAACACCACCCACTACCTCGAGGGCACGCTCTCGGCCGGCGAGGGCGTCTCCACCGTCGACCCGGTCGGCGGCTCCGAGTACGAGCTCTACCGCGGCAGCGCCTCGATCTCGCTGGCGATGGACATCGCCGGCTGGACCCACATCGGCGACCCGGACTCGATCGACGGCTACATCTTCGACGACTACCAGAACAGCAGCTCCAGCGCGACGACCAAGCTCTACACCGTGACCACCCCGTCCGGCACCGTGTACCAGTACACGCACACGCTGGTGTCCGGCGAGCTGTACAACAACTCGTGGGTGGCGGTCAGCCCCGACACCCAGTGGATGCTCTCCGGCGAGTGGGGCACCATGAGCCACCTCCAGATCTACCCGACGCCGCTGCTCAACGCCCAGACCTCGCCCACCGGCGGCAGCCTGAACCTGGCCGGCTACATCGAGCTCGACCATGAGGTCAACGACATCCAGGGCTGCGACTTCGTCACCTCCACCGAGCTGATCTGCTCCTCGGACGACTCCAGCGAGACGCTGTTCAGCAACGCCAAGCCGCTGCTCGAGATCCGGCTGTCGGCCGCGCTGAGCGGCTCGAGCGTGACCGGCCACGTGATCGACCTCGGCTCGATTCCGCAGGCCAACAGCATCTGCTCGGGCACCTTCGAGGCCGAGGGCGTCGACTACGACGTGGCCACCGGCGTGCTGCGGGTCGAGATCATCCAGCCCAGCATCTGCGAGATCGAGACCACGATCTACGAGTACACCCAGAGCTGAGCACCGCACCACGGTGACGTACGGCGCCCGAGGCCCCGGCCGAGGGCGCCGTATGTTTACCCACAGTTCGAAGCCGGTTCGCACAACGGGCCCGTACGTTCGGGATATTGCACGTGTGAGCGAGGAGACGACCACGATCCACCAGTCCGCGAGCCCCGAGGCGCTCTGGCCGCTGGCCGACGTGACCGCGACGTCCGGCCTGCGGATCGAGGAAGACGATGACGACGATCCGATCCTGATCGACCGGGACGGACAGGCGGTGGACACCTGGCGCGAGGCCTACCCGTACCGCGAACGGCTGGCCCGGATCGACTACGAGCGTGACAAGAGGCTGCTGCAGATCGAGCTGCTCAAGCTGCAGAACTGGGTCAAGGCCACCGGCCGCCGGCTGGTGGTGCTGTTCGAGGGCCGCGACGCGGCCGGCAAGGGCGGCACCATCAAGCGCTTCACCGAGCACCTCAACCCGCGCGGCGCCCGCGTGGTGGCGCTGGAGAAGCCGAGCGAGCGCGAGCGCACCCAGTGGTACTTCCAGCGGTACGTGCAGCACCTGCCGGCCGCCGGCGAGATCGTGCTGTTCGACCGCTCCTGGTACAACCGCGCGGGCGTCGAGCGGGTGATGGGCTTCTGCGACCCGGCCGAGTACCTCGAGTTCATGCGGCAGGCCCCGGAGTTCGAGCGGATGCTCGCGCGCGACGGCATCACGCTGGTGAAGTTCTGGTTCTCCGTCTCCCAGGCCGAGCAGCGCACCCGCTTCCTGATCCGCCAGGTGGACCCGGTCCGGCAGTGGAAGCTGAGCCCGATGGACCTCGCGTCCCTCGAACGCTGGCAGCAGTACACGGACGCGAAGGAGGCGATGTTCTTCTACACCGACACCGCCGACGCGCCCTGGACCGTGATCAAGAGCAATGACAAGAAGCGCGCCCGGCTCGCCGCCATGCGCCACGTCCTCTCGCTCTTCCCCTACGACGCGAAGGACCCGGAGGTCGCCGCGGCCCCCGACCCGCTGATCCTCGGCTCGGCCGCGCTGCTGGCCGAGCGCTCGGGCACCGCCGCGGACATGCAGCACATCCTGCCGCGGCTGTCCGAGAGCTGAGCGCGCCGAGCGAGTCCGAACGAGGCGGAAACGGGGGAGTGCGGGAACGTGGCGTGGGACCGGCCGGGCGACTCAGGCCGGTGGCCGGGCCGTCAGGGGTACCTGCGGCGCAGGGAGGACTGCTCGACGTGCAGCACGGCCGTGGTGCCGGCCGCCTGGAGGTCCGCGATGCACGCGGCCGCGCTCTCGGCGGTCGGGTAACGGTAGGCGTTGGCCCGCACGAAGGTCAGGCCGTCGACCCCCCAGCACCGGCCCCAGTAACTGTCGGAGTCGGACGCGATGATCCAGCTGGTGGCCGTCTGCATGATCTCACCGTAGGCCCCGCCTCACCGTGCGGCAAGCCCGCCGGGCATACGCAACGGGGCCGCCGGATGAACCGGCGGCCCCGCGTGGTCGATCTAAGCTTAGATCGGCAGGATGTTCGCGGCCTGGGGGCCCTTGGGTCCCTGGGTGACGTCGAAGCTGACGGCCTGCCCTTCCTTCAGCTCACGGTAGCCCTGGGTGGCGATCGCGGAATAGTGGGCGAACACGTCCGGGCCGCCCCCGTCCTGCTGAATGAACCCGAAGCCCTTTTCCGCGTTGAACCACTTCACAGTGCCAGTTGCCATACTCGTGTGTCTCCTTCATGGACGCGATCGCCCCGAGCCTGAAAAAGGAGGCCCGCGCTGCGATCAGCGTTCCATCTCCGACAACACTACCCGACCAGGCCACTTTCCGCGCACCTTCGACGCTGCCGAGTCCGCGAATGTCGGCCGGATTTCGCCGCCGCCTGAGTCCCGCGCCGCTCTCAACAGGCCTAAAAGCCTCAAATGGGCGGTTGTGAAGAATACCTGGAGATCCTTTTTAAATCCCCGGGGCGTCGGAAAATCACCGCGCGGCCCGCGTGTCGAGTCGCTCGTGACCATGATTGTCGCATCGCCGAGCGGTCGGACGGCGCACGCGGCGCTGCCGGAGGCAGGCCTATATCGACGCGTCGCGCCCGAGCCGCACCGGCAGCTCGAGCACCCCGTTGTTGACGAAGCTGCCGAAGCGCGCCAGCGCGTCGTCCGGCACCGCGACCACCAGGTCGGGGAAGCGCGCGTAGAGCTGCTCCAGCGCGATGGCGCCCTCTAGCCGGGCCAGCGGCGCGCCGAGGCAGAAGTGCACCCCGTGCCCGAAGGACAGGTGCCGAGCGCCGGCCGCGTCCGCCGCGTCGGCCGCGGTTGCGTCCGGCTCCGACCCCGCCGACTCCGCCTCGCCGGAGGGCGCCTCGTCGTCCCCGACCGGGTGGAACGCCCCTGCTCCCGGCCCGAACCCCGCGGTGTCGCGCCCGGCGGCGGTGTACCCGGCCAGCACCGCGGTCCCGGCCGGTATGAGCGTGCCGCCCAGCTCCAGGTCACGGGTCGGGAAGCGGAACGGGAAGAAGCCGACCGGCCCGTCCCAGCGCAGCGTCTCCTCCACCACCTCGGGCCAGCCCCTGTCTCTTATACACAGCT
>NZ_JAGSOG010000315.1 GCF_018139695.1 Actinospica durhamensis | reverse complement strand
GTCAACGAGCGCATCGCCGCAGCCAGAGTCCCGATCGCCACATAAGCTCACAAGACCCCGGCCGACGACTTACCCTGCACAAAAACTCAGGACAACCCTCCAAGTTTCACAAACAAAGGTGCCCTAGGGGCCGTCGCGGGGCGATTCAGTCGTGCATGGAGGCGCCGACCAAAGGCGGGCTCTCACTTCAACATCGCAAGCGGCGCTGGGCCGACTGGTGTAAGGACACCACTCCGGCGAGTGAGGGTGCGTTTCCAAGCGCGATCACGGACCTACGTTCCGGAATGGATCTATCCCAGTATGGAAGGAGCCCCCTTTGACCCGCATCCTCAGGGCCGCCGCCGTCACGGCGGCGCTCGCCACGGCAGCGCTCGTCAATGTCCCCACGACCGCCTTCGCGGACGCCTCGGACGCCTCGGACACCGGCCCGGCCTCGATCTCTTGCGATTACTGCCACATCGCAGGCGGCGACGTTTTTGATTTCGACGACGGCCAGGGCATTGATGAGACGCCTGCATACCAGGCGGCCAGGACGATCGCGATCGACGTCAGCCCCAACGTCGGCGTGCTGCGGCGGGGTGAGCACAGGCCGGGCAGCAACTGGCCCGCGGCGCTTCCGGTAGGGACGAGCACCGTCCGCGTGGATACGCGCGATCAGGCCTACTACCAGGGCATCAATGACGACGGTTCGGTGCTGTTCGTCATCGACGGGGACCAGACGCATTGCGTCGGTCGGGGCCGCTTGATCTGCCGTGCCGACGGCCCGAACCTCGTGCGGGTCTTCAGGCTCTGAGGTCGGCATGTGACCAGGGTCCGATCCATGATCAATCGGACCTTGGTCATGATGCTCAGATCACGCTCCAGAGCGCGATGGCTTCCCAGCCGGCAGCCGGCAGCGAGTCGCAGGCCGATAGGTTCAGGTTCCCGATCCGGGACCACGGCGCGCAGTTCACCCTGCGCTTCGACTCGGAGTTCCACGCGACCGGCATCCGGATCGTGACCACAGGTATCCAGACCCCGGTGACGAATGCGAGCCAGGAGCGCCGGTATCGCTCGGTCGGCGCCGAACTGCTCGACCGCACTTCGGGATGGACGACCAACCCCTTCGGCAAGACCGCCCGCTGCTACCAAGCCGCCTTCTACATCGCCGCGATCTTCCTCCTCCGCGCCGTGCGGACGTAAGCGGGCGAGGGTGTCTTCGAGGTCGTCGACGGCGAACATGACATGCCGGCTGCGCCGCGCCACTTCGAGATTGCCCACTTGATGCGCGTCCGCGGGCGCGCGCCACCCGATCGGGTGGATCCGCGGAAACTTCCGGTCGATCGGCTTCTATCGCAATACTCTGTGACGCATGACGCTTCCCACCGAGCCCATCGGCTCCATCCCCCGTCCCGCCGAACTCCGGGCCGCGCTCACCGACTCCGCCGCGGGGCGGGGTGACGCGGTCCTGCTGGGCGAGCTGCAGGCCGCGGCCGTCGCCGACACGATCCGCCGGCTGGAGGACGCCGGCTCGCCCGTGGTCACCGACGGCGAGCAGAGCAAGCCCAGCTTCGCGACCTATCCGCTGCTCGGCATGGTCAACCTCGCTCCCGACGGAGCCGTCATCCCCTTCGCCGACGGGCATGTCCGCCAGCTGCCGCGGCTGACGAAGGGCCCGTTCCGCTACCAGACCCAGGTGAGTCAGTACCTGGCCGCGGCGACGGCCGTCGCGAACGTGCCGGTCAAGCAGGCCGTGATCGCGCCGTCCGCCCTCAGCCTGATCTACCCCGCAGACGGCATCGACGGTTACAGCAGGGAAGAGTTCGTCGAGGACCTCGTGAACGAGGCCGAGGCCGATATCCGCGGCGCGCTCGACGGTGGCGCACACGTCGTACAGCTCGACTTCACCGAGGGCCGGCTCTCGCTCAAGCTCGACCCCTCGGGAGGACTGCTGGAGGACTTCATCGCGCTGAACAACCGCGTCCTGGAACGGTTCACCGACGAGGAGCGCGCCAGGATCGGCGTGCACACCTGCCCCGGCGGGGATCTCGACTCCACCCACAGCCTCGACGTCGACTACGCCGGCCTGCTGCCCGCGCTCTTCCGGATGCACGCCGGCAACTTCTACCTCCAGCTCGCGAGCGAGCAGGACCCCGACCGCGTGCTCGCGGTCGTCGCCGAGAATCTTCAACCCGCCCAGCGCGTCTTCGTCGGCGTCATCGACCCCATCGACCCGGCGATCGAGACTCCAGAAATCGTGCGCGACCGGCTGCTGCGCGCCGCCTGGCACATTAGCCCCGACCGCCTCGGCAGCTGCGACGACTGCGGATTCTCCCCGTTCGGGGACGACGACTCGACCTCCCGCGAGACGGCGTTCGCCAAGGTCCGCGCCCGCGTCGAGGGCACCGCGCTCGCCGCGCAGATGCTCGGGGTCTGAGGGAAGGCCGATCCTGCCTCGCAGCCGGGCCCGCAGGCCGACGGGCCCGGCTGCGAGCATCGTGCGATATCTCGCCGCCGAACTGTCAGAACGCGTCCATCGACACCGACCACAGTTCGTCAATGCCGACGCCCGGCTCGTGGACACCGACGTCGAATGCTGCCGGGCCAGGATCTGGCATGCCGTCCACCCCACTTCCTGGCAACGCCGCGGATCGAGCGATACGTGCGCACGCCACGGCCCGGCGCGCCCGCGAGGTTGACACCTTTGACAGAACACGTCGAGGATCATTCGAATGACGGGCACTGACACCGGCACCGACGTACGCACGCCGAGCTTGTGGCACCACCGGGACTTCATGCTGCTGTGGGGCGGGCAGACGGTCAGCGAAGTCGGCTCGCAGATCACCGTCCTGGCACTGCCCCTGGTCGCGGTGGTCCTGCTGCACGCCTCCACCCTCCAGGTCGGCCTGCTCTCGGCCGCGGAGACCAGCGCCTACCTGCTTGTCTCCCTCCCGGCAGGCCCCCTGGTGGGGCGTTACCCCAAACGCCGCACCATGCTCTGGTGCGACCTGGCCAGGCTCGTGCTGATCGGCTCCGTGCCCGCCGCGTACTGGGCCGGAGCCCTGAGCCTCGGCCAGCTCTACGCCGTCGCCCTCGTCTCCAGCGCCTTCAGCGTGTTCTTCTCCATCGCCTACCCGAGCTACCTGCCCACCCTGCTCGAACGCGATCAGCTCATGGACGGCAACGGGAAACTCGGCACCACCCAGTCCTTCGCGCAGATCGCCGGCCCCGGACTCGGCGCCGGGCTCGTCGCCGCGTTCGGCGCCGCCGCCGCCATGGCCGGCGACTGCCTGTCCTACCTCGCCTCCGCTGCCGGCCTCCTGGCGATCGGCAGCCACGAGCCGCTCGCCGCCGCCCCCGCCCGGCGCCCGCGGCCGCGCGAGCAGATCCGCGCCGGACTCGCCTACGTGGTGCACGAGCCGGTCCTGCTCAAAGGCGTCCTGTGGAGCGGCTGCGCGAACTTCTTCGTCATCATGGTCGAATCCCTCGGCGCGGTCTTCCTCGTGCGCGTCCTGCACCTGCGCCCCGCATTCGTCGGCCTGCTGCTCGCGCTCGGCGCCGTGGGCGGCGTCGTCGGCGGGCTCGCCTCCGGGCTGCTCGCCCGCCGCTTCGGCGCCGCCCGTGTGTGCTGGCTGTCGATGACCGTCTTCGCGCTCCCCGGACTGCTGATCGCCGCCGCGGGCCCCGGCGCCTGGGTGCTGTTGTTCGCGATCGGCTGGATGTCCTGGACGTTCTCCTCGACCGTGTGCGCCGTCGCGTTGCTCAGCTACCGCCAGTCCACCTGCCCGCCCGACCTGCTCGCCCCGGTCAACGCCACTGCCCGGTGGATCAACTGGGGCACCCTGCCGCTCGGCGGCATCGCCGCCGGTGCCCTCGGCTCCACCCTCGGGGTACGCCCGACCCTGTGGATCGCGGTCGTCGGCGGCTGCGCCTCCGGCCTGTGGCTCTTCTTCTCACCGCTGCGCGGCATGCGCGACTTCCCCGTCATCTCGAATTGCCCGCACCCCACCGGATGATCGAGCACCGAATCGGCGTGCCCCGCCCACGCCGTGGCCCGGCACGGATCCGAACCGCCCTCGGATCCGCCCGGGCCGGTACCGGGAGGCGGCCCGCACAAGGTGGTCCAGTACCCCCGTCAGCCCTGTCAGCCCTGTCAGCCCTGTCAGCCCGTCAGCCCGTCAGCCCCGTCAGCGTCCCGGCGGACGCCGGGTCCGGCTCAAGCCCGGCCACCGTCAGCAGGACACGCAGGATGTCCTGTTCGTCCATCGTGCGGATCCGCTGCAGATACGCCGCGGGACACCCTCGATATCGGCGTCGCGCGGTTAGGCCCCCGCGAGATCCGTGGTCCGCATGACGACCGGAACCGTGGAGCAAGCCGGTCACTGCTCTAGACCTTCCCTAGACCTGCGGCGGCTTGGCGTTGCCCAAATCGACGTCCTTGAACAAGTCCAGCAGCTGGCTCAGCACCCGGACGCAGGCGGTGACGTCCGCGTCGGTCAGGCTGCCGTCGGTCTGACGCAGCAGCGCGTGTTCGCGCTCGACCACCGCGCCGATCGCGTCCCGGCCGGCCGGGGTCAGCCCGATCAGCAGCGAGCGCTGGTGCGCCGGGTTCGGGGTGCTCTCGACCAGCCCGCGGGCCGCGGCCTCGTTCACCATCCGCTGCACGAACTGCCGGCTGAGCGCCTGGGACCGGCCCAACTGCGGCACCGTCATCGGCCCGTGCTCGCGCAGCAGGTCGAGCACGGCGCGCACGCCGACCGGGACGCCTCGCGCCGCGTCCTGCTCGATCTTGCGCTGAACCCGCCGGTAGAGCGGCCCGACCAGGTTGAACACCTCCATCAGCCGATCCGGGAGCTCCTCGGGCAACAGCAGGCGATCGGTCTCGGGCACGCGGCCATCATGGCATCCGGCGCCCGGTCGGAGCGATCGCCGGACCGACCAGACATGGCACCCGGGTTGTCATCGCAGCCGCCATATGACACCTTAGGTGTCATGTCTGAAGAGACCAGCACCGCCCCGCCGTCCGCCACATCGGCCTTCGCCTCCGCCGACGGAGTACTCGCCTATCTCGACGCCGGGCCGCGCGACGGCGTGCCGTTGGTACTGCTGCACAGCGCCTTCGTCGACCACACCGAGTTCGACGACCTCGTCCCAGCCCTGGTCGGCGCGGGCCATCGGGTCATCGCCCCGGATGCCCGCGGCCACGGCTCCTCGGCCAACGCCACCCGGCCGTTCCGTCAGACGGACGACCTGGCGGACCTGTTGCGCCACCTGGGCCTCGGCGCCCCCGCGGTGCTGGTCGGGGTCAGCATGGGCGCGATGATCGCGCTCGACACCGCCGTCGAACACCCTGAGCTGGTCCGGGCCGTGGTGATCAGCGGCCGCGGTTACGGCAACACCGACCTGGCCGACCCGTGGGCTGCCGCGCAGCACACGAAGGCGGCCGCCGCCTTGGCCGCCGGCGACATCCCAGGCTGGCTCGACGCCTTCGTCGGCTGGCTGCCCGGGCCGCACCGCAGACCCGACCAGGTCGACCCGGACCTGCTGCGCCGGGTCCGGGTGATGGCTATGCGTACGCTGATGAAGCACACCCCGGACGAGCCGGACCTGCGCCGCCCGCTCGCCGACGCGGCCGCGCGCGCCCGGACGCTGGCCGTCCCGGTCCTGGCCGTCAACGGCCGCCTGGACGCGCCGGGCCCGCTGGCCACCGTCGCCGCGCTGATCGACTCGGTCCCCGACGGCCGCACCGTGTGGCTGGACGGCGCCGCGCACTACGCGCCCATGGAGCAGCCGGAGCAGTACGCCCGGATCGTGGTGGAGTTCGCGCGCGCAGTCGCCGGCTGATGTAGCGGTCGTCCCCGGCCGCGTCCGCGGATCCGGGGTATCGCGTCGATCAGCGGGAACAGCTGGGTACTGTCGTGCCGGTTGCCGCCGGTCAGGCTCACGGCGAGCGGGATGCCCCGGCTCTCCACGATCATCGCTGACGATCCACGGCCGCGGGCGAGAGGGCATGCCTCCACCACAGCAGACCCACCACCTGCCGTCACGCGAATCAGGACCAGCTCACACCGTCGTTAGCGGTTCCAAGCACCCGGCGGCTCCGGCGCCGTTGAAGGAGGGCGCCGGAGCCGCCGGGTTTTTCGCCATGGTCAGTGCAGCGACATCAGCGGCTCGCCCTGGCTGTCCAGGCCGGTCCCGGCGATGGTGCAGCTGCCGCTGCGCACCGCGCCGCCGTTGTAGGCCTGGCGCAGGCAGTCGCGCAGAGCCAGCTGACCCCAGTAGTTCGGGTGCAGCGACTCCTGGATGTAGTAGTCGCTGTCGATCGTGGAGACCGTCCGGATCTGGTTGACCCACTCGGTCTCGTTCTCCGCGCCCGGATACGTCCAGCTCGGGATGCCCACCTCCTCCAGCAGGCCCACCGTGTTCTCGCACAAGCGGCGTCCGTTGAACGCCGAACTGATGTCGAGCGTGTGGATGTTGTTCAGGCCCGTTTGGGCGGCCGCGTTGAACACGGCGTTGTTGATGGTCGGCAGCGCGGTGTTGTTCGCCCAGTTCGCGTCCGTGTTCCAGAAGCCGCAGCCGCCGGTGTCCTGGCGCGTGTAGCCCGACTGCGAGTAGCGGAAGCCCGAGCCCGGCGGGATCGGGGACGGGTAGTTCTGGACTTCGATCGAGTAGCTCGAGTCCGGGTACCCGTCGTTCGCCATGGCCTGGTGGATGTTCAGCAGCGCCTGCTTGATCGCGGCGGTCTGCGTCGCGACATTGCTGCTGGTGAAGTTCTTCGTCGTCGACGAGTCGGTGCTGCAGTAGTCCGGCCACCAGGAGGGCGATATCAGGAAGTCCTCGACGCAGTCCTGCACGATCGAGCCGAAGTTGAAGTTGTTGCCGCCGATGGAGACGGCGACCATCTTCACGTTGTGGGTCGCGGCGAAGTTCTGCAGCATCAGCGCCTGGCCTTGGTTGCCCGAGGAGTCGCTGTAGAAGTCCAGGCCCGGCTTGAAGTCGCCGGAATCGGTGTAGGTCGTCGTCTCCGCCCCGGAGCACGCGAGGTTCTCGCCGTCCACGCCGCCGCCGAGGTAGATCTCGGCCGACTTGGACCGGTGGCAGCGGTTGATCAGCTCAGCCGTGTCGGTGGCGTTGTCGTAGTAGGCGGTGGGCCCCAACGCGTCGATGAGGCTCTCGCCGTCGTTGGTGTTGCCGGCCCAGCGGCCGGCCTCCCCGGAGATGTAGGAGTCGCCTACGCTGACGACCCACGGCGTGCCCGAGCCGGGCGCGTCCGCGTGGGCGGGCGCGGCGGCGAGGAAGCCGACGGTGCTGACGGAGGCGACGGTCGCCAGGGACAAGAGGGAGCGTAACGCCCGGGTCCGGTGTGATCGGCGCATGAAAGACCTTCTGGTGGGTAGCCCGAATGGGTCTTGAACTGGACATGCAGTGGGTGCGCACGGGGGATGGCCGCGCACCGGCACACGATGGCAGCACCGGCCGCGCGCAGCCAGATGCGCGGCCATACCTTTGCCAACTGTCTCATCGGGCTGTCTTCCGGAGCGTGGACAGCCGAGGCTTGCATCGACAGCCGCCTGATCCGGAGGGTGCCGGGTGCCGGCCGCCCGCGCCCGCGCCCGCCGGCCGGCTCGGGGTCAGGCGGCGGCGCTCTCCCATGCTCGGTCAGTACTCTGATACGCCGTGAGGTCTGCCTCGTTCTCGCCGAAGGCCCCGCCCGCCGCAGACGCCGTGCTGACCGGCTCGGGGCCGCTGATGGGCTTCTTCGAGCGGGTGGCGGCGGGCACCTCGGCCGAGTGCCTCGCGGTGCTGCCGGCCGGCGGGCGCACGCTGATCGCGCCGGCTGCGGCCCGGCCGCTGTTCCAGCTGATCACGAGCCGGGGAGTGGACGTGAAGGTGCTCTATCCGGCCGCGGCCCGGCTCGACCCCGGGATCGTCGGTTACGCGCGGTGGGTCACCGGTCTCGGCGTGAGCGTGCGCACCGCGGCAGCGCCGCCGCCGACCATGATGGTCTTCGACCGGCGCCTCGCCCTGCTTCCGCTGGTCCAGGAGGACCGGACCCGCGGCGCCGCGCAGGTCACCGATTCGACCGTGGTCAGCACCCTGACCTGGCTCTTCCAGCAGGCGTGGCGGGGCGCCGAGCCGCTGGGCGAGGACGGGGCCGAGCCGGAGCCGGACGGCGCCGCGCTCAGCGACACCGAGCGGCGCCTGCTGCGGCTCTTGGCGCAAGGCGGCACGGACGAGAGCGCGGCGCGCCAGCTCGCGCTGTCGGTGCGCTCTGAGCGGCGCCTCGTGGCCGGTCTGATGGCCCGGCTCGGCGCGGCCAGCCGGTTCCAGGCCGGCCACGAGGCCACCCGGCGCGGATGGCTGTGATCCGGCCACCGTCACTGCCACCACCCCTGCCACTCCGGACGGATCCATAAGCGGTCCTCGGACGCGGGTTCGCCGCGACACGTTCGGGCCGTCGGGCCGCAAAACCCCGACGGGCCGAGTTCGGCAGGATGCTGCCTTCTCCGGGCCGCCTGGCCCACCGCGGCTTTTCCGGCCCCGGCGCCCGGCACCAGACTTGTGCACCGATGTCCCGGGTCGGCTTTCCGACCGACCTATTCTCCGAACGGGTCGCGGGTGCCGAGCCGGGACGGCGGTGTCCCCGTGGCCGCGGTCGGCGCATTCGACGTCTTGCGGCATCCACCTCTCGTCCACATCTGAGGAGCGCTCTCTTGCGAGCAGTTCGCGCCGTCCCCGTGCTCGTGTTCGTCACCGCCGCGGCGTCGTGCGGCCTCGGCCTCGCCCCGGCGTTCGCCGGCGGCGGGATCAGCACGTCCCTCGGCCTCGTCTACGCGTCCTTCCAGGGCGGCAACGGGTACCTGTACAACTACGACTCGGCCACCAACGGCTTCACCGGGATCAAGCTCGGCCAAGCCGCCGCGAGCAGCCCGGCGGAGACCGGCCTGACGAACGGGGGAGCGCAGATCGCCTTCCAGGCGAACACCGGCATGCTCTGGTACACCCCGCCCGCCTCCGGCGCCGGCGTCGACACGGAGAACCCGCTCGTCGCCGGGTCGAACCCGGTCGTGGCCGGGCTGGGCGCGAACGCCTTCGAGATCGCGTTCAGCTCCCCGTACAACGCGATCGGGCTGCTCGGTGGGGGAGGGGGCGGGG
>NZ_JAGSOG010000314.1 GCF_018139695.1 Actinospica durhamensis | reverse complement strand
CCGGAGCCCCGTACGGCAAGGCGATGGGCGCCACCGCCGCGCACGCCCTGTTCGCGCAGGCCGAACGCCCGGACTCGATCTACTGCTTCGCCGACGTGCTCGCCCTCGGCGCCCTGCGCGCCGCCCACGAGTGCGGTCTGCGCGCCCCGGACGACTTCGGCCTGGCCGGATTCGACGGCATCGACGAGGGCAGATTCTCCGTTCCCACCCTGACCACCATCGCCGTGGACTTCGCCGACCTCGCCAACGTCGCGGTCACCGCGCTGGTCGAACGCATGCGCTCGGACACCACCATCCCGGACCGGGAACTGCGCTGCCGCTACGAGCTGATCGTCGCGGAGAGCTCGCAGCGCAAGGCCTGATCGGGCGGGCGGTCGCGGTGACGAGGGCACCGGCGCCGCCGCCCGATCTGCTCGCAGGGCTCGGCGACAGGGCTTGACCGACCCGAGGCTTCACAGGTACAACGTAGGAACCTCGGCCCGGCCGAGCGCGGGCGGTGTGCGGAATCGCCCGCAGTTCCACCGGTGATTGTTCCTGCCCTACTCTCGGCTCCCTCCGGTCATCCCCTCTCGGAAACAAGGTGATCCCGTGCGTCACCGACGCCGCATGCGCCGCCGTTCCTCCCTCGTCGCCTTCCTGACCTTCCTCACCAGCCTGTTCGGGCTCAGCGTGCTGACCGCCGGCCCCGCGGCCGCGGTCACCACCGGAAACGGCTCCGTCGTCTACACCTCCCCCGCCCAGGGCACGTTCCCGGACAAGGGCGGCGCGACCTACGCCAAGATCGTCGTGCTCAAGCACAACGGTTCCTCCAACGGCGACATCATCGTCACCTACGACCAGCTCACCTACGTCAACGGCGTGCAGGTCTACCCGATCTACCGCAGCACCGACAACGGCGCGACCTGGTCGCTGCTGACGAACGTGGTGCCCTCCAACGACTTCTCCACGCTCACCCGCACCTCGCAGCCGTTCCTCTACGAGCTGCCGCAGGCCTCTGACGGACTGGCCGCCGGCACGCTGCTGCTGGCCGGGAACATCATGCCGAGCGACGAGTCGAGCACCCGCATCGTGATCTACAAGAGCACGAACCAGGGCGCGTCCTGGAGCCTGCTGAGCACCGTCGACACCGGCGGCCCGGCCACCTACGACCCGAGCCCGACCTCGACCACGAGCTCGATCTGGGAGCCCTCGCTCAACCTCGACGCCAACGGCGACCTGGTCTGCTACTTCTCGGACGAGCGGCAGAAGGTCTACAACAGCAGCGGCGTGGACACCTCCGCCAGCATCCTGCAGGCCGTGTCCTACCGCGTGTCCACCAACGGCGGAACGAGCTGGGGCACCGAGGGCAACGTCGCGGCCATCCCCGACGACAGCGACCGGCCCGGGATGATCACCGTCACCAAGATGGGCAACGGCCAGTACATGGCCACCTACGAGGTGGTGAACGAACCGAGCCAGAGCCTGAACACCGCCGAGGTGTACTACAAGCTCTCCAGCGACGGCATCACCTGGAGCGCGAGCAGCCTTGGCACCCAGATCAAGCTCGCCAACGGCCGCGGGCTCGGCTCCTCTCCCTATGTGAAATGGGTCCCGGCCGGCGGCCCGAACGGCATGGTGATCGTCTCCTCCAAGTGGGCCGTGGACAGCACCGGCAACATCAGCGGCGGCCAGAACTTCTACGTGAACTACAACTACGGCCAGGGCCCGTGGGAACAGCTGCCGTACGCGGTGACCTACGACGCCTCCGACACGCAGGGCGGCTACTTCGCCGGGTTCGCGCAGTCCTTCGACACCAGCACCGACGGCCTCACGCTGTATCAGGCCACGAACGTGGAGAACACCACCAGCGGCCAGAACGACGTGCACGTCGGCAGCATCCCGCTCAACGCGCACCACTACGAGGCCGAGCGCGCCACGCTCACCGACACCTCGCTCGTCTCGCAGGTCGACGCGGACGGCGGCGAGAAGGTGGGCAACATCAACAACTCGGACAGCTCGGTGTCGTTCACGCACGTCAACGTGCCGACCGCGGGCACCTACACGGTGAACGTGCGCTACGACAACGGCGAGGGTTCGACCAGCACCCAGTCCGTCAGCGTGAACGGCGGCACCGCGATCACGGTGAGCTATCCGGCCACGGTGGACTGGAACCGGTACGGGTGGGCACAGTTCAGCGCCACCCTCAACGCCGGGAACAACACGATCACCTTCACCCACGCGTCGAGTTACGCCGAACTCGACTCCATCGACGTCTATCAGACCGGAGCCGCGTCGTACGGCGAGTTCAAACTCGTCAACCGCAACAGCGGCCTGTATCTCGAGACCCCGTCGGCCAGCACTACCTCCGGTACGCAGGCCGACCAGTGGGGCGACACGAACAACCCGACGCAGGTGTGGCGCATCACGCCCACCTCGTCCGGCACCTCTTACACGCTGACGAACCTCAACAGCGGCAAGCTGCTCGACGTCAGCAGCGCCTCGACGGCCAACGGCGCGGCAGCGGTGCAGGAGCCGTCCTCCGGTGCGACGTCGCAGGACTGGACGTTCACCGCGACGGACTCCGGCTACGGCTACGTCAAGAACGTCAACAGCGGCCTGCTGCTGGAGATCTATCAGAACTCCACGGCCGACGGCGCGGTCGCCGACCAGTGGGCCTCGACCGGATACAACTGCCAGCAGTGGCTGCTGACCAAGCAGTCCATCCAGTAGGCCGGTAGCACCCCAAGCCCGTCGCCGGACCGTTGCCGCTCGTCGTGCCCTCGACGCCAACGGTCCGGCGGCGTTTTGCCGTGCGTGGCCGGGTCCGGCGGCCTCGGCTAGGTCCGGCGGCGCTCTATCAACCGATAGACGTTCAACGCGGCGGCGACCACCACGGCCGCCCCCGCGAACGCGCACATGTAGAACCCCGGCAGCGGATGCACGTTCGACACGCCGAGCTGCAACCCCCAGACGAACAGATCGCTCAGCATGTCCGCGTGCACGGTCCAGACCTCGCCCCCGGTGAAGCCGCCGTAGGTCGGCCCGCCGGTGACGGCGCCGATCTAGTGCGCCAGCATGCCGATGAACAGGAGAAAGAACGCGATCACGGCCGTGACGCCCGACGCGCCGCGCACGACATTCAGCGTCTGCTCACACTGCTTCTCGCGCTGCTCCTTCTGTTCCTGCTGTTCCTGCTGCTCCTGCTGCTCCTGCTGCTCCTGCTGCTCCTGCTACTCCGTCTGTTCCTGCTCTGCCTCGGTCTTCGTCCGTTCCGGAGCCGCGCTCAGTTCTGGGGCCGGCGCCGGCGCCGGCTTGCTCGCGGCCAGCATCCGTTGCGCCGTCGGCACGTCGGGGCGCTCGTCCGGGTTCTTGCGCAGCAGGGCCAGGATCAGCTCTGCCAGCCGGCCGGCCCGCCGCAGCTCCTCGACCGACCCCGTCGCGGCGGCCGGACGCACGCCCTGCGCCAACTCGTACAGGCTCACGCCGAGGGCGAACAGGTCGCCCGCCGGCAGATCCCGCCCGGCCAGGCGCTCCGGCGCCATGTACGCCAAGGTCCCGACGACCAGGTTCCGCTTCGTCAGGGTCGTGTCATCGGTGTGCTTGGCGATCCCGAAGTCGGCCAGCAGGATCTCGCCGCCCCGAGTGCGCATGATGTTGGCCGGCTTGACGTCGCGGTGCCGGATGTCCAGCTCGTGCGCAGCGCCGAGGGCCGCGAGCACGCCGGCGGCGACGCGTTCGACCTCCGCGACCGGCAGCGGCCCGCGTTCGGCGAGTTCCTGCGCCAGCGAACAGCCCTCGACCAGATCCGTCACCACCCAGGGCACGCCGTCCTCGACGAAGGTGTCGAGGACGGCGACGACGTTCGGATGACGGCGCAGGCGGACGGCGTTGCGGGCCTCGTGCAGCGTGCGGGCCGCGGCTTCGGCGCGCTCCCGCTCGGACGCGGCCGGGTCGAGGCCGACCTGCTTGGCCGCCACCGCGATGTGCAAGACCTCGTCGAAGGCGCGCCACACCCGGCCCTGACCGCCCGCGGCCAGCTGCGCCTCGAGCCGATACCGGCCGTGCACCACGCTGCCCTGGCGTATCTCGCGCATCCTCGCCCCTGGCCGCCGAAACCGTGAACCACGCCACACATTTGTAGCAGTTCTCTGATCCGCCGCGCGGCGCTAGAGTCCTCCGTACCCACCACACACGGCACACCGGCGACGCGGCCCGATCGGCCCTGCCCGTCAGGATGCTGTCACCTTCACCCACGAAGGGGTCTACCCATGGTCAACCGTACCCTCAGCGCCCTCGGCGTCCTCGCCCTCGCCGTCGGCGCGCCCGTCCTGGCCGGTCCGGCCAGCGCCTCCGCAGCTGCCGCGGGCGTGCACGGCCGGGCCGTCCCCGGCGGCCTGTACAAGCCCGCGACCGGCACGCACCTGAACGCGGCCGCGACCGGCGCCACCCACGGTCGCACGACGCTGAACTACTCGTCGAACTGGTCCGGCTACGCCGTCACCGGCTCCACCTTCACCACCGCCACCGCGACCTGGGTGCAGAACGCCGCGTCGTGTACCAGCGGCGACGGCTCGACCGACATGTCCCCCTGGGTCGGTCTCGACGGCTTCAGCAGCTCCACCGTCGAGCAGACCGGCACCTCCGCCGACTGCAACGGCGCGAGCGTGGACTACTACGCCTGGTACGAGATGTACCCCGCCAACTACGTCACCATCAACAAGACCGTCAAGGCGGGCGACAACTTCACCGGCACCGTCACCAACACCTCGGGCAAGACGTACAAGCTCACCCTGACCGACAACACCCAGGGCTGGACCTACAGCGTCAGCAAGTCGCTCTCGGCCAGCAACTCCTCCGCCGAGGCCGTGATGGAGATGGCCGCGAACAACCTGACGAAGTGGTCGGGCACCGACCCCTTCACCAGCTTCACCGTCGACGGCCAGCCGGTCGGCTCCTTCTCCGCGTCGCCGTACACGGTCTACCAGATGGAGCTCGAGAACGGCAGCACCATCTGCGACACCACCTCGGCCCTGAGCAGCAACGAGAACTTCACGGAGACGTGGCTCAACGCCTGCTGAGACCCCTGTTGAGGTAGCGGCCGAAGCGCCGAGCCTCGATGCGGCGCGGTTCCCGTCGGCGGGAGCCGCGCCGCGTCCGTTCTCGCCGGCCGCGGCCAGTGCGGCCCGGTGCGGCCCGGTACCGCCCGGAGTGTCGGACCCGACCGCCATGATGGTCCGTGCAAGGGTGCTGCCGAGCGCCGAGCCGGGCCTGGAGATGGAGTCACGCGATGCCGCAGTATCTGATTTCGTTCGCCGAGGGCGCGATGGTCTTCCCGGAGGAGGATCTGCCGGACGTGGCCGCGGCCGCGCGCGCGGTGATCCGGCAGGCCAAGGAGGCCGGTGTGTTCGTGTTCACCGGCGGCCTGACAGAGCACGACGAGGCGAGCGTGGTGGACACCGACGGGACGGTCACCGAGGGCCCGCACCCGAAGAACGACCAGTACCTCGGCGGATTCGCGATCATGGACGTGCCCACCCGCGCGCAGGCGCTGGAGTGGGCCGCGAAGATCGCCGTGGCCTGCCGCTGCGCCCAGGAGGTCCGCGAGATCATGCCCGACCCCGAGGTCTACCGCGGGCCCGTCGCCTGACCGCAGCCCCGCCTTCACCTGATCGCGAAGCCCGCCGCCCAGCCGAGGGCGCGGCTAGAGTCGTGTCCATGATCGAGGAGACCTCCCCCGCGCCCCTGCCCGAGCACGAACTCGTCGCCACCGCCTCGACCGTCGTCTACGCGAACCGCTGGATGACGGTACGCGAGGACAAGACGCTGCGGCACGACGGGCGCGAGGGCATCTTCGGGCTCGTGGACAAGCCGGACTTCGCCCTGGTGGTTCCCTACTCGGCCGGCGGGTTCCATCTCGTGGAGCAGTACCGGTACGCGGTGGGGGCGCGGTACTGGGAGTTCCCGCAGGGGTCGTGGGAGACCAAGCCCGACGCCGATCCGCTCGAGCTCGCGCGCGGAGAGTTGGCCGAGGAGACCGGGCTGCGTGCCGCGACGATGACGCCGCTGGGGCACCTGTTCGAGGCGTACGGGTACTGCAACCAGGGCTTTCATGTGATCCTGGCGACCGATCTGACCCAGGGCGAGCCGGATCTGGAGGAGACGGAGCAGGGGCTGATCAGCCGCTGGTTCTCCGAGGACGAGGTCTGGGGGCTCATCGCCGACGGACGGCTGAAGGACGCGCCCTCCATCGCCGCGCTGGCGCTGTTTCAGCGGCACCGGGTCTCGACGAGCGCGTAGCGGTGCAGCCGCGTCCCGGCCGCACGGCTGACCCGGATGACGTCGCGCACGGGGAGTACCTTGCGCGGCGTGGACCACAGCTGCGAGGGCTTGTTCAGCGCCCAGCCGCCGCCGAGTGTGACGGCCGCGTGCTGCGCGGCGCCGTCGGGGTCGCGCCAGACCAGCACGGTTCCCGGGTCCGCGTCGTGGCCGCGGTCGGCCACCGGCCGCGCGTGCGTGGCGAGCCAGTCCTCGAACGGTTCGGGCATCATCCAGGCCGTGGCGGCGCCGGGCACCGCGGCCGCGGCCATGACGGTGCCGAAGCAGTTGGGACCGCTGCCGGGGTGGAACGTGCCGGCCAGCGCACGGGCATCGGGCAAGACTGGCGCTGCGCGTTCCCACACCGCGTCGGACACCTCGCCGTGGCGGCTGGGCAGCAATCGCTGGATGCGGTCGAGGATCAGCCCGAGCAACGCGTCGTCCACTTGCTCGAGCATCGACGGCCACCACACGAACCGGTGCCCGTCGGCCTGGCCGAGCAGGTCCGCGTCCGGAAAGTGGCCGGCCCATGCACGTACTGCGGGAACCAGGCCTCGGCGATGCTCCACCTGCGCACGCACCAAGAGCGCGCGGACCGCGCGTGGCGCGGCGTGGAAGGTCGGCTCGTCCAGCCACAGGACCCGTAGATGATCACGGGAGACACGCCAGAGCGCGTACGTGTCGCGCAGTTCGTCGGAGATCGCGCGCTGACGCCACGTGGAGAGGTCGAATCCGCCGTGTACGTCGCACTGTTCTGCCTGTTCTTCGGACAGGAAGAACGGCTGTTGTCCGGGCGCGAGCCAGCCGAGCCAGCGCTGACGCAGGTCCGCGCCGACATCGATGTTGTGCATGCGCATGAAGACATCCTAGGAACGGCTTCAAGCGAATATCGCCCGGGCCGCGATCCGCCTGATCTTCGCCAGGAGTCCCGGTTCGGACGTACCAGGACACGTCGAAGGCCGACGGGCACGCCGCCGAGCCGGCCGGTCCCGGGACCGGATCCGGATATTGACAGCGGCGGGCCGGGGGCGTAGACATCCGAGTGGGAGAGCGCTCTCCCGCTGTGGCCCGCGCGGCCCCACCCGACGCGGCTCCCCCGCCCGGTTCGCGTCCGTTCGCGGCCGACCGGGCGGGAGGGCAGGTCGGCGCGCGGTCACAGGCCCCTGACCCGCACGTCGCACCCGACCGCCCGCCTCACCGCACTCCCGTGAACACGCCTGCGCGCACCCGTGCAGGCACGCCGCGAAGGGTGTGCCCGGTGCCCCGAGAGAGCGCTCTCAGGGCCCGGGGAAGGGCCGGCCGGGCGCGGCCTGGATCGACCGTCCCTACCAGCTCCCCGGGAGCCACCGATGACCGCATACCTCTCCGGCCCGATGCCGCGCCGGAGACGACTCAGCAGCCTGCCTCCACGCGCCCGCGCCTCGGTGGCCGTGCTCGTCACCCTCGCCCTCGCGTTCGTGCTCGCCGCGGTGCCGCTCTACGCCGCGCACGCGGCGACCGCCGCCGCCTGCGGCACCACCGACCTCGCGCTGAATCAGCCCACGACCGCCTCCTCCCTGGAGAACGGGGCGCAGTTCCCCGCGTCGGCCGCGACCGACGGGAACACCGCCACCCGGTGGTCGAGCGCGTTCAGCGATCCGCAATGGCTCGCGGTGGACCTCGGGTCCACCCAGTCCGTCTGCGGCGTCTCGCTGAACTGGGAGAGCGCGTACGCGACGGCGTTCCAGATCCAGACGTCCACCGACGACGCGACCTGGACCACGATCTACTCCACCACGACCGGCACCGGCGGCGTGCAGAACCTGAGCGTCACCGGGACCGGCCGCTACATCCGCATGTACGGGACGGCGCGGGCCACCGGGTACGGCTACTCGCTGTGGGAGTTCGACGTGTACGGCGGGACTTCCGCCTCCGCGTCCGCCTCGCCCTCCGCCACGCCGAGCGCTTCGACCAGCGCGTCCGCGTCCCCCTCGGCGTCGGCCTCCGCGTCTGCGTCAGCCTCCGCCACCCCGTCCGGTGGCACGACGATCCCGACGGAGAACTGGAACACCGTCTGGAACGCGAGCTTCAGCGGCGCGGCGGGCACGGCCCCCTCCTCCACCGACTGGATCGAGGACACCGGCACCAGCGCGCCGGGCGGCCCGGCCAACTGGGGCACCGGGGAGGTCGAGACGATGTCGAACTCGACCTCGAACGTCTACCTCGACGGCAGCGGCCACCTCGACATCACGGCCCTGGACTCGGGCGGAGCCTGGACCTCGGGCCGGATCGAGTCGCAGCGCTCCGACTTCGCGGCGCCGGCCGGCGGCATGATGGAGATCTCGGCGTCGATCAAGCAGCCGAACCCCACGGCCGGTGTCGGCTACTGGCCCGCCTTCTGGACGCTCGGCTCGGGTGACCGCACCGGCGGCACCTGGCCGTCGATCGGCGAGACCGACATCATGGAAGACGTCAACGGGCACAGCGAGACCTCCTCGACGCTGCACTGCGGGGTCGCGCCGGGCGGGGCCTGCAACGAGTACACCGGCCGCACCAGCGGCATGCTCGCCTGCGCGGGCTGCCAGACCGGGTACCACACCTACACCGAGATCATCGACCGCAGCGTCAGCAACGAGCAGATCCGCTGGTACCTCGACGGCCAGGAGTACTGGTCGGTGAGCGAGGCCCAGGTGGGCCAGGCGGCCTGGCAGGCCGCGATCGACCACGGGTTCTTCATCATCTTCGACCTCGCCATCGGCGGATCCTTCCCGAACGCCGACTGCGGCTGCACCTCGCCGAACGTGCAGACCTCCTCCGGCGGCACGCTCAGCATCGGCTCGCTCTCGGTGCAGACCGCGGCCGTGAACGCCGCTCCCAGCCAGCCGACCCCGCCGACCACCCCGCCC
>NZ_JAGSOG010000313.1 GCF_018139695.1 Actinospica durhamensis | reverse complement strand
CGCCACCCCCTGATCGCCCCGTCCCCCTGGCTCGAGGCGGTGCCGCTGGCCGGCGAGCACGTCGCGCTCGAACCGCTGCGGATCGAGCACGCGCCGGAACTGTTCGCGGCCCTCGACGACGCGGACATCTGGCGCTACATCCCCGGCTCACGACCCGCCGACGAGGCGGGCATGGCCGCGAACATCCAGGGCATGTTGCGCGGCAACGCGCTCGGCCAGCGCGTCTCCTGGCTCTACCGCGACCCGCGCACCGGCACCGCGATCGGCACCACGTCCTTCTCCCCGCCGGAGGAGCGGCTGCGTTCCGTACACATCGGCAGCACCATGACGGCGCGCGCGTACTGGCGCACCGGCGTGAACACGGAAGCGAAGCTGCTGCTGATGACGTACGCCTTCGAGACCCTCGGCGCGGTCCGGGTGGAGTGGCAGACCGACAACCTCAACACGCGTTCGCAGGCCGCGATCGAGCGCCTCGGGGCCCAGCGCGAGGGCGTGCTGCGCAAGCACAAGCAGCGCAACGACGGCACCTGGCGCGACTCGGTGTTCTACGGCCTGCTCGACACCGAGTGGCCGGCCGCCAAGGAACGGCTGCTCGGCCGGCTCGCGGCGCATCGCTGAGCTGTGCCGGGCCACGTCACGCCGCGCCGCGCCGCGCCGCGGCTCAGACGCAGCTGCTTTGTTTGGCCGCTGCGGCCGCGGCAGTCGCGGTGTTCGAGGCCTGACCCGCCGCCGGCTGCGATGACTGCGCCAGGGCGCCATCGGTGCCGGGTGCGGTCGGACTCGACGACGCGTTGAATTTGGCCGCGTACTTCCCCGCACCTCCGGGCCCGTCCGCGATCAGCGCGTACGCGAGCTCCGGATCGAAGGCCCCGGCCGGAGCCGCGCAGCCGTCCGCCTGACCCGGATCCTTGATCCACAAGTACGCGTCGACGAGCGCGTTCCCGGTATCGGCAGTGGGCAGACTGCCCAGGGCGCGCCCGGTCGGATCGCACCAGGTGTCGCCCGGACCGTTCCCGTTGCGGCTCGTGTCGATGACGATGTGCAGCCCCGGCGGGTCCCCGAGATCCGCGAGTACCTGCTCGTCGTACGCCACTTCGTCGGAGGTGGGGCGGAAGTTGGAGACGTTGGAGAAGATCCCGTCGGCGCTGCCCGCGACATCGGCGGCCGCGAGCCGCTGCGCCTGCACCGAAGCCGAATTCCAGGCCGAGTTCCCGGCATCGAAGTAGACCCGGGCGGCAGCGTCGGCCTTGTGCACGGCGCGTCCGGCGAAGGCGATGGCGGCGTCGCGCTGAGACGCCTGCTGCGTGGCGAGGCAGGACTGGGACGCGAGCGCGTCCGGCTCGACGAGCACGATCGCCTTGTGCCCGCCGAGGCCGGCGGCGAAGGCCGTGGCCCAGGACTCGTAGTCGGCGACGTTCGGTGCCGCTCCGGGCGGATTCGAGGCGCAGTTGACGTCCGGGATGTCGTAGAGCACGAGCACGGGAACGGTACCCTGCGCGGCCGCCGCGGAGGTGATGTCCTTGACCTGCGCGGTGATGCGATCCGGGTCGTAGCTGGTGAACCAGACGGCCGAGGGCACCGGCGCGATCCGCGCGTTGATGGCGGGCTGATAGGGACTGGTCGGGTTGTGCGTGTCCCAGTACTCGACTGCCGAATGCGGGTCGAGATAGAAGCGGGTGTTCGAGGCCAAGGCACCGGACTGCGTCAGCGGCACGGCGGCGCACGCGGACGTCGCGGTCACCGCAGCGCATACTCCCACGGCGGCGGTGAGCACCGTCGCCAACGCGATCATTCGGGCCCGGGGCCCAGGGATGTGCCACCTCGCACGCATGACTGCATTCTCTATCATGTGCTCCATGCGAGCTTCGGGAACCTTCAAGGTGGTCGCATTCACGCCGACCTCGAACGCCCCGGATCCGACCGTGCGCGCGGGCCGTGCGGTCGGGGTGGCGACCATCAGGAAGCAGTACGAGGGCGATATCGCCGGGCGTTCGGCCACGTTGCTCACCGCCGCCCTCGACCACTTCGCGGGCGGCAGCCCTTATGTGGCCGTGGAATCGTTCGAAGGTACCCTCGACGGCCGTGACGGCGCCTTCAACTTCGCCCACACGCCCGCCACCGGCCAGACCGCCCGACCCGAGAGCCTGTTCCGGATCATGCCGACCAGCGGCACCGGCCGGCTCGCCGGGATCCGCGGCACCGGCGGCATGGCCATCGACGCGGACGGCACCCACCGCATCTGGTTCGACTACGAACTCGGCTGAGGATCCGGGGCGTTGGATCTGCGGCGTGGATCTGCCGCGTTGCCGGACTGGATCTGCGGGTTGCCGGGCTGGATCTGCTGCGTCGCTGGACTGGATGATCCGACCGCCCCTGCCCGGCGCCACCCACCTTACCAGGGCCGGGTCCGCTACTGTGATCGCCGTGGAACGGATCATCGAATTCGAGCGCTTACTCAACGTCCGCGACCTCGGCGGCCTGCGCACCGAAGACGGCCGGACGGTTCGATCGGGCCTGCTCTACCGGGCCGACGCGCTGTCCAAGCTCAACAGAGCGGGCGCGGAGGATCTGCAGCGATTCGCGAAACTGGACCTGCGCACCGTCATCGATCTGAGGTACCCGTGGGAGATCGAGCGCCACGGCCGGGTCCCCGGTGCCGACGAGCTCGCCTGGCACAACCTGAGCATCGAGCACCATCCGTACGACCAGTCCATGGACAAGCCGGGCCAGCCCTCTGACCGTTTTTTCGCCGACCGCTACGCGGAGACCGCGTTCGACGGCAAGGTCGAGATACGCGCTGCCCTGGAGCTGATAGCCGACTCCGACAGCGCTCCGCTGGCCTTCCACTGCAAGAGCGGCAAAGACCGCACCGGCATCATCGCGGCCCTGATACTCACGTTGATGGGGGTCCCGGAAGCGCAGATCGTCGAGGACTACGCCCTCACCGAGCAGGTCCGCCCGCGCTTCCTGGCGGACTGGGAGGCCCAGCACCGCGAGGGCACGGCGTCCCCGCTGCACAGCCACGCCTTCCGCGCCCCGGCCCGCGCGATGGAGCTTTTCCTGCTCGAACTCGCCCGCGACTACGGCTCCGTCCGCGGCTACATCGCGGCCACCGGCGCCGACGTGCCCACACTCACCACGGCCCTGCGTGATCGGTACCTCGACTAAAGAAAATCCTGGCGATCCGGCGGGTTTTCGGCCGCGCTAGCCGACCGCTGCCGCGCCGTCGCGATCCTCACCGGCCAGGGCCCTGAGAACGAGATCCGAAATACCCTGCTGCAATCCCGCCCTGTCCGGCATCACGGCGACCCGGAAGTAATACGAGGCCATCAGCGACAGGATGCTCCACGACGCGACCTCCGAGTCGAGGTCCGCCCGTAGCTCGCCCGTGCGAATGCCCTCGCTCACCATCTCGGTCAGTGCCTCGGACAGCACACCCACCGCCTGTCGAGCCGCGGCTCCGATTTCCGGATCCGCGATCAGGCTCATGGCGTCCGCGAACAGCACCCCGTGCCCCGAGCCGGTGTGCATCGCCTCGATGTGCTCAGGCGAGAGGATGTCCTCGAGCGCGCCGCGCACCCCCGTCCCGTGCCAGGTACGCCGGGCGAAGGCCTCTCGCGCGTGCTCACCGGCCCGTTCGATCACGGCGACGTAGAGTCCGGCCTTGGTGCCGAAGTTCTGGAAGACCACCGGCTCGGTGACGCCGACCGCGGCGGCCACGTCGGACATCTTCGCCTTCTGGTACCCCACACGACCGAAGACCTCGGTGGCCGCGGCGAGGATCGAGGCACGGCGCTCGGCCGGAGCCAGGCGAGTGCGGCGGACGGGGCGGTCGACGGTCTCTTTGCCGGTCACGAATCCCATGGTACCGGAGACTTGACATCGAACTTAGTCGCAACTAAGTTTGAAGAGTACTTAGTGGAGACTAAGGAGGGGCCATGTCCATCGCCAGCCGCATCCACGGCGCTCACCAGCACGCCGCGCACCAGCCCGACCAGGAGCTCACACCGGACCCCGGCCAGGAACACGGCCCGGCACGGGTGCCCGGCGCGGAACAGGACCAGGGCGGCAGGCGTGAGCACGAGCACGGCCGCTTCCACGCCCAAGAACACACTCAAGATCACGCTCAGGACCACGGCCACGGTCAGAGCCATCACGGCCACAGCCACAACCACGCACCGGGAAACGCGGACACCCCCGGCTTCACCCTCGATCACAGCCGGAAGTACGACTCCTTCACCGCCATGTTCTTCCTCGGGCGGCGGGCCGCGGTCTTCCGCAAGGTCGCCCGCCTCAGCGGCGCCAAGCCCGGAGACCGCGTCCTCGACGTCGGCTGCGGCACCGGCTATCTGAGCAACATGCTCGCCGCGGCCGTCGGCCCGGAGGGCTCGGTCACCGGCGTCGACGCCTCGGCCGCGATGGTCGACACCGCGAACGAGCTGCGCTCATCGGCCACCTGCACGTACACGGTGGGAGCAGCCGAGCGCCTGGAGTTCGACGACGGCACGTTCGACGCCGTCACCAGCAGTCTGATGGTTCATCACCTCCCGACCGAACTGCGCGTGCCGGCGCTGCGCGAGATGCGCCGCGTCCTACGACCAGGCGGGCAACTGCTCATAGCCGAGTTCCGCCCGCCCCGCACCGGCTTGATGCGGCACGTGGTCGGCTCGCTCACCGGCCCGGCGATGCTGGAAGACCAGCGCCTGGCCCTACCCGGCCTGTTCCGCGATGCCGGATTCGACAACCTGCGCACCGGTGACCTGCGGCCGTGGATCACCTACGCCTCAGCGGTACGCGACTGAGGCAGTGCGCAGCTTGGCGGTCGCGCAGGATCGGTTGTGCCCTATCGGCCACGCTGGGCCGGTTGTGCCCTATCGGCCACGCTGGGCCGGTTGTGCCGGACCGGCCGCGCCGGGCCGATCGTGCCAGCGGGAAGACGTGCGAAGCGAGCTCATACGCAATGAGCACCTACCAAACGAGGACGTGCAAAGGAGCCCAGCGACGAAGTTCACACAGAGGTGATTTCATAGCAGCGTGCGAGTACTGGTCACCGGAGCATTCGGATACGTCGGCAGCGCGGTCGTCGGGGCATTGACGGCCGAAGGACACGAAGTGCGTGCACTGACGACGCGACGCGACGGAGCGCCACATCCGGTGTCCGTGGCTTCTCCGAGCGGCGCGGTCGAGGTGGTGCACGGTGATGTGCGCGACCCCGAGGCAATGCGGCAAGCCGTCACCGGTGTGGACGGCGTCTGCCACTTGGCGGCGCTCACACGCGTGCGCGAGGCGGCCGAGCGTGCGGCAGAGTACCGAGACGTCAACGAGATCGGCACGGCCACCGTGGTCGCGGCGGCGGCCGCCGAAGCCGCCCGCTCGGGGCGCGCCGTCCGGTTCGCCCTGGCGTCCTCGGGTGCGGTCTACGGCGCGCCGAGCGTGCAGCCGATCCCGGAGAGCCTCGACCTCGCGCTCACCGACACACACGCGTACGGCGTGACCAAGCGCGCCGCGGAGCGGGTGGTGCTGGACGCGCCGTTGGACGGCCGCTTCGGGGCGGTGGTCCTGCGGGTGTTCAACGCGGCCGGAGCATCGGTCGGCGGCCGGATCGGCGATGTGGAGACGATCCTGCCGAAGGCCATGGCCGTGGCGGCCGGATCGCAGCCGTGCCTCACGGTCAACGGCGACGGCACCGCCGTGCGCGACTTCGTGCACGTCCACGACGTGGCCCGCGCGTTCGCCGCAGCCCTGGCCTACGCGCGGCCGGACCGGCGAACGGTGCTCAACGTGGGCGCCGTCGGCGCCAGCGTGCTCGACATCGTCGACGCCGTGCGCACCGTCAGCGGCCATCCCGTCCCCGTGGAGCACCGCCCGTCACGCGGCGAGGTTCCGATCCTGCTCGCGGACACCCGCCGCATCCGCGACGAACTGGGCTGGTCGCCGACCTACGACGAGCTCGAGGCGATCGTGGCCGACGCCTGGCTCGCAAAAAACAGGGACTGATCCTCTGGCGACCATTCCAGGCCAAAGACTCGATCCGGCCCAGGGTGTCGCCTGACTGAGGTTCAGACTTGTTCCGGTCATCGCCTGGCTACGGCGGTTCAGACTTGGCCGCGCTCTTCGCGTCGGCGAATCAGTTCCTCGACCGCACTCGGGAGGGTCGTCTCGAAGTCGATCAGCTTCACCCAAGTCGGCGCCACCACGATCCGAACCATGCCCTCGTAGAGCGAGTGCACCTCGGTCTCCCACGCGGTGCGCTGCTCGGGCGTCATCGTGCTGACGCCGTTGGACGCCAGGAACTCCTCCGGGATGCCCTCGACGACGTCCAGTTCGGCTTGCCCGCGAATGAGGAGGATCTTCGGCGGAAACGCCTCGGTGTCGATGGTCAGGGCGACGGCCGGATTGCGGCGCAGAGCTTTGAGCTTCGGAGCGTTCGTCGCCGTGCACATGACGATCTCCGAGCCGTTCCAGGTGAAGCCCATCGGAATGGTTCGGGGCGTGCCGTCCTTCGCCACGAAGGCCAACCGGGCCAGCGGAAGAGCGAGGAGTTCCCGGCTGAGCGGGTGGTCCAGGACTTCGGCGATCTCGCTCGGTTCCGCCACCATGGGTGCCTCCTCCGATTGCTGCGCTTCGGTGTCGCCCCAGCCTAGAACCGAACCTCGCAGACCAGTGCGAACGACACTCGACACCACGGGCCGTACGACCCACGGCTTCCGCACGACGCACTACGCACAACACACAACGCCAAACGGACGAGGGAAAAGGGACAACGCACGGCGCGACGCCTCACTGCGACATGCGCGAGGGCAGGTGAGATCGGAGCACTGCACTAGCCACGTCCGCCGCTGCCACGTCGCCGTTTCGACGTCGCCCGCACTACCGTTGTCGACCCGCGCTGCCATTGTCGACCCGTACTACTTTTGTCCTTTGTCGGCCCGCGCTACCGCTGCCATCTCTTGCCGCGCGCCCAGATCCGCGACACGCTCGGCCAGGCGATTCCCGCGAACGGACCGCTTGACCAGCGTCCGCGTCCGCGCCTGCGCCGCCAGCCCGCGGACGGACTGGGAACGTTCGGCGAGATGAGGTTCCGTCGGGGCATTACGGTCAGCACCCGGTCCAAGTCGACGGCGAATCCCGCCGGCTCGTTGAGTCCGGGTCCGGCACCGATCCACGCTGTCACGGCTGCCGGACTGGGCTGGCACGCGAGTGTGGACGAATCGTGCCTGTGCGGCGGAGTGGTCAGCATCATCCCTGTGTCGGACAGCGTCTCGATGTCGGGTGCCGTACCCACGGCGCCGGGCGCGGTGCCCACGGCATGAACCGGTCCCCTGCCAGATACGGCTCCCCTGCCCGATGCAGCGCCCAGACCAGGTACAGCTTTCATCCCGAGCGCTGGTCCGGCGACTCGTACGGCGTTCATTCCAGGTAGAGGCGCAGCTGACGGTCCGCCACCGGGTACAGCATTCGTCCCAGGCAGAGATCCGACTAGTGGCCCGACACCGGGTACGGCGCTCATGCCGAGCACCGATCCCACACCGGAGACAGCTCGCATCCTGAGCGCCGATCCGCCGCTATGCGCGGCCCTTGTGCCGAATACTGACCCCGCGTCAGTCGGCAGCTTAGCCTTGAGCACAGCTCGTCCGTCGGACCGGCCGCCCCGCCCTGTCTGATCGGCCCGGCCTGTCTCGGTCCGGCCACTCTGGTCGGTCCGGGCCGCCCGCCCACCAGCCCGCGTTGAACGGCTAGTCCGGATCGAACGGCCAGTCAGATCAGCCGTGTCACTCCCGTCGAGTCCGCAAGTTCCAGCCCCATCAGCCCCGCCGGCCGCTGCTCTCATCCGGGGCACCGCAGCGCCAAGCGCTGCCTTCTTCATCCCGGACGCCGCAGCATCCGCCCCTGCCCCAGCGCCCGCCCCGAGTACCGATTCGCCGTCAGCTGTGGTTGTCATACCGGACACTGCTCCCCCGTCAACCGAGTCATCGCCTTGAGAACTGATCCCATGAGAAGCGATTCCATGAGAACCGATTCCATGGCCTGCACGTTTCCCATGCCGAACCCCGTTCTCGAGCCACACCACTTTCCCGAGCCGATCCCCGCTCCCGCGGGGAACGCGCGAGACATGCGGAGCGCCTTCACCGTCCCGAGCAGCGCAGCGGCACGTCCCACGACTGAGACCCCCGTCTCGGCGTCATCGAGCTCCGTGCCGCACACGGCCGTCGCCGGGCGCGATCCGGGCCCGGCTCGCCTACAGGTCGCCCTTATCAGGGTGCTCACGGGTGTCACGGTAGCGCGGCGAGGTCACGGACGCCTTGCATTTTCACCACGTGGCTCATTTTCAGGACCTGGTCAGACCTCCCCTCACCGGACACTCATTGGGCCGTCATCGGGCCGTCATCGGACCCTCATCGGAAATCTCGGCCGCGCATGCGTGCGGGCTGAGCGGCCACGCGAAGTGGCTCGAGGCGACCTGCGACGACGTTGATCGCGCCGTCGCCGTGGTCGGAGCGTTCCAGGTGGCCGATGATCCGCAGCGCTCCGTGGTCCAAGGCCACCTTCTTCTGCCGCTCCCACACCGTGGGCGAGCACACGATGTTCGCCAGTCCCGTCTCGTCCTCCAGGGACAGGAAGCAGACGCCGCCGGCGGTGGGTGGGCGCTGGCGGTGGGTGACGATCCCGGCGATGCGCACCAGGTGCCGATCCGGGACCTCGGCCAACTCGGCGATGGACAGGTGGCCGCTGGCGGCCAGCTGCTCGCGTACGTGCGCGATCGGGTGCGAGTCGGGGGATGCGCCGCCGGCCCACAGGTCGGCGAAGGTCTGCTCGACGACGGTCATCTCAGGCAGTGCGGGTACCGATTCGGCTCCGGCCGTGCCCGGCAGGTGCCCGGCGTGGGTACCCGCCAAAGCTCCGGCCTGCCACAGCGCCTGACGCCGGGTGAGTCCGAAGCACGCGAACGCCCCGGCCGTGGCGAGCGCCTCGAGCGCGGCTTGGGACAGGTCGGTGCGGCGCACGAAGTCTTCCAGGTCGGTGAACGGGCGTCGCCGGCTAGGGGGCGTCTGCCGCTGCGCAGGCTTGGGTGACGACGTGTCAGACCCGGACCCGGACCCGGACCCGGACCCGGACCCGGACCCGGACCCGGACCCGGACGCTGACACCGGCACCGGCACCGGCACCGGCACCGCCACAGCCCCGGCCC
>NZ_JAGSOG010000312.1 GCF_018139695.1 Actinospica durhamensis | reverse complement strand
GAGGTACGGGACGGAAGCTCGATCAGTGTCATGATCACCTTTTTCTGGTTCGGGCCGGCTCCCCCTTTCGGGGGCGGCGGCGGAGGCTGGGGTTGGCCAGGCGGTAGCTCACCGCCGCGGGCGGTTCGGCCTCGCCGGCTCTGGCGCGCAGGTACGCGGTGCGCAGGAAGAGGGCTTCGAGTGACTCGCCGACGGTGGTGCCGTCGGACAGGGCGAAGGACAGCGGGTCGGCGCCGGCGTCCGCGTGCTCGGGAAGCAGGCGCAGGACCTCGTGGATGCGGCCGTGTTCGAGCAGCGATTCGACGAGGTCGAGAATGTGCCGGCCGGTGCCGAGGTACTCCGCGGCCTGCCGGCAGGGATCCATGGCGCCGCCCAGCCTGTTCAGCAGCAGTTCGCGGGCACCGTGCTCGTCGTGTTCGGCCTGCCAGCGGCCGTCGCGCCAGGCCACCCGGTGGAGGTTCGTACCGCAGCGCACCAGGAGCACGAGCTGCGACGCGGCGCCGTCACCGTCACCGTCACCAGGTCCGGCACCGTCGCACGCCTCGACGGCTTCGAAGTAGGGCACCGTGCGGTAGAGCAGCGTCCCCGTCGCCGGGCCCTGATTCGGCGATGTCGGCGACGTGCGTGGAGCGAGCGCGTCGGCGACCAGCGGGTGCAGGTCGGGTGGAGCGAGCAGGTCCAGCCTGAGCAGTTCGGCGTCCACGGGCCTGAGCCACGCGGCATCGGGGAGGGCGGGCAGGTCGCGGGCCTGCTCGGGAGAGACCACCTCGGCCGTGACCGGGCCGCCGTCGGACCCCAGCCCGCGCAGCACGAGCGCGCCGCCGCGGAAGGCGATCGCGCCGCGGTCGACGCCCGGGAGCGTCTCACGAGCCTGAGTCACCAGCAGCGGCAGGTTGACCGGGAGGGTGGCGAGCCGGCTTATCCGGTTGGCTTGCTGCCGCCGGCCCGACACCCGCGCAGGCGCGCAGATCAGCTCGATCCCGGCGGCGGCCCAGGCCTGCTCGGCCCGGCCCGCGTCCTGCAGGGCACTGATCCGCCGCGCGTCCCCGGGTTCGCCGGTGCCACCGCCGCCGAGGTCCGCGGACAGCCGGGCGAGTTGCGGAGCCGCCGCGGCGTCCCAGAACATCCGGTGGTGCGTCAGGCTGCGGCGCGACGGGCCCTGGGTTCCATCGCGCCGCCGGCTGCCCGCGAGCACGGTGAGTGCGATCCGCTGACCTGCGGCGAGAGCGTGGCGCGGACTCGCGGCGACGAGCGTGACGGGCACGCCCGCCCAGGCGTAGTCGGCGAGCGGCACCCACTCGTCCTCGAGCAGCAGCCCGGAGCCGTGCCGGGCGCGCGGGAAGTGCCAGCGCAGCAGATCAGGGGACAGATTCCGTAGGTCGTCCAGGATCAGCTCGGCGAGGTCCGAGCCGTGGCGCGCCTTCAGGGACGAGGGATCGATCTGCACCTCGACGGCCGCGGCCGCACAGGCCCCACGCCAGTCCCCGGCGGCGCGCCGCAGCGCGACGGCCTCGATCATGCTCGGGGTGACGCCGAACCTGCGCGCCCGGATCGCGGCCTGGGCGCGGGGGTGGGAGAAGATCGCCGAGTCTACCGGCCTGCCGAGTCCCGTCATCGGGCGGCAGGGGTGTCGGCGGCCTCCACTTCTGAAATCAGAATTCGCATATGGCTTCGATGGTCATCGGGGACGATGGACGTCACGATGATGCCCGCGATCGCGCGGCCCCGCAACCGAAAACCCGCTCAGTCCTGGGCCGGCTTGCGCCAGGGCTTGACGAAGTCGCTCTCCGGCCAGCCCTCGGCGGCGGCTTTGAGCTCGATGGACTGGGCGCCGTCGAGGGTCTCGCGGATGATGTCGGCGTGGCCGGCGTGGCGGGCGGTCTCCTCGATCAGGTGGACCAGGATGTAGCGGGCGGTCCAGGACTCGACGTCCTTGGGGAACCAGGGCACGCCCTGCGGCACGGGGGCGAGCTGTTCGAGGTCCGGGATGGCGAGGAACGCGGCGTCGGTGGCCTCGGCGGCGCGGCGGTAGTCGGCGATGAGTTCCTCCACCGTGCTGCCGCCGGGCTGGAACGAGGCGAGGTGCTCGGCCACGCCGTTGGGGGTGCCGGTGACCTGGAGGATCCCGGTCCAGTTGCCCTCGATCGCGGTGAGGTGGCGCAGCAGGCCGCCCAGGCTCAGCGCACTGGCGGAGGGGGCGAGGGCGGCCTGCTCGTCGGTCAGGCCGTAGACGCTGCGGCACAGTGCCTCGCGCTGATTGTGCAGGAAGCCGAGCAGCGCCTCGCGCTCGTCGTGGCTGTTGGAGTCCCATTTCTTCGTCATGTCCGTCAGCATGCCATCGACCACTGACACGACCGGCGGGCGTGGCACACTGGCCGGGTGGAGCAAGATCTGGAACTGGACCGGCTCGGCTTGGCGTTCGGCGGCAGCGTGAGCGTGGACGGCCGCGCATGGCTGGAGCGGCTGCCGGGTCTGGTCGCCTCCTTGCGCGCGGACTGGGGTCTTCGGCGGATCGGGCGGCCCTACGCGGGCGGGTCCGGCGCCTGGGTGGCGCCGGTGGAGCTGGACTCCGGGGAACGCGCGGTGCTCAAGGTCGGGTTTCCGCACCGGGAGGCGCGCGCGGAGGCCTACGGGCTGCGGCGTTGGGGCGGGAACGGGGCGGTGCGGCTGCTGCGGCAGGACGCGGAGCGCACCGCATATCTGCTGGAGCTGTGCGAGCCGGGTACAAAGCTGGTGGACGCTTCGGAGCTCGGCGCCGAGGCGAGGCTGCGGATCGGGGCGGGGCTGTTGCGGCGGCTGTGGCTGCCCGTCGAGACGGTGGACGCGGGCGAGACGGACGCGCCGCCGTCCCCCGAGTCGGTGGGTGAGCAGATGGGGTGGTGGGCGGACATGGCCGAGGAGCGGCTGGCCCTGCTTCCCGCCGAGGCCGACGCCGGGTTGGTGCGCACCTGCCTCGATCTGCTGCGGACGCTGCCCGCGTCCGTGCCCGCGTCGCGATCCGTGCTGCTGCACGGGGATTTCAATCCGGGCAACGTGCTCTCGGCCGCCCGCGAACCGTGGCTCGCCATCGACGCCAAGCCGCTGGCCGGCGACCCCGCGTTCGACCCGTGGCCGCTGCTCGAGCAGGTCGACCCGCCGTTCGCGCTGCCCCGGCCCGGCGCGGTGCTCACGGCGCGCGGCGCGCTGCTCGGCGACGAGCTCGGGGTGGACCCGCTGCGGATCTTCGCCTGGGGCGCGGCGAGGCGGGCCGAGGCCGCGGTGGCGATCGCGGCGGACGAGCCGGACGAGTGCCTGCGCATCCTCGCCGAACAGACCCGTACGCTGGCGGACCTGGCAGGACTCTGAGTTCTGGTGTAGACGGGAACTGTGGATACTCCCGCGGGCTCGATCGACGAGGTACTGCACGAGTTCTTCGCGCAGCGGATGGCCGAGGCTCCGTCGGCGCGGATCGCGGGGCTCTACGCGCCGATCGCGGACCTGGTGCTGCGCGGCGGCAAACGGCTGCGGGCGCGGTTCGTGCTGCTCGGATGGCGCGGCACCGGGGCGCCGCTGACTCCGGGCGTGCTCGGCGCCGCGGCCGTGGTGGAGCTGCTGCACGCGTGCGCGCTGATCCACGACGACGTGATGGACGGCTCGGCGACGCGGCGCGGGGCGCCCGCGGTGCACCGGGTCTTCGGCGAGCAGCACCGGCGGGCCGGGTGGTTCGGCCGGGACGAGCAGTTCGGCATGTCGGCGGCGATCACGGCGGGCGACCTTTGCCTGGTCTGGGCGGACCAGCTGCTGCGCGGCTGCGGGCTGCCGGAGCAGGCCGTCTCCCGGGCCCGGCCGGTCTTCGACGACATGCGGGCCCTGACGATGCAGGGCCAGTACCTGGATCTGCTGACGCAGGCGGAGGGCGAGGCGTCGGTGGCGGCGGCGCTTGAGGTGGCGCGGGCGAAGACGGCGGCGTGCACGACGACCGGGCCCGCCCGGTTCGGTGCGGCGCTGGCCGGGGCGTCGGCGGAGCTGCTGGCCGGGTACGGCGCGTACGGCGACGCGCTGGGCGTGGCGTTCCAGCTGCGCGACGACCTGCTCGGGGCGTTCGGCGACCCGGCCGCGACCGGCAAGCCCTCGGGCGACGACCTGCGCGACGGCAAGCGGACGGTGCTGCTGGCCGAGGCGGTGGCCCGGCTGACCCGGCCGGACGCGCGCCGGCTGGCCACGCTGTTGTCCCAGGGGACTGATCAGGCGGTGGCCGAGCTGCGGGCGCTGCTGATCGCCTGCGGGGCCAAGGATTCGGTCGAGCGGCGGATCGGCCGGCTCGGCGCCGTCGCCCTGCGCAGCGCCGAGTCCCTCCCCTTGGCCGACGAGTCGGTGCGGGCGGAGCTGATCCACCTCGTGCACGCCGTCACCGGGCACTCCACCGGTACAGCAGCAGCGCCGCAGCCACCGTCGGTGACACTGCCGAGAGAAGCTTGAGCGCTCCGTCCAGCGGATTCAGCAGGGTACTGCGATCGAGCGCGGCCGTGGACCCGTCGGCGAAGCGGATCTCGCCGGCCACCTCGGCGACCCGGCGTCGCAGGATTCTGGCCGGAGTGCTCAGCCGGCGCTGCGCGGCCGAGAACGCGGTGGCGGCGAGCGCGGCGAACAGGAGCGCGCAGGTGCCCGGCAGATTCCAGCGCGGCCCCTGCGCCACGTACCCGACCAGCACCGGGAACGCGCCCCAGGCCAGGGCGAATCCGAGGTCTGTGTGCAGCGCGCCGCCGAAGAGCTCGAGGTTGTAGCCGAGCACCAGCACGACGCCCACGGCGATCAGCGGCAGCAGCGCGTAGCCGGAGTGGCGCAGCACGCCGACGCCGAGGGCGCACGCGCCGGCCAGGCTCAGCACGGCCGCCGTCCACAGCGCCTCGCCGCTGATCCCGGTCCGCAGCGGGCGGCCTTTCCACTCGTCCAGCGCGTGCGCCGCGACGCCGACCGCCAGCGCGAACCCGGCCAGGCTGGCCCAGAACACGGCCCAGTCCAGCCTCGGCACCAGCGCAGCGCCGAGGCCGACGTAGCCGAGGTGCCAGGCCGTGTACGGCGGGTGCAGCAGCGTGATCCAGTCGCCGACCGGGCCGCCGCCACGCGCGTAGAACGCCGGCCGCGCACCGGAGGGCGGCGCACCCGGAGGCCGCGCATCGGCGACCGCGGAGCCAGGGCCCTGCGACGCCGTCTCCGGCTCAGCCATCCGCGCTCGCGGCGTTCTTGCGGCCCCACATGACCAGGCCGCCGCCGAGGCTCATCCGGCGCGTGCGCACGTCCGCGACCCCGGCGCCATGCCAGTAGTCGACGATGCGCTCGACCGGGTGGGTGCGGTAGTGGCCGCTGATGGAGGGGCCGAGGAAGTTGCCGACGTGTCCCCACTCGCGGCCGCCGGTGAGGTAGCCGGCCAGCGGGAGCACCCCGCGGGTGTAGCCGACCCAGGCCGCGTGCCAGCCGGGGTTGCCCGGCACCGCGAACTCCAGGCTGGCCAGCGCTCCCCCGGGCTTGAGCACCCGGGCGAGTTCCACCAGCGTCGCTGCCGGATCCTGCACGTAGCGCAGCAGGTAGGTGAAGGTGACCGCGTCGAAGGAGGCGTCCGGGAAGGGCAGCTGCTCGGCCCGGCCCTGCAGCAGCCTGATACGGTCGGCGCGCCCGCGCCGGGCCACGTTCTCCCGGCCGCGCCGCAGCATCTGCGCGGTCAGGTCGATTCCGGTCACCTCCACCCGCGCCCGGTCGGTCCAGTACAGGGCCACCCCGGCGGTGCCGGTGGCCACGTCCAGGACCCGGAGCGCGTCGGGCGAGGTGCGCGCCGCCGCGTCCACCATGGCATGGCGCCACCGCCGGTTCTGGCCGAAGGAGAGCACTTCCGCGAGCAGGTCGTAGCGCCGGGGCAAGCCACGGAACAGATCCTGCGCGTCAACTAAGGTTGCATCCGCCACACCCGGCTTCCTACCCGCACTCGGCGGTGGGAATGTACGCTGGGCGCATGATCGTCGAGCATGCCGAATTTTCCATCGCCGAGGCCGACTCGGAGAAGTTCGAGGCCGCCTACGCGCAGGCCAGGGAACTGCTGGCGCAGACCGAGGGCTTCGTGTGGGCACGGATGCACCGCGGCCTCGAGCGCCCGGGCAGCTACCTGCTGCTGGTGGGCTGGGAGTCGCTCGAGGCGCACACCGTCAACTTCCGCGAGTCCGACCGCTTCCCGCAGTGGCGCGCGCTGATCGGCCCGTACTTCGCCGCCGACCCGAAGGTCGAGCACTACCGCGAGGTCTGAGACGCGACCGGGGGACCCGCGGCGGCCGGCCCGGCCGGCGCGGCGCAGGAGATCCAGTCGAAGCTGACGTAGTGGTCCGGCGTGTAGTAGTCCTGGCCGCCGGCCCCGGTCACCACCCGGCGCGGCCCGCGCCCGGCCGCGGCGGTGCCGGCCACGGTGAACTCGTGGTAGTAGTCGACCGGCTCGCGCGGCAGCAGCCGCTGGTAGTTGCCGAAGACGGTACCGTCCTCGTCGTACGGGTACGGGCCGCCCACCGCGATCAGCTTCAGGGTGCTGATCGCGGTGGCGGGCAGCTGGGCGAGGGTCAGCACCGTCATGCCCGGCGGCGGCGGCACCGCGCTGGAACAGGCGGTGCCGTCCACCTCGACCACCCGGCCCGCGCTCTGCGTGCTCGCGGCCGAGCAGGCCGCGAGCGGCCAGGCGGCGAGCACCGCCGCGATCACCAGCGAAGAGCGCTTGATTCGATCCACGTGATCATTGTGACCCGCGCGACCAGATCCGGTCCTCGACCGGCAGGTGCGTGTCGTCGTTGGCGTACATCAGAGCCCACTGACCGGCCGGGTCCGAGCGCTCGTAGGTGGGCTGGGCGTGCCGCCAGCCGGTCAGTCCGGTGTGGCTGACGAGCGGGTAGACCAGACGCGCGGCCTCGGGGGGCAGACGCAGGAAGGCGTGCAGGGCGGACCCGGCGGTCTCCGCGTGGGCGATGACCAGCACCCGCAGCCCGGCGTGCCGCCGCGCGATCTCGAGCAGCGCGCCGCTGGAGCGGTCCAGATAGGACGACCAGGTCTCCGAGCCCGGGTTGGGCTCCTCGTGCGGGGCGAGCGGCGGGATGGTCCCGATCCGGTTGGTGGCCGGGTTCCACGGATTCCGGCCCGGCGCGCCGTGGTCGGCGCTGCGCAGCGCCTCGACCGGCTCGACCGGCAGTTCGTGCGGGCCGAAGGCGGCCAGCACCCGTTCGGTGGTCTCCACCGCCCGGCGGATCGGGGAGTGGCAGAGCACATCGAAGCGGCCGGGGCCGCTCATCCGCTCGGCCAGACGGGCCCCGAGGAGGTCGGCCTGGACCCGGCCGCGCTCGGTCAGGCCAGTGCAGACCCCGTCCAGGTTATCCAGGAACTCCAGGTTGATCACGGCCTCGCCGTGCCGCGCGAGCACGAGCTCGGTCACGTCGGTCATGCACGCCCTCCCGCTTGCGACCCGCGGCGCACCGCCGCCGGGGAGGTCAGGCTAGCGGAGCGGCGGCCCGGAGGAAACAGAGGTCGAAGACCTCGCGGCCGTCCTGGATGGCGCGGGCCTCGAACTTGGTGACGGGGCGGTGCGCGGGGCGCGGGGCGTAGCCCTCGGCCGTGTTGCGCAGCAGCGGCTCGGCGCTCAGGACCTCGAGCATCTGGGCGGCGTACTCGGCCCAGTCGGTGGCGCAGTGCAGCCGGCCGCCCGGGCGCAGCCCGCGGGCCAGCAGCGCGACGGCGTCGGGGCGGATGATGCGGCGCTTGTGGTGGCGGGCCTTGGGCCAGGGGTCGGGGAAGTAGACGTGCACGGCCTCCAGCGACTGTGCCGGGATCAGGTCGCGCAGCAGGTCGAGGGCGTCGCCGGCGGCCACCCGCACGTTGCTCAGACCGGCCCGCTCGGCCATCGCGAGGACGTTGCCGAGGCCCGGAGTGTGCACATCCACGGCCAGGAAGTCGTGCTCGGGGGTGGCGGCGGCCATCGCGATCACGGCCTCGCCCATGCCGCAGCCGATCTCCAGCACTAGCGGAGCCTCACGGCCGAACAGCTCCGCGCGCGCGAGCGGTACGGCGCTGGAGTCCGGTATCTCGAAGCCCCACCGCGGCCAGAGCCGGTCGATCGCGGCGCTCTGCGCGGTGGTGATCCGGCCGCGGCGCGGCTTGAAGGTGCGCACGTGCGGCATCGGCGGCGTGGCGGCGGGCACGACGTCCGCGGTGAGCGCGTCGGTGGCGGTTGACGTGGTCATGTGCACCCAGCCTAGCCGCCCGGCGGGCCGAGGCTTGCGTTCCGAGAGTCAGCGATATATCGTTAACACGTCGAAGAGATGCTTCGACAGAACATGATCCTCACCGAGGATCTCCACCAAGGAGTCTTCCCATGAAGAACACACGCTTTTACGAGGGCCTCGAGGGCCCCGGTCCCGAGCGCCGTGGACGGCGCCCCGACGAGCGCCGGCGCGGCGACGGGCGCGGTCGCCCCGAGCCCGGCCGCCACATGCACGGCCCGTTCGGCCGGCCGCAGTTCCCGGGCGAGGAGGAGGGCTTCGGTCCCTTCGCCGGCCGCGGACGCGGCGGCCACCACCACGGCCCGGGCTTCCCGCCGCCCGGCTTCGGCCCCGGCTTGGATCTGGACCTCGGCTTCGGCCCGCGCGGACGCGGCGGCCGGGGACGCGGCCGGGCCGGACGCGGCGACGTACGCGCGGCGATCATCTCGCTGCTGAGCGAGGAGCCGCGCAACGGCTACCAGATCATCCAGGAGATCAACGAGCGCACCGGCGGGCTGTGGCGGGTGAGCTCGGGCTCGGTGTACCCGGCCATCTCGCAGCTCGAGGACGAGGGCCTGATCGAGCCCACCGACGGCGCCGGCCGCAAGCTGTTCGCGCTGACCGCGGCCGGGCGCGAGCACGCCGAGCGCAACGCCGAGCAGCTGAGCCAGCTGTGGCAGATCGGCGAGCAGGGCACCCGCTTCGGCGAGTTCCTGCAGTACCGCGACCTGATCGGCCAGCTCGTCGCCGCCATCCGGCAGGTCAACGAGGTCGGCAGCGCGGCCCAGCGCGAAGAGGCCAAGCAGGTCCTGGTGCGCACCCGGCAGTCGCTCTACAAGATCCTCGCCGCCGAGGCCGAAAGCCCGGCCGGCCAGGACCCGGAGCCGGCCGACGAGCTCTGATGCACTCCCGCGGCCGCAACCGCCACAGCCGTAGGGCGGGGACAGAACGGG
>NZ_JAGSOG010000311.1 GCF_018139695.1 Actinospica durhamensis | reverse complement strand
GTGCTCGACGTGGTGCGCGACTACCGGTGGGGGCGGGTGGAGGAGACGATGGGGGAGGACCCGCATCTCGTCGCAGAGCTCGGGCTCGCCTATGTCCAGGGCCTGCAGTCGGCCGGGGTCGTCGCGACTCTCAAGCACTTCGCCGGCTACTCCACCTCGCGCTCGGCCCGCAACCACGCCCCGGCCGCGCTCGGCCCGCGCGAGCTCGCCGACGTGATCCTGCCTCCGTTCGAGCGGGCGGTGGTGCACGGTCCGGTCGGCTCGGTGATGAACGCGTACAACGAGATCGACGGCATCCCGTGCGGCGCCGACGAGCGGCTGCTGACCGAGCTGCTGCGGGAGACCTGGGGCTTCGAGGGCACGGTGGTCTCCGACTACTGGTCCATCGCGTTCCTCGCCTCGACCCACAACATCGCCTCCGACGTACTCGCGGCGGCGAGGGACGCGCTGCGCGCCGGCATCGACGTGGAGCTGCCGCACACCTCCGGGTACGGCGAGCCGCTGCGGCAGATGGTGCAGGACGGCCTGGTCCCCTCGGATCTGCTCGACCGCGCCGCACTTCGGGTGCTGACCCAGAAGGCCGCGCTCGGCCTGCTCGACCCGGACTGGACGCCCGCTCGGGATCAGGGCCCTGGGTTCGAGGCCGCCGCGGCCGCGGACCTGGACTCGCCGCACAACCGCGACGTCGCCCGGCGGGTGGCGGAGGAGTCCGTCGTGCTGCTGGACAACGCCTCCGGCCTGCTGCCGCTCGGCTCGGCCGCCGAGGCGGGCCCGCGCTCGATCGCGGTGATCGGTCCCGGTGCCGACGACGCGGGCTGCCTGTTCGGCTGCTACTCGTTCCCCAACCACGTCCTGCCGCACCACCCGGGCCTGCCGCTCGGGGTGGACGCGCCGACCGTGCTCGACGCCGTGCGCACCGAGTTCCCCGGCGCCGCCGTGCGCCACGAGCCCGGCTGCGCGATCCGGGACGGCGACGCGGCGGGGATCGCGGGCGCCGTGGCCGCGGCGCGGGAGGCGGACCTGACCGTCCTCGTCGTCGGCGACCGCTCGGGCATGTTCGGCCACGGCACCTCCGGCGAGGGCTGCGACGTCGCAACGCTCGAACTCCCGGGCCGGCAGGGCGAACTCGCGCACGCCGTGCTCGACGCGGCCAAGGCGGTCGTCCTGGTCGTGCTCTCGGGCCGGCCGTACGCGATCGCGCAGTACGCGCGGCGCGCCGCCGCGACCGTGCAGGCCTTCTTCCCGGGGCAGGCGGGCGCGGGCGCGATCACCGGAGTGCTCTCCGGCCGGGTCGAGCCCTCCGGCCGGCTGCCGGTGCAGATCCCGGGGGACGCGGCCAGCCAGCCGGGCACCTACCTCGCGGTTCCGCTCGCACTCAAGTCCGACGGGGTCAGCAACATCGACCCCACCCCCGCGTTCGCGTTCGGACACGGGTTGGCGTACACGGAATTCGTCATCGAAGACGCCCGGGTGAGTGAGGCGGCGATCCCGACCGACGGGTCCGTCACCGTGCGCGCGACCGTGACCAACACGGGCGTGCGCGGGGGGACGGCCGTGCCGCAGCTCTACCTCACCGACCCGGTGGCCAGTGTCACCCGGCCGGTACGCAGGCTGATCGGCTTCACCCGGATCGCCCTCGGGGCAGGGGAATCGGCCGCGGTCGAGTTCGCCGTGCACGCCGACCTGACCAGCTTCACCGGCCGCGACCTGCGCCGGGTGGTCGAGCCCGGCCGCGTCGTGCTCACCGTCGCCCAGTCGGCCGCGGACCCCGGCAGTTCGGCGGAGGTGGCCCTCGTCGGCGAGGCCCGCACCGTCGACCACACCCGCGTGATGCAGGCCCCTGTCACGGTCGCGGCGGTACCGGCCCGCTGACGCGGACGAGCACCCCGGTTCCGACTCCGACCGCTGCGAGGCGGTCGGGGCCGGAATCGGGGTGCTGTATTACCGCGTCACCGCGTTACCGCGTCACTTCCGGAGCGGCTAGCGCTGGATGGTGAGCCGGTCGATCTCGGTGCCGGCCTCGTTGATCGCGCTCAGCACCAGCTCGGGCTTCGCGGAGCGGGTGCCGGGCCGGGCCTGCACCGTCAGCAGCGCGTAGCCGGTGTAGCGGATGCGCGACCAGTCCACCGTCTCGTTGGTCTTGCCGCCGGTGGAGTCGCGGTACCAGGAGGCGACGGCCGAGTCGTTCTCCACGGCGCCTTCGTAGCTGTCGCCCGCGGTGAACGCGTAGAGGCTGTTGCCCGCGCTGCCCGCGACCACGTAGGTCGTGCCCTGCGTCGCCGGGGTGACGGTCGCGCCGATCGGGGCGGAGGTGGTGACGGCGCCGGCCTTGAGCGGGTCGGTGCGCTCGTAGACGTGGTTGTGGCCGTTGATCACCAGGTCGACCGAGTACTGGTCGAACAGCGGCGTCCAGGCCGCCCGCACGCCGCCGTCGGAAGCGTGCGCGGTGGCGGTGCAGTAGGCGCACTCGTGGAAGTACGCCACGATGAAGTCGATGTTCTTGTTCGCGCGGAAGCCGGCCAGCTGCCGGGCCAGCCAGGTGGTCTGGGCGCCGCCGGAGTAGCCGTTGTTCGCGGTGTACTCGTAGGTGACGTCGTTGGCGTCGAGGGCGAGGAACGCCACGTTGCCGTAGGTGAAGGAGTAGTAGGACTGGTTCGCCACCGGCTGGGCGAAGCGCTCGAAGTAGCCGCCGTAGCCGTCGGGGGAGTACCAGGGCTCCATCTCGTGGTTGCCGACCACGGCCTGCCACGGCACGGTCGAGGCGAACGGCTCGTTCTGCACCAGGAACGAGTCCCACACGCGCGGGTCGTAGGCGTTGGTCAGCAGGCCGCTGCCGCCGTCGTTGGCGTAGGACAGGTCGCCGGCGTGCAGGTGGAAGGCCGGGTTGACCGAGCGCACCAGGTTGCCGGTGGCCACCGCGTCGTAGCTCTCGCCCTGGTCGCCGAAGGCGGTGAAGGTGAACTCCACAGCCTGCTTCGGCGCGGTGGTGAAGGTGCGCACCGGCTCGAGCCCGGGCCGGGTGGCCGGGTCGTAGCCGTCGTGGCCGACCGCGTAGTAGTAGGTCGTGCCGGGCAGCAGGTGCGAGATCCGGGCCTGGACGTAGTACTGCTCCACCGTGGTCGGCGTGGCCAGCGGCACCGAGTCGATGGGCGAGACGTCGCCCCACGGGGTGCTCAGCACGGAAAGCTCGGCCGAGATCTTCTCACCGAGCTCGAGCGGCGAGTGGCCGATGCGGACGAAGGGGCGGGAGACGACCGCGGGCACCTGCCAGGTCACCGCGAAGGAGGTCGTGGGGTCCGGCCCGAACTGGACGTGCCGGGCGAAGGGCGCGAGGAAGGAGCCGGCCGGCCGGTCGGCGGAGGCCAGCAGCGAGGCACTGCCGGGCGCCTTGGCCGCGGTGGCGGCGGAGGAGCCGGCGGCGGCCGAGGCCGGGCCGGTCGCGACGGTGCCGACCGCGGCGATCGCGCCGGCGCCGACGAGGCCGCCGCGCAGCAGCGAACGGCGGGAGGTCGCCTTCTTGAACCACTCGTGCTGTTCGGCGATGGACATACCCGCCAGGTCACGGGGCGTCAGGTTGGAATTGGCCATGGGCCCGAGGCTAGGAGGGCCAGGTGGCCGCGGGTGGGGTAACAGGTGAACATATGGTTGGCCGGTGGCATTTTCCGCGAAGGCGGCTGAAGCCCAGGTGAAAGCCGGGCCGCCGGACGCGGTTCCCGGTGCGGCGCAACGGGAGCCGCAACGGGAACCGCGGCGGGCCACGCGTCGAGCGCCGGGCGCGCTACGCGTCGACCAACAGGGCGGCGAACTCCGCGCGATCGCACGACGGATGCAGGTCGCTGACTTGTCCGTCGCCGACCTCGACGACCCGCCAGGCGCCGTCGGCGCGCAGGGCCACGTCCGTGGTGACGAACCGGCAGCCCAGGCTCCGCACCGCGGGCTGGATGGGGTCGAGGTCGGGCTCGAGTGCCTGCTCGTGCGGACTGTCCGGATGCGGCGTGAGCAGCCGGGGCTCGCCGTCCAGCCACCACACGCGCACCTCTGCGGCCACGGACTCGGGCTTGGCGAAGGTCTCGAAGCCGCGCAGCACGACTCCGCCGGCCAGGAACTCCTCCTGCAGTTCCACGCAGCGCCGCACCACCCGGGCCAGACCCGCCGTGTCGGCGAGATCGGGGACGAAGCAGGCCTGCTCCCACTCGTGCTTGCGGGATTTCACGTAGTCCTTCACGATTCCCGCACCGGGCGGCAGGAGCGCGGCGAGCGCGGCGAGTTCCCCGGCGGCCGGGATCTCGCCGGGCTTGGCGGCAAGCCACGCGCTCGCGGGCGTGACCTCGGCGAACTGCGCGTACCAGCCCGGAAGCTCGTGGGCGGCCCGGTATCGGTCCGGGGTGACGAGCAGCTCCGTACCGCGTCGGCTCAACGCCTGCGCCAATTCGGCGTAGCGGTCGGCCGGAATCATCCATCCCCGGTACCAGGCGTGCTCCAGCCCGGCCGGCACGCGGGCCACGGCCTGCCGCGCATCACCGCGCAGCAGCGCGTCGTGGTCGATCAACCCGACCGCCCCGCCGCGGTCGCGCACCTCCCGGGCCTCGGGCGCGAAGTGTTCGTCCACGCGCCGGGGATTGAGCGGGTCCTGGCAGAAGAGCACGGGTGTCGGCATAGCCGACACGGTAAGGAGATCCGAGGGCTTCAGGCCACTGGTTTGAGAGGCTGCCAGGCTGTCGACATCCGGTGCGGTGTACGCTCCGGTTGGGGCGGGAGCCCCGTCTGGGGAGGGCTCGTGCTGTGATAGTCAGAAGATTGCGGTCGTCGCGCAACAGGGCCGGGCGCAGCTCGGTCAAGGTAGTCGCCGGTCCTGACGGGATCGCGATAAGCCGGTTCTGGAACGGCACGCTCCTGCTGCCGTGGGAGCTGATCCGTGACGTACGCGTGGTGAACATCAAGGGGCCGGGCCCGAAGCCGGGCTACCTGCGGGTCCAACTGGTCCTCGCCGACGGCTCGGTGCGGTTCCTGCCCGCGCCGGCCGCGTCGGCGGAGCCCTACGACGCGCGGTTCCACGCGGCGATCAACGCCATATACGAGCAGCGACACCTCTATCGCGAACGTGCGGCGGCAAATCCCGAGGACGCGCCTCCGACGGGGTACTACGCGCTCCAGGTGTGGGCGTTGACGCATCGGGGCGGAGCGCGGCGCAACGGTCTGCTGCACGCCATGATCGCCCTGTTCGGCATGCTGGGCGTGCTCTTCATGGTCGCGGCCGGTCATGAGGACTTCGGGCCGCAGGGCGCCTTCGGTCCCGTCCCGGCCTGCAGTGCGACGGCGGCCATCGACGGGACGGCGCCGCAAAGCTGGTGCACGGTCACGGACGCGCGCGTGCTCAAGGTCGATCGCGACGGGAGCGGCGGTGTGACCGATCTGCTGATCGGCCCGGCCTCCCAACTCGGCGAGCCCATCGCCGACGCCACGACGGTGGACGCCTGGTTCGGCGCGGCGCAGCCGGCGTTCGACGACATCGCGGTCGGCGACCCGATCGGAGCCGTCGGCTCGGGGCAGTGGGAGGGCGACGGCTCGGGCGACTTCGACTTCTCCCTCGTCACGGTGACCTGGCAGGGCAAAGTCGTGCCGGTGGACTGCGGCGCGGACTGCGCCACGCCGCAGGCGCAGCGGATGGCCGATCTCTCCGGGCTCGGCGCCTCGATCGTCTGGCCGGTGTTCTTCGGACTGTGGGCTCTGCGGATCCGGCTGCGGCGGGCGGCGCCCGGGCTGCGCTGGGTGCTTCCGTCGCTGGCCGCGTGCTGGCTCGCTGGCCTGGTCGGCTACATCGGGGACGACCAGACCGTCGAGAATCTCACACCCGCCGCGGTGGGCTGGGTCGCCCTCGTCCTGGCCGCGGTGCTCACGCTCGGCTACGGGATCAGGTCCGCGATCAAGGCGCGCACCTCCTCGACTGTTCTGTCCGGGGTAACCCCGCCGACGCTTCGGGGGAGTCTGCCCGGATCGTAGCCCTTTGTCTCCTAGCATCCGGGACGAGAGGTGATCGCGGCAGGTGACAGGCCGAGAGGAACCGGCGCGCCATGCCGCGGGGCCCACGCGACGGGTTTCAGGAGGCTTTGACGTGCACACAGCCATGCGATTCACGGCGGCTGCCGCGGCGGCGTTCGCGGCGGCGGGGATCTGGGGCGGGACGGCCTCGGCCGCGCAGAGCGGCGGGGGGCTCGTGCCCCTGCGGGGTATCGGTCCGGTCGTGTTCGCCCAGACCGACGCCCTGACGGGCAACCAGGTCGTCGCCTACCGCCGGGCCGAGGACGGGCGGCTGACCCGGCTCGCGGCCTACGACACCGGCGGGCTCGGCGGGAAGCTCGACGGCTCGGTCGTCGACCACCTCGCCTCGCAGGGCTCGCTGACCTACGACCCGCGGCACCGGCTGCTGTACGCGGTGAACGCGGGCAGCGACACCGTCTCGGTCTTCGCCGTGTACGGCGACCTGCTCTCGCTGCGCCAGGTGGTCGGCTCCGGCGGCAAGTTCCCGGTGAGCGTCGCCGTGCACGACGACGCGGTCTACGTCCTCGACGCCCTCGACGGCGGCGCGATCCAGGGCTACACCGTCGAGGACGGGCGGCTGCGCCCGCACTCGGACCGGCACCGCGCGCTCGGGCTCGACCCGACCGCGACGCCGCAGTACACCAACACCCCCGGACAGGTCGGGTTCGCCGACCGGGGCCGCGACCTGATCGTGACGACCAAGGCCAACGGCGACAACGTGGACGTCTTCCGGCTCGACGACGAGGGCGCCCCCGCGTGGGCTCCGGTGGTCACCCACCTGCCCAGCGCGGTGCCGTTCTCCTTCGTCGAGGACCCGGACTCCCGGACGCTGTACCTGACCGAGGCCGGGCCGAACGCCGTGGTGTCCTTCCGGCTCGAGCGTGACGGGCGGCTCGTGCAGCTGCGCACGGCCCAGACCGGCCAGTCGGCCACGTGCTGGATCACCCGGGTGGGGAATCTGCTGTTCGCGTCCAACGCGGGCAGCAGCACCGTGAGCGCCTACCGCGCGGGCGTGGCCGGCTCGCTGCGCTCCCTCGGCGTCTTCCCGACCGACCCGGGCACCGTCGACTCGGCCGCCTCGCGCGACGGCCGGTTCCTGTACGTGCAGACCGGGGGGAACGGCATCCTGGACGCGTTCGCGATCCGGCCCGACGGCAAGCTCGTGCCGATCGGCGCCGAGATCGTGCCCGACGCCGTCGGCGGCGAAGGCATCGTCGCCTCCTGACGGACCGCGCAGCCCGGCGAGCCGACTCCGGTTCGCCGGGTTTCGCGTCTGTGCGGCTCAGTCCGTCGTGCCCTGGTGCGCCTCGCGCAGGATCCGGAAGTGCCGCGCGCCCGCGGCCGCGAGGACCAGTGCGACCGGCCGGGGAAAGGCCCTCCGCCCGCGCCGTATATCGCAGGGCTCGACGCCGACGATGCGGTGCGGCGCGCCGCGATACACGACGGTGCACCCCCCGGCCGCCTCCACGTTGCGCAGCCAGTCCACGTTCGGGCCGTAGGTGAGTTCGACCACGAAGCCCTCCGGCACGGCCACCAGGACCAGCGGCGTGCGGTACTCGCGCCCGCTCCGGCGCCCGGTGTGCACGACCACGGAGAACGGCCCGCGCCCCGCGTGCGCGAGGCGGCGGGTGAGGCGGTTGAGCGTGAGGTTGAGCAGCCGCAGGAAGCCGGTGCGCACGCGCTTCTTCAGGCCGCGGCTGCTCGTGCCGTGATCACCGCTGTTGCCGCTGCCGCTCCCCGTGGCCGTCATGCCGACCGATGCTAGCGGCTCGGCTGCGTGCCCCGGCCGGCGGTGGTGCGGTTACGCGGCGGTTATCCGGCTACGCGGCGGTGGCCCGGCTACGCGCTGACGGCGCCGGTGTAGCGGTGGCGGGTGATGCGGCCTCCGCTGATCTCCACCGTGGCCGCGGCGGTGTCCGGGCCGCTCCAGATCGTGTAGCCGCCCTCCTTCAGATCGGGGTAGACGGCGTCGTAGGTGGGCTCGGGCCGGGTCAGGCGCTGGCGCACCATGGAGTGCGTGCGCACCGGGGCCTCCTCCCCGCGCGGCAGGGGGCTGATCTCGATCTCGACGCCGAGCAGGGATTCGTCGGCCTCGATGACGAGGGCTCCGATGTCCTCGCCGAGGTTCAGCACGACGCTGGCGGCCGAGGAGGGTCCGTAGCGGTGGTCGTGGCCCGTGGTCATGGTCGGTCCTCTATTTCTCGGGGTGCGGAGTCGGTCCCCGACTACTTCGGCAGGTCCGGCGCGCGGCCTTGCGTCCCGCTCGGCACATTCGCCCGTCCGGCCGCACCCGAACGGGCCGCTGATCCCTCGTCAGGTCCGGTCCGACTCGTCGCGCCGGACGTGCTCGAACTGCGCCGTCTGCGCGGTCTGCGCCGTCTGCGCCGTCTGCGGCCCGGGGCCGGGCGCCGCGGCGTTGTCCGCGGTGTTCACGCCCTCCGCGACGCCGACGGGCTTGGCGATGCCGGCCGGGTCGGCCGTCGCCTCGCCGTCCTGGCCGGCCGCCCTCACCTCGGACTTGAAGATCCGCAGGGACTGGCCGATCGAACGGGCCGAGTCGGGCAGCTTGCGCGCGCCGAACAGCACGACGCACAGGCCGACGATGATGAGGATGTGCCAGCCTTCGAATGCCCTGAGGAACATCGTCTTCTCCTTCGCTGGGAAGAACCGGGGATGCGGCGTTAGCGCGGGCCTCGCTCGCCGCGCGGGCGCGAGGCCGTCGAGGCCTTCGTGCTCGCCGCGGCCGATGCCGGGTGCGGCGGGACGAGCGTCGCGAACACGATGGTGTTGCCGACGTACTTGTGCTGGCCGGAGTCCCAGTCGCCGCAGGTGACCAGGCGCAGCTGGGCGGTGCCGTCGGTCGGGCCGTAGACCTCCTGCGTCGGGAAGTCGCTCTTGAGCGCCTCGCGCACGGCATCGACGGAGAAGGTGGCGCTCGAGCCGTCCTTGCGCTCCACCACGATCGTCTCGCCCGGCTTGAGCTCGCCGAGCCGGTAGAAGACCGCGGGGCCGGTGCCGACGAAGTCCACATGGCCGAGCAGCACGGACGCGCCGGTCTGGCCGGGTGTCGCCGAACCGTTGTACCAGCCGGCGTCGTTCGGCACGCCGGGGACCGCGACGGTGCCGTCCGTGTTCAGGCCGAGCTCGTCGACGGCCGCGTCCACGCCGATGGAGGGGATGCGCAGCCGGGTCGGCGGGGAGGCGGGCATGGACACCGGGGACGCGCTCGTGCGCGGGCGGGCGG
>NZ_JAGSOG010000310.1 GCF_018139695.1 Actinospica durhamensis | reverse complement strand
ACCCACACCGTGCCCGCGAGCCATCCGTCGGGGGTGTTGTAGCGTCCTGAGGCCACGCCCAGGACCGCGCCGTCGCTCTCGCGCAGCACCGGCGCGCCGCTCATCCCCTTGAGCACCTGGTCCGAGATCAGCCGGCCCAGGCCGACCTCCCCGTCCCGCACGCTCCCGCCCGCCCAGGTTCCGGGGGCGTCGAGGTAGCGGTAGGCGTGTCCGGGCTCGTATACCAGCGGATGGCCCGTCACCCGCACCGGTTCGCGCAGCGCCACCCCGTCACTCGCCGCCAGCGGCCCGCTGACCTCGGCGAATCCGGGCTCCTGCGCCACCACCAGCACGGCGAGGTCGTGGAGCGGGTCGAGCCGGGCGACGCTCGCCTGGAACGGCGCGCCCCCGGCCAGCGGATCGAGCAGCACCTGCGCGTCCAGCTGCGCGGCGTCGATCTCCGCGAGCACGTGGCAGGCGGTGACCACGACTCCGGGCGCGACGTGGAAGCACGTGCCCACCGGGTCGTCGTGGTCGGCCAGTACCCGCCCGAGGAATCCAGGCACCCGGACATCCGGCACGCGTCGTCTCCCCGGCACTCAGGAACGCCACCACGTTCCGCCCACACGGCCTGTTCAGCTTTACGAACGCCCAACGATAACCTGATTCCGCGCGAGCCGGATAGGGATCCCTTTCGGAAAAAGATGCCTGCGACACCGCTTTCAAGGAGTGACACCGGTGGCGATAGCGAATGCTGAGACGCATGATGCACCCGAGTCGTACGCGCATCCCGAGGCTCTGCGTTACTACGCCGACGCGGCGCTGCGCCGCGTGGACGCGGCCACCCACCTCGGCCTGATCCCCGGGGCCGCGCACCTGCCGCTGACCGGCATCCGTCTGCGCCGCCACGTGCAGACCGCGGCCGACCCGGCCAAGCGCGGCGCGCTGCGGCCGGTGGGCGAGCAGGCCCCGGCCACCGCCGCGGAAATCTTCGCGCTGCGTGAGGACTGTGTCATCCTCGCCGGGCCGGGCGCCGGCAAGTCCACGCTGCTGCGCGCCGTCCTCACCGACGCCCTCGACGCCGAAGTGCCGACCGGCCCCGCCGTGCCCGTCCTGCTCGACGCCGTCGACCTCGCCGCCGCGCTCACGGCCGGCGCCTCCGATGCCTCCGCCGACGCGGGTGACGGTGGTGACGCGGCGTCCGGGAGTGCTGCGTTCGCGGCCGCCGTCGCCGCGGCCGTCCGTGCCCGCCTGGCCGCATACACCGACCCGGACGCGGCCGCGCAATGGGACGCAGAGTTCTTCGCCACCGCGCCTTTGCCCGGCGCACGCTGGCATATCTTGATCGACGCAGTGAACGAGATCACCGACAAAGGCGCACGCGACAATGTCCTAAGACACGTCACCGCTGCCGCGCGTGAGCATCCGCTGCTGTACCGCTTCATCCTCACCACGCGCCCGCTGCCCGACGACGAGCTGCCCCAGTCCCCCGAGTGGCACGCCAGCCGCCATGACCTGCTCGAGCCCTCCGACGCGGGCCGCGAGACCATCGCGACCCGCTGGCTCACCGCGCTCGGCGCCCCGGACGCGGTGGCGCACGCCCGGGAGATCGCCGCCCGCCACCGCGGCGAGCCCGTCACGCCCCTCGCCGTCGCCCTCGCCTGCCTGCTCCACACCCACCCCGACACCGCCACGCCCCCTGACGCGCCGACAGCCACCGCTGTAAGCACGGCGCCTGCGAGCAGATTCGAGCTCTACACCGCCGCCGCCCGCATCCTCGCCTCCCACAATTCCGTGGCGGATCAGCCCCCGCATCCGACCTTCGCCGAGTACCGCGCCGCCATCGAGACCGCCGCGGATCCCACGGCGAGCGCCACCGCGTACGCGGCCATGTTCGGGCCCTCGCGCGAACGCACCTGGAGCCCGACCGACCGCGACTGGTCCCCCCGCTCCTTCCTCCTCGCCGCCTGGGCCGCCCGGCCCGACATGGCCCAGCGCGTCACCGCCGGCCTGCGCGAGCTCGCCGCCCGCCGCACCCTCGCGGCCTGCCAGTTCATCGCCGCTCTCGCGACCGACGGCGTCCCGCTCGACCCCGCCGTGGTGCGCGAGGCCACGGCCGGCCTGCTCGCCCTGACCGCGAAACGGTCCGTCGCCCGGCGTGCCGAGCGCCGCCTCGAGCTCACCACGCGCTCGCACGCGGTCTACGCCCTGGGCCTGCTGGGCGATGAGCGGGCCGCCGAACTGGCCAGGGCCCTGATCGAAGAGGCCGGTGAGTCGGCGAGCCGCACGTTCCTCGCCTCCACGCTGCTCACGGCCTACAGCCCGGACACCGTCCGCGCGGAGATCATCAAGGACATGCTCGGCCGGTTCGTCAGCGGCGCGCTCGAGGACCTGAGCCACGCCGTCGAGATCCCCGAGCAGCGCGGCCCCGGGGCCGACGGCGAATCCGCCGTGCCCGCGGCGCCGATCGCGCCGCCGGTCGAGTCCGAGGAGTTCGAAGACCTCTGGCAGCTGCGCACCGGCGACCTGTTCGGGCCGCTCTCCGCCCTGATGCGCCGCGGCAGCCGCGGTGAACCGGTGGGCCGTGACGTGCGGGCCGATGACCTCGCGCGCCGCGCCGCCGACCCGGGCACCGTCCGCAGCAGCCGCCTGAGCGCGATCGAGGAGCTCGCCCGCCGCGGCGACCCGCGTACCGCAGACCTCTTCGACGCCCTCTACCGCACCCCCGGCGCCACCCGCTCCGAACGCCGCCGCTGCCTGGTCGGCCTCGCCTCCCTCGGCGACGCGCGCGCCGCCGACCTCGTCACCGCCGCCGTGGGCGAGCACCCCCTGGGCGCCACCGGGCTCTCCGTCGCCCAGGCGTTCGTGAAGGCGCACTCGCCCCTCGGCATGGAACTGCTGTGGACCATCGCCTCGAACCCCGAGGACACCTCGCAGTGGGACGCGGCCGGCGAGATGGCCAAGCAGGGAGACCTGCGCGGCCAGGAGGTCGTGCGCAACGACCCCATCCGCCTGCCCCCGCACCCGCACCCGACCACCGCGCGCGCGTGGACGGGCGCGATCGTGCGCGGTTTCTTCAGCGCGTGCGGCCTCGCCTACCCGTACGCCGGGGCGTTCCTGCTCGGCCTCGCCTACGCCGGCTCCGGCGGCTCGCGCCCCGGCCCCGTGAACTGGATCGCGTTCGTCTTCACCACCGCGATCCTGCTGAACCTCGTGATGTCCGGCGCGCTCGCCTACACCCTCGCGAACGTCTACGTCCGGCGCCGCTACCCGCGCTACCTCAACGTCACCCTCGGCCTGCGCGCCGTCGCCCTCGCCACCCCGCTCGTCATCATCGCCTTCGCCGTCGACAGGCTGCTCCCCGCCGGCTTCCACACCCTCGGCAGGGCCCTGTGGGACCTGCTCATCCTGCGGTTCTGAGACTCCTGCAGAGCTCTGCGGCGTTCCACGGAGCTCCATGAGGCGGGCGGAGCCGCTACACGCTGAAATACGCGGCGCCCGGCTCCACGGTCAGACGTATGTAGTCGTTGGCGAAGTCGGAGCCCTTGACCGGCACTCCCGAGTAGTCCAGGTTCGGTGAGAGCGTCACGGTCACGACGTCGCCGTCGGCGAGTTCGAGCAGGCCTATGCGGCTCAGGCACCAGGCGATCTTGGCCTGGACGAGATAGGAGCCGGGCGGGAGCTCGATGGTCTGCTCCCGGCCGTTCCTGAGCGAGAGCGTCTGCCGCGGTGCGCCCGTGCGGCCGACGGTGAACTGGTAGGCGCGGAACATGTCCCGGCCGACGTGCTTGCTGCGGCGGATCACCAGCGTCGCCTGAGCCATGGTCGTGCACTGCTCCCGTCCGTTCGGCGCCTCCGCGGGAGGGAGGCGACGGATCTTCCGTAACCTACGCCCTGCCGCGCCCCGCCGGGATGCCGGGCGCCTCACCGGCTCTCGAGCGGGGTCAGTGCGTCGCGCAGAGCGGCGCGCGAGGTGACGCCCAGTTTCGGAAACACCTGATACAGGTGGGTGGAGACGGTCCGCGAGGACAGGAACAGGCGCTCGCCGATCTGCTTGTTGGTCAGGCCCGCGGCGGCGAGGCTCGCGATCGCCCACTGCTGCGGTGTCAGCGTCGCGGTGCCGGGCCCGGCCGTGCCCCGGGCCGGGGCGCCGCAGGCGCGCGACTCCTGGGCGGCGCGCCGGGCCCAGGGTGCGGCGCCGAGGCGGCCGAAGGTCTCCGCGGCGGCGGCCAGGTGGCGCCTTGCGCGGGCCGGGGCCTTTCCGCGCCGCAGCCGTTCGCCGTAGTACAGCCGGATCCGGGCCAGGTCGAACGGCCAGCGTTCGGCTCCGGCCACGGCCAGGGCGGCGCCGAAGGCCGCGTCGGCTTCCCGCCCGTCCTCGGCCGCGAGGCCGGCGCAGGCGAGCACGAGCATGTGCAACCGGGGCGAGAGGGAATCCAGGCCGGCTTCCCTTACCGCCCTGACGTGCTCCAGGGCCTGCGCGCGCCGGCCGGTGCGCACCGCCGCCTCGATCAGGTCGAGCACGATCCACAGCGCGTGCGGGGTGAACGCCGGGAGCGATCCGGCGGGCGAGACCGCCTCGGCGTGCCGGTAGGCGGCCTCGAAGTCGCCCTGCGCCAGCGCGATCATGGTCCTGATGTGCGCCGCGTAATGGCGTACGGTCTCGATGCGGCGCGGCCGCGCCCACTGGTCCATCTCCTCGGCCAGGGCGCGGGCGGCCGGGTAGTCGCCGCAGGCCGCGGCCACGCAGCCGAGGTGGAACCTCCCGGGCCAGGACGGCATCGGATACCGCAGCTCCTCGCACAGCTCCAGCCCGTCCCCGGCCGTGCGCCGCAGCAGCTCCCACTGCCCGGCGAACCAGGCGTGGTTGGCCAGCAGGAACAGGGCCTGGATCGCGGGGACGGCGTTGTGTCCGGCCCGTGAGCCGTAGGCGGTGCGCCGCAGCGGTTCCTCCAGTGCGCCGAGCCGGTCGGTGTAGGCCGCCGCGCTACCGATCCGCACGATCTGCCGCGGATCCGGGGTGCCGGGCAGCGCGTCGATCGCGGCGTCGAGGCGGGCCCAGTCGGATCGGGCGGCCGCTGTAGAAGCACGCCGGCATCAGCACCGCCAGCGCCGCCACCAGGGTGGTGTCCCCGGGGTCGTACGGCACGGGTTGGGCGGCGATGACCCGGCTGAGCAGCCGGTGGGCCGAGTCGATCTCCCCGTGGCCGTGCAGCAGGTACAGCGCGGCGGCCACCGTGACGGCGAGCGAGTCACCGTCCGGCGCGGCCCGGCGCGCGTCGTCGAGCAGCCGCGGCACCTCGCGCAGCTCGCCGGTCAGGTTCGCGCCGAGGTACGCGGCTTTCGCCAGCCGCCGGGCCTGCTCGGGCCCTGAGGGGCTCAGGTCGGCCGCGCGCAGCAGCGCCGCGACCGCGCCCGGCCCGTCGCCGCGCCCGGCGCCCAGGTCCGCGGCCTGCTCGAGCCGGTCGGCGATCGGCCCGTCGGGGGCGACGGCGGCCTGGGCGAGGTGCCAGGCCCGGCGTTCGGGCACCGTGCTCCACGCGTGCGCGAGCGCGCGGTGTGCGGCGCGGCGCTGGTCGCTGGTGGATAGGTGCACCACGGCCGCGCGCAGCAGCGGGTGGCGGAAGCCGAGCCGTCCGGTGGAGTCGTCGACGGCGACGAGCCCGGCGCGTTCGGCGGGGGCCAGGTGCTTCAGGCCGCACCGCCCGGCCGCCGCCCGCCGGATGACGCGCAGCTCGCCGCCGCCTTCCAGGGCCGCGACGAGCAGCAGGTGCCGGGTGGCGGAGGGCAGGGCCGGGATCCGGGAGGCGAACGCCGCCTGGAGGCGCTCGGTCAAGGGGATGCGGGCCGGCAGCGCCCGCATCCCCGCCCGCTGGGGTTCGGTGAGCGCGGCCGCGAGCTCCAGCAGCGCGAGCGGATTGCCTTCGGCATCGGCCATCAGACGTCGTCGAACCCGCCGCGCCATGTCCGGGAACCGGCGCCCGAGCAGCTCCTCGGACGCCCCCTGCCCGAGCGGGCCCAGCTCCTGCAGCGCGAGCCCGCCGTAGTCGCAGAAGCGCTCCGCGCCCGGCCTGGCCGCGCACACCATCCCCGCGCCGGTGCCGGCCAGGCGCCGTGCCACCTGCCCCAGCACGAGCTCCTCGGCCCGCCCGAACCGCTGCGCGTCGTCGAGCACCAGCAGCACCGGCGCGTCCCGGGCCGACTGCGCGACCCGCCGCACCACCGCGTCGGCGAGCTCCTCGCCCCCCGCCGCCGTGCCGCGCTCGATGCCGAAGACCGCGGCGAGGGCGGGCAGCCCGGCGGCCTGCAGCACCCGGGTCCCGGCGGCCCGGGCTTCCCGGACCGTCCCGGCCAGCAGCGCCGACTTCCCGACTCCCGGCTCCCCCAGCAGCATCAGGGTTCCGCCATCGCGGGCGGCGCCGGCGGCGAACGCGGCCAGCCGCCCGCTCTCGGCCTCGCGCCCGACCAGGGGCGCGTCCAGGTCCAGCGCGGGCGGACCGTATCCGGTGTCCGCGGTCTTCGTCGGCATGGCCACAGTCAAGCGTCGGCGCACCGGACCCACCAGGAAAGGCGGGGTGAAAAAGTAGCCGCGCACTACGTCACTTGACGGGAGCGCCGCGCACACCCCCGCTCCTAGCCTTCCTCCCGAGGGCCGGCGTATCAGGCCCGGACATCAATGGAGGAATGATGATCGAGAGCTCACAGCGCGGGAACGTCGTGCTCGTACACGGCGGCTTCGTGGACGGCTCCGGATGGCAGGGGGTCTACGACCTGCTGACGGCCGACGGCTACACCGTCGCCGTCGTGCAGAACCCGACCCTCTCCCTCGACGGCGACGCGGCCGCCACCCGTCAGGTGATCGACGCCCTGCCCGGACCGGTCGTGCTGGTCGGCCACTCCTACGGCGGCGCGGTCATCACCGAGTCGGGCACCCACGAGAAAGTCAAAGCCCTGGTGTACATCACCGCGTTCGCGCCGGACGAGGGCGAGTCGGTCGCCACCCTCATCGCCGACCCGCCGCCCGGCGCGCCGGTGCCCCCGATCCTGCCGCCCGACCACGGCTTTCTGTTCCTCGACCGCGCCGCCTTCGCCGACTCCTTCGCCGGCGACCTGCCCCGCGTACAGGCCGAGTTCATGGCCGACTCCCAGGTCCCCTGGGGCCTCGAGGCCCTCAACGGCAAGGTCTCGCGCCCCGCCTGGCGCGCCAAGCCGTCCTGGTACCTCGTGGCCGGCGACGACCGGATGATCCCCCCGCCCGCCCAGCGCGCGATGGCCGAACGGATCGGCGCGAAGAGCGTGGAGGTCCCGGGCAGCCACTCCGTGTACGTCTCCCGGCCGGCCGCCGTCGCCGACCTGATCAAGCAGGCCGCGCAGGGCTGAGCGCCGCCGAACCGCGCCAGGGCCGCCGGGACCGGACGCGTCCGCGCTCCCGGCGGCCCTGGCGCGCCGCCGCTACGCGGGAGCGCGGCACTGCGCGAGCAGTTCCTCCACCCCGCCGGCCTCGGCGGCCGCGTCCACCTCGAGGAAGTGCGCCCGCGCCGCTTCCAGCGTCGCCGCGGCCTGCTCGAGCAGGCCCCGCCGCTGCAGCACCAGGCCAAGCCTGACCTCGGCACGCCCCTGATGAAGCCTCATACCGATACGCCCGGCGTTTCCGGCGGCGAACCGGAACGCGTCCTCCGCCGGATCGAACTCCCCCATCGCCTCGTACGTCGCGCCCAGGTGGTAGTGGCCCGAGGTCGCCAGCACGTCGGCGATCGTCTGCCAGGCCGCGCCGGACGGCGGCCGCCGCGCCTCGTCCAGCGCCGCCCGGAGTGCCGCCACGGCCTCGCGCGGCGCGCCGAGCCCCGCGAAGCTGATCCCGATCGACGTCAGCACGGTCGTGTGCCCCACCCAGTCCTCGACCTGCGCGAACAAACGCTCCGCCCGCTGGTTGTAGGCAAGCGCCGCCGCCGGGTCGGCCGCCGTCACGGCACGTGCCGCGTAGTGCAGCGCCCACGCGTGCTGCCTGACCGCGCCCGCCCGCTCGGCGATACGCGCCGCCTCCAGCGCGCTCGCCGCCGCCTGCTCGAGCTCTCCGCGCTGCGCCTGGGCCCACGAGAGGTTGTACAGCTGCGTCGCGCACACGGCGGGATCGCCCGCGCGCCGCGCCGCGACACCGGCAAGGGTGAACAGCTCATGCCAGTGCGGCCACAGCAACCACTGGTTCGCGAACCAGTGCAGCCGGTCCACCGTGTCCAGCACGATCCCGTCCCAACCCTGCTCGGTCGCGACACGCACCGCACCGAACCAGTTGTCCGACTCCGCCCGCAGCCACGCCTCCGCGGCCTCGGCCGAGGACAGCTCCACCGGCCGACCCCAGTCCGCCGGCGCCGCGCCGTGCGCCGGATCGAACCAGGCCGCGGCCGCCGCCGTCACCTCCAGCAGCCACTCCGCCAGCGCCCGGGTCAGCGCCGTGCGCCGCGCCGCATCCTCCTCCGCCGCCAGACGCTCCCCGGCGAACAACCGGATCAGGTCGTGGAACCCGAAGCGGTGCTCGCCCGTGAGCGCCAGCAACCCCAGCTCGTGCAGTTCGTCCAGCAGATCCTCGGTGTCGTAGAGCGAGGCCCCGGTCAGCACGCACGCCAGCACCGCCGTGAAGTCCGGCCCCGGCACCAGCGCCAGCCGGCGGCACAACCGCTGCGCGGCCGGACTGAGCTGCTCGTACGACATACTGAACGCCGCGGTGATCTGCAGGTCCCCGGCGTGGATCCCCTCCAGCCGACGCTCGGAGTCGGCCAGCCGGTCCGCGAACTGACGCGCCGTCCAGGCCGGCCGGGTGGCCAGCCGGTTCCCGATGATCCGCAGCGCCAGCGGCAGCCCGCCGCACAGCCCGGCCAGATCCGCGAGCCCCTCCCCGCGCGGACCGTCCGCGCCGCCGATGATCGAACTCAGCAGGCTGCGGGCCTCGGCGGGCTCGAACACCGGCACCGGCAGCCGCTCGACCCCCTCCAACCCGGTCAGCAGCCTGCGACTGGTCACCAGCACCAGCCCCCGCCCCGCACCGGGCAGCAGCGGCCGCACCTGCTCCTCCTCGCGCGCGTTGTCCAGCACGAGGACCGCCGGCCGCGCCTCCCACAGCGCCCGCAACTGCCCCGAGCGGCCGGCCACGTCGTCCGGGATGTCGCGCACCCCGGCCCCGAGCGCCTTGAGCAGCCGCAACAGCGCCGTTCCGGTATCGAGCGGGTCGGGGTCCATGCCGCGCAGATCCAGGTACAGCAGGCCCAGGCCGTCGGCCTCGGCCAACCTCCGCCCCGCCTCCACCGCGAGCGTCGTCTTACCC
>NZ_JAGSOG010000030.1 GCF_018139695.1 Actinospica durhamensis | reverse complement strand
CCCGCCCACCAACACCACGGGAGCGCAGCCCGCCGATACCAGCGCCCACCACGGAACCACCATCATGAGTCCAGACTAATGGCGTATATAAGGTCATTCAGTGAGACATGCCGCGCCACCCGTAGTGGACCACCCGGCCGGGCACCAGCGCACCGGGCGCGCACAGACCGGGCCGCACAGACCGGGCAGGGCCGCAACCGTGGCCTGGATGTCGCCGACGCGGATAACGCCCAGATGCTGGGCCGGGCGAGTGAGTGGAACGGTGACGCGCGGTGCGGGTTCGCCTGATCGTTCGGCGGACCCGCACCGCGTGTACTGCTGTGCCCTAGTGTTGCGCCCCTGCCCCTAGATCCGGAACGAGGCCCGCACCGGCAGGTCGGCGCTCGATCCGCCGACGGCGACGGTGTAGGTGCCGGGTACGACCGTCCAGGAGCTCGATGCCTCGTTGAAGACGGACAGGTCGTCCTGGTCGAGTTGGAAGCTCAGCGTCCTGCGCTCGCCGGGCTGCAGGTAGGCCTTCTGGAAGGCCTTGAGCTGCTTGGGGGGCTCGCCGGCGGCACGCGGGTTGCCGAGGTAGACCTGGGCGACCTCGGCTCCGGCGACGCGGCCGGTGTTGGTGACCGAGACGCTGACCGAGACCGGGCCCTTGCCGCGTGCGCGGGAGTCGTCCACCCGCAGGTCGCCGTAGCGGAACTGGGTGTAGGACAGGCCGTGTCCGAACGGGAAGAGCGGGGTGAGGTTGTTCGCGTCGTACCAGCGGTACCCGACGAGGATGCCCTCGTTGTAGTACACGTCGGTGCCGTTGCCCGGGTATTCGTCGGTGGTGCGGGCGGGCCCCTGGGCGTCGGAGGCGGGGAAGGTGTGGGCGATCTTGGCGGACGGGTTGGCGTCGCCGAACAGCAGCGAGGCGATGGCGGTGCCCGCGGTCTGCCCGCCGTACCAGGCTTCGAAGACGGCCGCGACCCGGTCGAGCCAGGGCATGAGCACCGCGCCGGAGGTGTTGAGCACGACGATGGTGCGCGGGTTGGCGGCCGCGACCGCCTCGATCAGCCGGTCCTGGTCGGCGGGCAGGGCCAGGGTGCTGCGGTCCATGCCCTCGGAGGCGTAGTCGTAGGCGTAGACCACGGCCACGTCCGCCGCGCGGGCCGCGGCGGCCGCCGCGGCGATCAGCAGGTCCTCCTGCGGCTGCCAGCCGACCTGCAGGCTCATCGGTGGGACGAAGCCGAAGAACGAGGTGCCGGTGTTGACGTAGGAAACCTCGATCGCGTGCGGGCCCTTGGCCAGGTGGATCAGGCCGTTGAAGACCGACTCGTAGCCGGAGGTGTAGGTCACGACGGTGTGCCCGTCGATCTTCAGGACCACGTTGCCGCTACTGGTCACGCTGAACCGGTAGTCCCCGGCCGCCGGGGCGGCGAGCGTGCCGGTCCATTGCGCCGACCAGGTGGTGGCCGAGCCGACGAGGGCCGGGGTGGCGGTGAAGTCGAGGCCGGGGTCGACCTCGGTGCCCAGCGGGGTGCCGCTGAAGTCGTCGGTCGCGTAGTACGTGCCGGTCAGGCCGTTGCCGCTGCCCGACGCGGGGGTCAGGGCGCTGCCGGGGACGGTGGTCAGCGCGGCCAGGCCGAGAGTGCCCTGGGTGAAGGTGACGTCCACCTGCGCACCGGCGCGCGCGGTGATGCCCTGGAGCGGGGTGACCACGGCCGTGGAGGGGTTGACCGCGGGGGACCCGAGGCCGCCCGTCTTCGGGTTCGTACTCGCCGCGTCGCCGATCACGGCGATCGAGCGCAGCCGCCGGGCGTCGAGCGGGAGCACGCCGTCGTTCTTGAGCAGTACGGTGCCCTGCTCGCTGAGCTTGGTGGCCAGGGCGAGGTGCTCGGCGGAGGCCACGTCGAGGGAGTCGACCGTGCTCGGGTCGACCGGCGGGTCGTCGAACACGCCGACCTGGATCATCGAGGTCAGGATCCTGGTGACCATGGCGTCGAGGGTCGCGGTGCTGACGGTTCCGACCTGGACCGCGCTCTTGAGGGCGGCGCCGTAGTAGGAGTCGTCGGGCTGTTCCATGTCGAGGCCGGCCTGGGCCGAGGCGACCGTGCTGTGCTGGGCGAACCAGTCGCTCATCACGAACCCGGCGTAGCCCCACTCGTCGCGCAACGCGCCGGTGAGACCGGCCTCGTTCTCGCAGTTGTAGTAGCCGTTGACCTGGTTGTACGCGGCCATGACGGCGCCGACCCCGCCCTGCTGGACGGCGGCTTTGAACGCCGGGTAGTAGATCTCCTCGAGCGCCCGGCGGGAGACGACGACGTTGATGCTGTTGCGCAGCACTTCCTGGTTGTTGCAGGCGAAGTGCTTGACCGTGGCGATCACCTTCTCCTGCTGGATGCCGCGGATCGCGGCGACGGCCAGCTGCCCGTTGAGGTACGGGTCCTCGGTGAAGGTCTCAAACGCCCGGCCCCAGGTCGGGCGGCGCAGGATGTTGACGGTCGGGCCGAGCGCGACGCTGCGGCCCTTGGCCCGGTGCTCGGCGCCCATCGCACGGGCGTAGGTCTGGACCAGCTCGGGATCCCAGGTGGAGGCCTGGTTGGCGTCGACAGGCCACTGAGTCACACCGGTGGCGCCGTTGCCGACGCCGTCCGCGCCGTCGCCCAGGATCAGGGCCGGTATGCCGAGGGCGGTGTTCGCGACCGTCGCTCCGGCGTAGTCCCCGCCGCCGCCGAAGCCGATGCCGTGGACCAGGGCGATCTTGTCGTCCAGGCTCATCTGCCCGACCAGGTCGACTGCCCGGGCGTGTGCCGCGTCGACCGCGGGGCTCGCCGCGGTGCTGGAGAAGGTGGCCTCGGAGCCCGCGGGGGCCGAGGAACCGGCGGCCGCGTTGGCCGGGCCGGCACCGAGAATCGGTGCCACCGCGACGCCGGCTGCGGCGACGGTGACGAATTTGCGGCGGGAGAAGGAGGCGGAGGCACGCTCCTGCGCGCCTTCGGAGGTCTGTTCCATGTGCCCTCATCTTTGAGTCCGGCAACTGACTCGTGGAACATAGAGCCCGCCAAATATGCTCGTCAATAGGTCACGACAGGGCTCAGTCGGGCCAAATAATGCCTAGTCCTGGCTTATTTAGCGCTCCTGAAGTTCCCTCGACGCCCCCACCCGGCCTCCCCCATCCACGCTCACAGAGCCGGACGACCGCGCGGCAGGGATCCACCCCGCGGAAAGCGGTTACCGGGGCGATCGGCTCGGGATTAGTTCAATAGTGGGCAGAACCCGGCCGGTGCCTTATGCTGCGGCAATGACTGCCGCCCCGGCCGAGCCGCCACCGACGAACCGGGCCACGCGCTACCACCGCGAGAGCGTGCTCGCCGCGGTCCGAGCCGCCCAGGCCGTCAGCCGGGTGGAGCTCGCGCGCAGCACCGGACTGTCCCGGGCCACGGTCTCCGCCATCGTCGCCGAACTGCAGACGGCCGGCATCCTCAAGGAACTGCCGGCGAGCCCGCACACGCAACGCGGCTCCGGCAGGCCGGGCCGGCTGCTGGCGTTCGCGCAGACCGCGGGAATCGTGGTCGGCATCGACTTCGGGCACAGCCACGTGCGCGCGGCACTCGCCTCGCTCTCGGGCGAGGTGCTGGCCGAGCAGCACCTGGCGTTGGACGTCGGCGCCAGTGCGGAGCGCGCGTTGGACGCCGCCGCGGACCTGGTCTCCGCCCTGCTCACCGAGGCGCGCCTGGAGCGCGGGCTCGCGCGCGCGGCCGTGCTCGGACTCCCGGCCCCGATCCACCGCGCCACCGGCCGGGTGATGGTCGGCAACATCCTGCCCGGCTGGATCGACCGCACCCCGGCCGCGGAGCTCCAGGAACGCCTGGGCATCCCGGTCCGGGTGGACAACGACGCCAATCTCAGCGCACTGGGCGAGCAGCGCTACGGCGGGGCGCGCGGGCTGCGCGACGTGCTGTTCCTCAAGGTCTCCAGCGGAATCGGCGCCGGCCTGGTACTCAACGGGCGGATTCACCGCGGCGCACTCGGCATCGCCGGCGAGATCGGCCACATCCCGGTGGACGTCGACGGCGCGCTGTGCCGCTGCGGCAACCGCGGCTGCCTCGAGACGCTGGTGTCCATGAGCGCACTGCGCGGCATGCTCCAGACCCGCTCCAGCGAGACCCTGACCGTGGCCCGCATCGACGAGCTCGCCGAGACCGACCAGGTGGTGCGGCGCGTGCTGACCGACGCCGGACGCACCATCGGCCGGGTCGTGGCCGAACTGGCCCAGTCGCTCAACCCGACCGCCGTCGTGATCGGCGGCGACATGGACCACGGCGCCGGGCTGATCGCCCAGGGCGTGCGGGAATCGATCGACCGCTACACACACCTGGCCGTCGCGGAAGCGGTCACCGTCATGGTCAGCGCACTCGGTTCCCGCGCCGCCGTCCTCGGAGCGATAGGCGCCGCCCTGGACGCGAGCCCACTCGGCGACCTGCTGGCCGCACGGGAGGAGAGCGTCGATGCCTGAGGACCGCACCGGCCTGCAAGCGCTGCGCCGAAACTCGATCCTGGACACACTGCGAACGCACGGAGCGTGCACCCGAGCCGATCTGCAGCGGCACACCGCGCTGCCGCGCGCCACGCTCGCCCACCTGCTCGCCGAACTGCTCGCGCACGGCGAAGTCGCCCTGAACCAGGAGACTGACACCCCGCGCCTGGGGGCGGGGCGCCCGGCCCAGCGCTACCACCTGCTCCAGCCGCGCGCGCTCTATCTCGTCGCCTCCTGCTCGGCATTCGGCGCGAACGTCGCCCTCACCGACGCAGGCGGCACGCTGAGCGAGATCAGGAGCGAGGCCTTCACCGGCTGGCCCTCACCCCAGGAGTCGCTGCGCGCCGCGGCCGCCGTGGCCCGCAAGCTCCTGGACGACGCAGGGCTCGAACCGTCCCAGACCGCGGGCGCGGCCGTCGCCATCCCCGCGCCGCTGACCCCCGGGACCGGGGATCTGGGCTCTGAGGCGGTGCACCGCGGCTGGGCCGGATTCAACCCGGGCGCGGAATTCGGCCGGGCACTCGGGCGCCCGGCCACGGCGGAGAACGACGCGAACCTGGCCGCCCTCGGGGAACTGCGCCACGGAGCCGGCCGCGGCATCGACGACTTCATCTACCTCCGCATCCACCACGGACTGGGCGCGGCGCTGGTCCTGGACGGCGAGCTGTACCGCGGCGCGAGCGGACACGTCGGCGAGATCGGACACGTCCGCGTACGCGACTTCGGCCCGCTGTGCTACTGCGGCGGCCAAGGCTGCCTCTCCCCCCTCGTCACCTCCCGCGCGGTAGCCGCCATGCTGCGCCCGATCCACGGCCCGCTCACACTCCAAGACGTCATCCGCCTCGGCCTGGGCAACGACACCGCGACCCGCAAAGCACTGATCGAGACCGGCCGCCTGATCGGGCGCACCCTCGGCAACCTGTGCAGCGTGATCGACCCGGCCGCCGTCATCGTCGGAGGCGGCCTGGTGGAAGCGGGCCCGCACCTGCTCGAGGGACTCGAACAGGCCCTGCGCAGCCACACCCACCCCACCGTCGCCGAACACGTCCGCATCGTCCCCAGCGAACTGGGCAAGGACGCGGAACTACTCGGCGCCGCGCAACTGCTGGCCGGAGACCACCAGCTCGGTCAGTGACGGTCGACGGTCCCGGTGCCTCCCTTGAGTCCGATCGCGCCGGATGACCGATACGGCCCTAGATTTCGTCATTGACGGTGACCCACCATCCTGGCTGGTTGGTGCTCTCAGGCGGTTCGATGCCGTGAATCGCCAGGTATCGGTCGAGGGCTGTTTTCCACGCCGGGTCCACGGAGTTCAGGATCGCCAGATCGATGGGGGCGGCCCCGCTGGTGTACCAGAGCTTGGCGCCGAACGCGCGTAGATAGGGAGTGGGGTAGTCCGAGGAACCGTGGAAACTCATACTGGCGCCCAACTCCCGCTCAATGGCCTCCTGAGCCACTCGCCGACCGTTTGCGTACACGCCGTACGCCTCCGTGCCTCCGGGTTCGGCAATCCGCGCGGAGTACGCCATGTAGTTCTCGAACGTGAACCCCAGTGCGGCGAGCTCTATTCGCACGTGCTCGCTCTCCCACTCGAGCACGGCGTCGAGGTCGAAGGGGGGCGGGTCATTGCTCTGCTCCCAGCAGTACCCGTAGAAGATGATTCCTGTGGCCATCACGGATCTCCCTCACGTGTCGAGGTTCCGGCCCCGAAGAGGTAGCAGCTCCACGCCCGGCTGCGGGTGCGTATGTCGACAGTGGGCGCCAGTGTTCGAGGCCCACGGCGGGGTGCCGCCATCGTAGACCTCGTCGCGCTCATGACGTCCTCCGGAACATCCGATGACGAGCACCTCGCGGTTCCTCGGCCCTGGACGGAGCCCAGGAACTTGCGGCGACTCGTCTCGAGATTTCCGCGCTACAGAAAAATCATGCAGCGACTGAATCATGGTCTTGCGTTGTGAAGTCGTCGGCCCTACTCTCGGTACATCATGGATCTCCCTGGCAGACCGCGCGATGAGGGACGTCGAGCAGGCTTGATATGGCATCACTGATACGTGCTCTGCGCTCGCGCGCGGCGGCGCTGGCGGCCGTGTCGGCCACCGTCGCGCTCACCGCCGGCTTCGCCGCGCTCGCCGCCACCGCGTGGACGGTGGCGCTTCCGCTCGGCGCGCGGGCGGATCTGGCCGGCTCACCCGCCGACTCCCTGGTGATCGGGAGCGGCGCGGCGAAGCCGCAGTCCGCCGCGCAGACCGACGCGGTCGTGCGCGCGGCGGTGGCCCGGGACGCCCCGGGCGTCTTCTCCGTCGAGCAGACCCTCTCCTCAGAGCTCTACACGCTGCCCGGGCGCACCACCGCGGACGGCTCCTCGCGGCAGACCTACGTGGTGTCGGAACCGGCTGTCCGGATCCACGCCCAGCTCACCCAGGGTGCATGGCCGGGCCCGGCCGTCGTCGCCGGCGCACACGGATCCGCGGTGCCGGTCGCGGTGCCGAGCGCCGCGGCCGAGCTGATGGGGCTTCACCTGGGCCAGAGCCTCACCCTGGCCTACAGCGTGAATCTGCCGCCGACGACCTTTCAGATCGTCGGCGAATTCCGCTACCTGAACTCTGCCCGGGACCAGGCCGGCCTGGCCTGGGACGCGGCCGGGCTGAGCGGCGTGTCCTTCGCCGCCGCGTCCGCCGGACTCTACGGGCCGCTGGTGGCGGACGGCTCGTCGTTCACCTCCGGCGCGGTGCCGGTCACGGCCTCGGCGTGGACGCTGGTGCCGAACGGCTCACCCGATGTCGGTGCGATACAGGCGGCCGTGCAGTCCATCTCGGACGACCAGCGCATCTCCCCGAGCCAGGGCTTCGCCATCACCGATCTGGCGCTGAACCAGGAGCTCGGCCAGGTGGCCTCGCGGGTGACGGTCGGCCGGGGCGAGCTGCTGGCCGCGACGTGCCTGCTCGGTCTGCTGGCCGGTCTGGCCATGGCCGCGGCGGCGGAGGGTCTCGTCGCCCGCGGTGCGGCCCACACGGCACTGATGCGTTCGCGCGGCGCGCCGGCCTGGAAGCCGGCCCTCGGCTATCTGCCCGACGCGGTGTTGCTGGTGCCGGCCGCGGCGGTCGGCGTGTTCGCGCAGGGGCCACTCGTCGGCAGGCTGCTGCTGCGCGTGCCGCCGATCACGCCTTCCGGCGGCGCGCTCGGCTTCGGGCTGCCCGGCGTCGACTGGGTGGCCGGCCTGTGCACGGCGGCTCTGGCCGCGGTGATCCTCCTCACGCGTGCCGCCCGCGCGGCCCTGCCATCGCGGGTCGCCGCCGCGTCCGGGCGCCAGGATGCCGTCTCCGGCCTGGCCCTGGCCGGCGTCGACGTGGCCCTGGTCGCTCTGGCCGCCGTCGCGCTGTGGCAGGCCACGAACACCGGGCTGACCGCGGGACAGGGCTCTGGCGTCGTGCTGATCGTCGCGTGCGCCCCGGCGCTGACCGCCGCGGCCGGGGCAGCGGCCTGCGGACGGTTGATCACCGTGGCCGCCCTCATGAGCGAGCGCGCCGCCGGTCGGGCCGGGATACTGCCGCTGCGGCTGGCCGCATGGGAACTGGCCCGTACACCGCGCCGGCATCTCGTGCCGGCGCTGCTGTGCGTCGCCGCTGTCGCAGGCTGCGGATTCGCCGCCGCCCAGCACTCCACCTGGCAGCGCTCGGCCCACGACCAGGCCGGATTCCAGGTCGGCGCGGACGTCGCGGTGAACCTCGCTCAGCCCCAGACTCTGGGCCAGGCCGGAATACTCGCCCGTGCGCCCGGAGTACGCTCGGCCACTCCCGTGTACACGTCCACCTCGGCTCAGGGGCCGACGGTCGTGGGCCTCGACGCCGCGGCGGCGGCCCAGACGGTCACCCTGCGGCCGGACCAGGCCGACCGCGGCCTCGCGAAGTTGTGGGCCGCGATCATGCCGTCCACTGAACCGGGTCTGCCGTTGCCCGGTCACCCGACCGGAATCGGCATCACGGCCCGGCTGAGTGCGTCGAAGCTCACCGGCACCTCCGTGGCCTTGACTATCGAGGACGCCACAGGCACCGCCTACACGCTCAGCGCAGGAACACTGCCGACGGACGGCCGGGACCACACCCTCCAAGCGACGCTGGCGCCGGACGCTTCCGGAATCGCGTATCCGGTCCGACTGATCGGCATCTCCCTCGACTATCAGCTTCCGGGCGTCGACGCGATCGACGGGTCTCTGGCGGTCAACGCCGTAGCCGTTCGGCAGTCGGCAGCCGCGCAGTTCATCCCGGTCCAGGGTGCGGCCGCAGCGATGGAGACGTGGACGTCGGGCACGAACTGGAACCCGCAGGACCTCTTGATCGGCTGTGGCCCGCCGTTCGGCGGTCCGGCCACACCGGCCTCGATCATCGGCCGAACGGGCGGTGCGGCCGGCATCCACACGTCGTTCGCGTCCGGCAGGGGGTTCGGTTCCCCGTCGCCCTGCACGGTCACACTCGACGCGGGCAGCACCGACACGGCCGTGCCGGGCATCGCGACCGCCGCTTACCTGAAGGCGAGTCAGCAGGCCGTCGGTTCCGTGGTGGAGGTGCAGATCGACCAGGTCGCGGTGCAGGTACGGATCGCCGCGGTGGTCGAGGACTTCCCGGGCCTCGGCCAGGGCGGATCCGCCACACCGGCGCTCGTCGTCGATCTCGGCGAACTGTCTGACCAGGCCCTCCTGCTCAACGATCCCCTCCCGGCCGCCTCCACCTGGTGGCTCCACACCGCGGACGGGGCGATTCCGCCGAATCTGCCGACCGGCGCCGTGGCGGTGAGTACCGCCCAGACTCAGACCTCGTTGATCAACGACCCCATGGCCGCGATCCCGCAGCGGGTCTCGGCCGTCGGCGCGGTCGGTCTGACCCTGCTCGCGCTGCTCGGCCTGCTCGTCTCGCTCTCCTCCTCGGCGCGGGAGTCCACGGCCCGCGACACGGTCTTGTGCGCGCTCGGCCTGACCCGTAGGCAGCGCGCGGCCCTCGGTTGCGCCCTGCACACCGCCGTCGCCGGACCGGCGGCGCTGCTCGGCGTCGCGCTCGGCATCCTGCTGGCGCGGCTGCTGGTACCCGAGTTCATCCTCTCTCCAGCCGCGACGACTCCGGTGCCCTCGCCCATCACGCTCTACGCCTTGAGCTGGAGCGCCGCAGCCTTGGCCGTGATCACGCTGTGCACGGCCGCCGCGGCGCTGGCCGCCTCCGCCCGCCGGCGAGATCCCGCAGCCGTCTCACGATCGGGAGCTTAGGCCATGGACAGCCTCCGAAGCCTGATACGCCCGGTCGCGCACGCGTGGCGGCGCCCGGCCGGCCTCGTGCTCGCGGTGCTCACCGCCTGCTTCCTGCTGGCCTCCGCGACCGGCGTGCGCACGGATCTGGCCGCCCGCGACCGCGCGTTGCAGACGATGCTGAGCAGCCTGCCCGCCTCCGCGCGCGAGATCACCGCGAGCACCGACTTCGACCAGTACGTCGCGCAGAGCTCCGGCATCAGTACGCCGGACGCGATCCAGGGCGACGAGATCGCCGTGGCGCTCGACGGCAACGCCCAGGACGCGTACACGGCGGTGGCTCGGGCTTCCGCCGGCGTCCCGCTCGCGCCTGCCTCGGCCGCGTGGACCAGTCTGGGCTCCCCGACGTACTACGTGGGCAAGTACACGACCCAGTTCGTGGCGGTCTACTCCGGCGAGCCCGAGATCCAGATCGGCTACCTGGGCGACTACGCCCAACACGCCCGGCTGACCGCCGGCCGGTGGCCCAAGGCCGTCAAACTGCTGCGTTCGGGACTGTTCAGCGTGGAGGTGGCGCTGCCCGAGTCCGAGCTCACCGCGCTCGGTCTGCACGTCGGCTCGCCGTTCATGGCGCGCAGTGGCGGCAGTGTGCCTCCGCCGCCGATCGTGATGGTGGTGACCGGCGCCTACCAGCCCATCGACCCGGACAGCGCGTACTGGCAGGATCAGCCTACTGACGTCTCCCAGCAGCCGGTGCGGGTGAAGGGCTCGACCCCCTACGTGCTCGGCGGCGGACTCCTCGGGCAGGACGAACTGGCTTATCTGGCAGCGCTCCAGCCGTTCGCCTCTCAGGGCCTTAACATGGTGACACATGTCCCCCTGCAGACCGCTTCGGTCAAGGCCGGACAGGTGGACGGGCTGATCACCGCGATCGACTCGGCGCTGACCGAGGCCACCTCCGATCTCGACTCGAACAGCTTCATCGGCTCGGACATGACGTTCACGACCCCGCTCGTGGCGACCCTGGCCCAGTTCGACGCGGAGCAGCAGGCCGGACAGCTGGAGACGGCCATGCCCGGGGTCGGCCTCGCGCTGATCGGGCTGATCGCGTTGCTGATGGCCGCCCGCGGCACCGTGGACCGCGAGGCCGCGCAGAACGCGGTGCTGCGGGCCCGGGGCGCGCCGCTGTGGAAGCTGGCCGGAGGCGCCGCTCGGGACTCGGCGTTCACAGTGGTACCGCTGTGCGCCGCGGCCGCCTTCATCGCCGCACTGATCCCTGGCCGCTCGCCGTCGGCGCTGTGGAAGTACGAACTGCTGCTCCCGGTCATCGCGGTGGCCGGCCCCGCCGCGTTGACCGCGCTGCGACTGCGGCATCGTCCATCCGCGGCCGCGCGGCGTGGAGCCGCGAGCGCGGGCAGGAACGTGGCAGCGCGGCGGATCGTAGTCCAGGGGGCGCTCATCCTGCTGTGCTTTCTGGGCCTGGCCGAAGCCCGCTCCACCGGCTTCTCGGCGGGCGGTGGCATCGACCTGTTCACCGCGGCAGCACCCGTGCTCTCCGCGGTCCTGGTCGCCCTGGTGATCCTGAACCTCGGGCCGCTCCTGCTGCGCGCCCTGCTCCGCGCGGCCGACCGCCGCACCGGTGCCATCGGCCTGCTCGGCCTGGCTCGCACCGCCCGCACCCCGGCGCCGGCCGCGGTGACCGTGCTCATCCTCACGCTGGCTCTGGCCACCGCCGACCTGACTCTGGCGCTTCGGCGGGCCGGTGGCGCCGAGGGAGCCGCCGCGGCCGCCGCGCAGCAGATCTACCGGGTCTCCGCCTACAGCGGGACCAGCACGTTCTCACTCCCGGCCCAATCCGGCCCGGACGCGCTGGTCAACGCGACTGCCGGCTATCTGTCCCTGCTCGCCGTGATGGCCGTGGCGACCGGCTGCCTGGTGGTCGCCCTGGCCACCGCGCTCGAGGCGAAGGAACGCCGGACCGTGGTGGCCCGGCTCACCACGATGGGCCTGACGGCAGGTCAGGCGCGCGCGGTGGCCGTGGTCGAACTGCTCGGCCCGATCGTCTTCGCCGCGGTGGGCGGGACGGTCTCGGCGGCACCGCTGCTGTGGAGCGTCCGACCGGCGCTGTCCCAGGCACTCGGAGGCGCGGATGCGCAAGTGGGCACGGCGGTGCTGGCGCTGCCGCTGATCGCGGTGATCGCGCTCGCGCTGGGGGCCGGAATGGCTGCCGCGGCCGCGGCTCGCCGGGGTGTCACGGGCACGCTGCGCCTCGGCGACCAGGCCGAGGGGGCGTGAGGACCGACGATGGTGAAGGAGCCTGTCATGTCCGAGCAGGACGGCCGGAGCGTGATCGAGTGCTCGTCGCTCGTGCGCATCTACCGGAGCGGGAAGCTCGAGGTGCAGGCCCTACAGGGCCTTGATCTGCGGGTCGAGCAGGGCGAGTTCATCGCGCTGGTCGGTGCCTCCGGGAGCGGGAAGTCCACCCTGCTCGGGATCCTCTCCGGCCTCGACGCGCCCTCCGCCGGATCGGTCAAGGTGGCGGGGCGGGAACTGGCCGGGCTCACCAAGCGGGAGCTGCTGGCCTACCGCCGCGAGACGATCGGCTTCGTATGGCAGAGCCCGCCGCGCAATCTGCTGCCGCACCTGACGGCGCTGGAGAACGTGGCACTGCCCCAGACGTACCTCGGCACCGGCCGCCGCGCCCGTCGGACCCGCGCGCTGGATCTGCTCGAGACGATGGGGGTGCAGTACTGCCGCGACCGTGTGCCGAGCAAGCTCTCCGGCGGTGAACAGCAGCGCGTGGCCATCGCGGTGGCGCTGGCGAACTCCCCGGCCGTGCTGCTGGCCGACGAGCCGACCGGGGAACTGGACTCGGACTCGGCCCGCACGGTACTCGGCGCTCTGCGCACGGCCAGCACCGAGCACAACGTCACGACCCTGATCGTGACGCACGACGAAGGCGTGTCCGGCCAGGTCCGGCGGACCGTGGCGATCCGGGACGGGCGCATCGCCACCGAGACGCTGCGGCCGGGCGCCGGGCGGGCCGCCGCCGCGGACCCGGACGCCGAGGCCGCCGAGCACGAGTCCTTCGAATACGCGGTGATCGACCGGGCCGGCCGGGTCCAGCTCCCGCCCGAGTTCGTCCAGCCGCTGGGCCTGCGAGACCTGGTCAAACTCACCCACGAGCCCGGGCACGTCGGTGTCTGGCCGTCCGAGGACCCCGCGCAGGCCGCCCCCGCCCACGAATCCGAGGTCTGACCGTGACCGTCTCCTCCCCGGACTCCCCCACCGCGCTGGCCGGCGACGCGCGACCCGCCCTGTTGGAGGCCCGCGCGTTGACCCGTCAGTTCGGGCACGGCCGCACCGCCGTGCACGCTCTGCGCGGGGTCAGCCTCGACGTCGCGCCCGGGCGCCTGGTCGCGGTGCGGGGGCGATCGGGCTCGGGGAAGACCACCCTGCTCAACATCCTCGGCGGCCTCGACCTGCCGACCTCGGGCACGGTCCGGATCAACGGCCACGACCTCGGCGCGCTCTCCGACCGCCACCGCATCATGCTGCGGCGCGGCACGGTCGGCTTCGTGTTCCAGTCCTTCGGCCTCATCCCCTACCTGACCGCGGCGGAGAACGCGAGCATCCCGCTGCGTATCGCCCGCACCGACGCGGCCGAGGTCCGCGAGCGCGTCGCCCGCGTCCTGGACCAGGTCGGCCTCACCGGGCACGCCGAACACCGCCCGGCCGAGCTCTCCGGCGGCCAGCAGCAGCGCGTCGGCATCGCCCGAGCCCTGGCCCAAGGACCGCAACTGCTCATCGCGGACGAGCCGACCGGCCACCTGGACACCGCCCAGGGCCTGCAGATCCTGGCGCTGCTGCGCGAGATCGCGGACAGCGAGAACACGGCCATGATCGTCAGCTCCCACGACCGCCGCGTGGCCGACTTCGCCGACGAGGTGCTGCTCATCGAAGACGGCCGCATCGGCGGGCAATGAGGAATGCCGAAGGGCGGCGCCCCGCAGGACGCCGCCCCTGGCCCTTGCTACTTCAACGACCTACTTCAGCGGCCTACTTCAGCGCCGTGACCTTCAGGTACGCCGCGGTGAGCTTCAGGATCGCGGTGGTCGCGTCGCCGCTCATCAAGGCGTGCTCGGCATCGGCCGTCAGCGCTGCGGTACGGGTCATCGCCGTCGAGCCGCCCGCGACGATCGCGTTCTGCGCGATGTCGCGCACGACCGACACCAGCAGGTTCGCGTTCGCCTCAGTAGCCTGAGAGGTCCCGTCGACGGCCGGACTGGCCACCGCGATCAGGGCCAGCGCGGCGCCGGTGTGGGCCAGCGAACCGTCGGCGTTCCAGTTGCCGTTGCCGTTCAGCAGCGCTGTCAGGAAGGTCGCGTCGAGCTTCGCGATCGGGCCGGACTGCTTGGCCAGCGCGTCGCGGACCGTGGTGATCCGGGTCCGCTCCGAGTCGGTGCGCAGTCCCCAGCCGTACGGATACAGCGGGTCGTACGTGCCGGTCGTGGTCGGGATGCCGACGTCGACCGGGGTGGTCGTGGTGTCGACCTGCTTGGCCCACGTGTCGGGCAGGCGGCCGGTGAACGGCGTGATGCCGAACAGCGTGTCCGCCACGCCCTCGCCCTCGCTGCCCGGCAGCCAGGACTCCACGATCGCATTCGCCTCGGACTGGATCGGCCCGATGTTCATCGGCCGCCCGGACACGATCAGCACGACGCACTTCATCGCCGCGCAGACCTTGTCCACCGCCGCCTTGTCCGCCGCCGACAGGTCGACCGTGCGGCCGCCGTTGCCGACGTCGCCCACGCCTTCCGCGTACGGGGTCTCGCCGACGACCACCACCCCGACATCAGAACCCGTCATCGGTGCCGACGCGTCCGCGGAGTAGGTGATCTGCGCGTTCGGCGCGTCCTGCTGCATACCCTGCAGGATCGTGGTGCCGACGTCGGTGTTCCCGGAGCCGCCCTGCCACGTCACGGTCCAGCCGCCGAGCTGGTTGCCCAGGTTGTCGGCGTTGCTGCCGGCCACATAGATGTTCGCGGTCGGGGACAGCGGGAGCGCCGCGGTGCCGCCGGTGGTCGAGACCGCGTTCTTCAGCAGCACCTGCGACTCGGCCGCCGCCTGCCGCGCCACGGCCCGGTGCGCCGCGTCGCCGATCGTCGAGGCGTTGGTCCGGTCCGCGTACGGCTGCTCGAACAGGCCGAGCCGGAACTTCTGCGTCAGGATCCGGCTGACCGCGTCGTCGATCCGCGACTCGGCGACCAGGCCCTTGTTCACCAGGTCGGTCAGATCGCTCTCGAAGGTGGTGTACTGATCCGGGACCATGATCATGTCGAGGCCCGCGTTGATCGCGGTCTCGATGTCGGTCTCGTAGTCAGGGCCGAGCTGGTTGATGGCCTGCCAGTCGCTGATCACGAAGCCGGTGAAGCCGTACTGCTGCTTGAGCACCCCGGTGATCATGTCGGCGCGGGCGCTCATCTTGATCGGGGCCGTGTCCTGGCCGACGATCTGCAGGCTCGAGTACGACGGCATGACCGCGCCGACCCCGTGCTGCTGCACCGCCGTCTGGAACGGCTCGAGGTACAGCGCCTGCAACTGGTTCTGGGTCACCGTCGTGACGCCCTGGTCGAGCTCGTACGTGCCCGTGGTGGAGGAGCCGTACGTCGTGCCGCCGTCGCCGGCGAAGTGCTTGGCGGTGGCCAGCACGCTGGTGTCCTTGCTCAGCGCGCCGTCGCCCTGGAGCCCGTCGATGATGGTCTCCATCTGGTCGACCAGCGCCGGATCCTCGCCGAAGGACTCGTAGGTCCGGCCCCAGCGCTCGTCCCGCGCCACGCACACACACGGCGCGAACGTCCACGTGACGCCGGTGGCCCGGGTCTCGGTCGCGGTGATCTCGCCGTCCTGCTCCACCAGTGCCGGGTCACGGGTCGCGCCCAGCCCGATGTTCTGCGGGAAGACCGTCGCACCCACCAGATTGTTGTCTCCGTGCACGGAATCCTCGCCGTAGATCAACGGGATCTGCAACGGGGTGGCCTGCGCCCGCGCCTGGAAGGCGTCGATCATGTCGGCCCACGCGGCCGGCGTGTTCGGGGTCGGTGTCGAACCGCCGCCGCTGAGCACCGAGCCGAGCGCGGCGGTGGTGATGTCCGACTGGTGCACCAGGTCCCCGCGCTCCGCCTGCGTCATCTGGCCGATCTTGTCCGCCAGCGTCATCCGCGAGAGCAGGTCCGCCACCCGCGTGGCGATCGGCAGGGAGGAGTCCAGATACGGCAGGCCGTGCGCGTTGATCACCACGACCGGGTCGTCCGCGGTCACGTCGGCGCCGGTCGGCGTCAGCTGGATCGGGATCGTCTTGGCCGTGGACGCGGGTGTGTTCGGCAGCGTCTGCACGGTGAACGACTGCGTGCTGCCCGAGGCCGACCCGGAGGGGAAGGTGAGGGTGCCGCTGGTGTCGGTGTAGTCGGTGCCCGCCGACGCGGTGGCGCTGTCGCCGCCGAGTGCGTAGCCGACGGTCACGTCGTGGTCGAGCGCCTTGCCGCCGTCGGTGGTCAGCGTGACCCCGACCGTGGCGGTGCCACCGGGGTCGACCGCGTAGACCGCCTGCGCGGTGCTCACATGCGCGCCCAGGGTTCCGGTGTTGATTCCGTAGATCGCGAACTGGTCGACGTCGAACTCACCGTTGGTCGTACCCGCGGGCTCGGTGAGCGCGAAGCCGCGCATCTCGGTCAGATCGAGGGAGGTGTTCGTGGGCGCACCGGAGGGCTGGTAGTCGGAGCGGTGCTTGAGCGAGGCGAACGGGATCTGGATCAGGTGCCAGCCCTGCCAGTCGTCGGTGAAGAAGGTCTGCCACAGCTCGGCGTGCTCGCCGTCGGCGCCGCCCATCTTCACTTCGAACTCGTACTGGGGCCCGGAGCCGGGTACCGCGTCGTTGCTCGGGTTGTGGCCGTAGAACCAGAACTCGATGCCGGCGTACGAACTCCAGTCCTCGGGCGCGGTCGTGGCCAGGTCGTAGCTGATGCCGCCGTAGCTGCTGTCATCGGTCCAGGTGCCGCGCAGCACGTGGTTGTCCGTCACGCCGGGCCGGTCGAGCTGGGCGATGCTCAGCGTCGGAGTGCTGCTCGTGTCGCCGCCCCAGGAGAACACCCCGGTGTTCGCCAGCGCGCCGTTGGTGTCGGTGATCGGGCTCGCGCCCTCGAAGTCCTGCAGGGTCTGCAGTGACTGATAAACCTGCACGTCGTCGAACTCCAGCGTGTTGCTCGAGTTTGCCGGCAGGTTGACCGCGAAGCCCCACATGCTGGTCAGCGAGATCTGGGCGTCGTCCGGCGCGCCGGAGGGCTGGTAGTCCGCCCGCTTCTTCAGGTTCGCGAAGCCGACCTGCACCTTCTTCCAGCCGTTGACGTCGTCGGTGAAGAAGGACTGCCACAGCTCGGCGTGCTCGCCGTCGGTGCCGCCCATCTTCACTTCGAACTCGATGTTCTGGCCCGAGCCGGTGCCCTTGACCCAGAAGCTGAAGCCGTCGTAGGCGCTCCAGTCCTGCGCGGTGGCGAAGTCGTCCGAGAAGCCGCCGTAGCCGGCGACCTGGTACGCGACCTGCAACGCCTGGTTGCCGCTCGCCGCGCCCGGCACGTCGGGCGCCGGCACCTGGGTCAGCGTGGGATTGGAGGCGGCGTCCGAGCCGAAGGTGAACAGGCCCGGGTTGCCGGTGCTGAACGGGATGGTGCCGTCGAAGCCCTCGATCGTCTGCACCGCGCCGTCGGTCGGCACCGGGTTGTCGTTCAGGATGCTGATGGTCGTGGTCGCGCGCGGGCCGACCGAGGTCCCGGACGGACCCGCGTTCGCCAGCGTCACGCTGAAGGTCTTGGTCGGCCCGTTCAGCGGGTCGGCCAGCGCCGTGAGGTGGATCGTCTGCGAGGTCTGACCGGGGGCGAACGTCAGCGTGCCGGCCGCGGTGGTGTAGTCGGTGCCTGCGATCGCGCTGCCGTCCGAGGTCGCATAGTCCACGGTGACCGGCGTGGTGGAGGCCATGTTCAGCTGCACCGGCAGGTCGATGGACGAGCCCTGTTGCAGGCTGACGGCGTCGGTACCGGTGCTCACGGCCTCCTGCGTGAAGTGCCCGAGCACCTGGAACTCATAGATCGAATATCCGTACTGCGCGCCGCTGATGGTGGTGCGCGCGGTACCGGTCAGCCGCACGTAGCGCCCGGCCGTACCGGACGGCACCGTGATGGACTCCGTACCGCCCGCGCCCGAGGTGGTCGCGTAGACCTGCGTCCACGTCGTCGCGTCGTCGGAGACCTCGATGTTGTAGGCGGTCGCGAACGCGGCCTCCCACTGGATGGAGAACCCGCTGATCGCCGCGTCGGCGCCCAGGTCGACCTGCAGCCACTGCGGATCGCTCCAGGCGGAGGACCAGCGTGTGGTGGCATCGCCGTCGACGGCCGCGGAGGCCGGGGTGTCGGCCGACTCCACCGACGAGGCGGTGGCTTCGGCGCCCAGGGCTATGTTCGTGTCGGGCGCCGTATCGGCCAGGGCGGTCCGTTGGAATCCCACTGCGAGCAGACCCGCGAGCAGCGCGAGCACCACCGTGAGGACGGGTGCGCGGCGCCGGGCGCGCGACCGGCTGCGATGGGCGACGGGCGAGAACATGACAGAAGGCTCCAGTGGTGGTCGGAACCGGCTGCGCCGGCGGACGCCGGACCCGCGGGTCCCGGAGCCGCCGCAGCCGGTGTCAGGGTACTTACCTTCGCTGCTTAGCTGAATTGCTTACCTGAGTTGCTTACCTGAGTTCGGGGCTGCCTTACCTGCCGCTGACCGGTTCCGCCGGATCCCGGGTCGTTACTCGTCTCCGACTCTTGACCGTGGGACCCGCCATGGCAGTGGGTGTGCCAGGGGATCGAAACCTGAGGCCGTCCACGAGGGAGGTGTTACCAGATGGTTGCGAGCCTCTCAGCTGAGCTTCATGAGCAGTGGTCTGGAGTATGTGGTCGCGAACAACGAACGTCAAGGGACTGGCTCGGTTCCGGAACCGAGCACTGAGAATCGAAAATCGAGAATCGAGAATCGACCAGTCCCGACCTGTCCCCCGCTGCGCACCGTGGCAACTCCGGCTCAGCGCGCCCGGCTACGACCTCGCCGCCGGGCCGCCCACGGCTCGAGCCTGCCCAGGCCGTCGAGCACCCCGAGCACGCTCAAAGACAAGAAGACCAGCCCGCCGAGCGTCTCCGCGAGCGCCGGAACCAGGATCTTCACCAGGCTCAGCGTCCCTACCGCCGCGATCCGCGTCGGGTCGGCGGCGAGGTACTTCACCGGAATGCTCTGGCCCACGGCAATCCCGCGGCACTGGCCGTCGAGCCACGCGAGACCCGAAACGCCGGCCGAGTCCGCGAAGGGTCCCCATGCCCCGTCCTCCCCACGGCGCCGTTCATCTCGCGCCCCGTCACCACAAATCAAGCCACATACATCCGTGTCTACCCGCGACGGCCACCCTGGCGCGGCACACGTCTGCGGGTGGTAGGATCCGTGCCTTAACAGGGCCCTGTAGCGCAGTGGTTGGCGCGCCTCCCCACCTATCCTGACGTGTTCAGCGAGGTGACGCCGGTTCGAGTCCGGTCAGGGTCACGAACTACCCGGGCGGGCCGCGGCGGCCACGTCCGGGCACCGGTGGGGTCCGGACGGTTTCACCGCGATGGGGGCTACGGCGATGAAGGTCGCGTTCTTCGGCGATGTGCACGGACGGGTGGTGCACGCGCTCGGTGCGGCCGTCATGCTGCGCAAGCGCCGGGGAATCCGGCTCGACGCGCTGATCCAGGTCGGTGATCTGGGGTCGTTCCCGTCGCCGGAGCGGCTGGACGACGCCACGCGGAGATTCATCGTGGGCAACCCGGCGGAGGGCGACTTCTTCCGGCTGCTCGATCCCTCACCACAACTGGCCGAGGGCGTGCGATCGGCCCTCGAACAGGTGCCGGCGTTCCTGTACGTCAGCGGCAACCACGAGGACCACGACTGGCTGGCCGCGCTACATCAGGCTGCTGCCGCCGCCGTGACACCGGTGGATCCGCTCGGCGCTTACCGCCACGTCGCGTGCGGGAACGTCATCGAGGTGGCCGGCCAACGCACGGCCTTCCTCGGACGCATCGAGTCGGACGCGATGGACTACGACCGGGCGGCGTACGAAACGTTCCTCGCCGCGGAACCGGGCAGCGTCGACATCCTGGTCACGCACGACGGCCCGCACGGCCTTTCCGAATACCGCGGCATCCTGCGCGGCTCGCCCAAACTCTCCCGGCTCATCGAACACCTGCAACCGCGCCTGCACGTCGGCGGCCACTACCACCATGAAAACGGCCCTCGCCGCTACGGATCGACACTCTCCTACACGCTCGCCGACCTGGTGGGTGCCAAGACCAACCACAGAACCTCCGAGCCGGTCAATCCGCGGCAACAGATCAAGGCCGGCAGCATCGGCGTGCTCGACACCGAAACGTACGACTTCGAGTACGTCCACGACGCCTGGCTCGCCGAGGTCAGCGGCGACGAGCTCGACCTGGCCGCCCTCGTCGACGCCGGCTGATCCGCAAAGCTAAATCGATAGTCCCATCCCCAACCGGCCTGCCAAGATGCGTGCATGTTTCCGCTGCGGCTGGACCTCGACGCCCCCGCCGAGCTCGACGAGCACCTCCACGAGGTCGCGTTCGACTTGTGGGCGAGGTGGCATCTCGAACCCGAGCATGCCAGATCGATCGTCGAGTCCTTCGTGACCGACGAGGATCTCCACAGCCCCTACAGCGAGCTTCACACCCACGAGCTTCCGTCGTATTGGGCCGGGCATCTCTACCACCGCCACGTTCACGGGTGCGGCGATGACACCTGCCCGCCCACCGGCCGATCGGAAGCTCTGTCGCCGAACCCCGCGGCGCTGTCACAGGGTTCTGCACTACTGGTCTCCGCCCAGCCCACGAGCACGACCACGCTACTGGCCGAAGCCGCGGCGCGCCGTGGGCTGGCCGTACACGAACTGACCGACCCGGCCGAACTCCAGACCCTCGCCGGCCGCGACGTGTACTGGTACGGCGGCCCACGGGCAGCGCTGCGGGCCGTGCGGGAACTGAAGATCGGCCTGCTCGAGCCACTGGACGAATGGCTCACGCTCCTGCCACACCGTTTCCTCGGCCGCGAGATCGCGCTGTCCACGCTCGCGGACGCCTGGCGGCTGACCCGTCCCGCCTTCGTCAAGCCGCCGCGCGAGAAGTCGCTTCCCGCCGCCGTCTACGCGGACGGCACCCGGCTGCCGCGGACCGGCAACGAGCTGACCCCGGAAACCGCGGTGCTGATCAGTGAGGTCGTCACGTTCGCGGTCGAGTACCGGCTGTTCGTGCTCGACGGCGAGATCGTCACCGGCAGCCGCTACGCGGTCTACGGCCGCCTCGACCCGGCACCACTGACAGGCGACCCGAACGAGCAGGCCGTACGAGAGTTCTTCGCCGCGCTCCTGCCCCCGCCGAGGACCGACTCGACCGTGTTGACCTCGTTGACCTCGTTGACCTCGTTGACCGCGTTGACCGCCGAACGGATGGGCACCGACCGAATGGGCACCGGCATGATCCCGAGCGCGTTCGTCCTGGACGTCGGCCTGATCGAGTCCCCCGACACCGGCGCGCAGCAGTGGGCCGTCGTCGAGGCGAACATGGCCTGGTTCGCCCACTGCTACGCAGCCGATCCCGACCGCGTCCTCGACGTCGTACTGCGCAGCGCGGGACCGCTCCACCGGGTCGCCGTGAACGACTTCGCGTACCTGCGCCCCATCGAGGCGACGAGAATGGGACCGGTGCCGAGCTGATGGGCCTCTACAACATCGTCACGGCCCCGGTCGCCTGCCGCGTCTGCGGCCTCGTGTCCGCACGCGACCTTCAGCTGCACTACGGCGCGAAGGGCATGCACCACTACCAGGTCGGAGACCGACTGCAGTGGGGTGCCACCAGCGGCCCTCACGAAGGTGATCCAGACGCGCCACGCGTCTGGTGCCCCTGCTACGCCGAAACTCCATGCCCCGGCTGCGGCGATGACGACGACCGGCCCGGGTTCGCGCTCGTCATCGAGGAGGGTGTGATCAGCGCCGTCTTCCAGGCCCCGCCCGGCTCCCACTACCCGCAGACCCCTGAGTGGACAGTCCTGGCCGCAGCCGAGCGACCCATCGCAGCTGCCGATGAGCCGGAAGTACCCGACCTGCCCGCCATACCTGCCACCGACCCGGCCGTCGAACTGCAGGCAGCGCTCTGTGCAATTCTGGGCATCACCGACCACGACGATAAGGCCGGCTCGGCAATCAAGCCGACCCGCACCCGCATCCTCGACACCGTCGCGCGGATGCGAACGCGCCTGGAGATCCTCACCGCCACCGATCCCACCAACACGGATCTGCGCGCCAGCATCGACGAACACATCCGAGCCGGGCAGAACATCTACGCGGTCAAAACGATCCGCGAGCAGCTCGCCTGCTCCATCTCGGAAGCCGTCGAGATCCTCAACGACCGTTTCCTCATCCTGCGCCAGCTACGCTCCGACGACTGAACCCCGGGAGTCGGCCGCGGACGAACACCGGCGCACTATCTCGTCTGACATTCGCACGGACCAAGCGAACCCGACTCATCGCCCCCGCCCCCTCTCACCAACTCAGCCGAGCAGGTTCACCACCGCCGCGATCGTCGCCGGCAGGGATTCAAGTGTCACCCTCGTCTCGGCCTGCTCGGCTACTTGGACGCAGTATCGACCGGGCCCAGCCACCCACACGTGGACCCGGCCCGCGCGCTTGAGCCGCTCGCGGGAGAGCCACACGGTCCGGTGGCTCAGCTCGGGATAGCGGATTCGGACTGCCGCGTTCTCGTGCAGGGCCTTGAGAAGGTCGAGTTCCTCCGGCACCTGGTCATCCGCGAGCAGATAGTCCCACTGCGCGGCGACGGGGTCCGGGCTCGCCTGGATCCGGGCCTGCTCAGTGATCTCCATGAACGGGAAACGGTCCGCGAACTCCTCATACGGGGCACCGGCTTTCCACGCCGCCGCCACGGCCAGGACCTCCGGCAGCTCCGAGGTTTCACCCAGGGCGAGGATGTCATGGCCTCGCATGGCTGTGACATCGAAAAGCCTGCTCGCGGCTGAGATCCCGACGTCGATCTGGCCCCGGTCGGATCTGATGGCCGCCGACGTATAGCCGGCGAATTCTGCCGGGTACTGAACCCCGATCTCGCCGACCGCAAAGCCCGACGCCGCCGCCACACTGCGCAACACCTCAACCAGGCCTCCGCCCTCAACAAGGTCCGGGTAGTGCGACGTGTCCACCTTGCCGAACGGGGCGACGGACCGTCCATCACGGGAAGCCGACATCTACTCACCCTTCCCCAGATTCGCCTTCTCCTCGAGATACCTCTGTCGCGCGACAGGATATGGCGCTGGATCTTCAATGAACGGGCTGGTCAGGGTCATGTGCCTCATCGCGTTCCGCGCCGATGAGCATACTGGTGACGCTGCCGGTGTCGGCTCAGCATCGACGACCTCGGCTGAATTGGCCGCAGTGACCCAGACGCTGATGGCCTCATATGGCCTCATATGGCCTCATATGGCCTCATCATGGATGACCGCTTCGAACGCCTCGTCAACGGGCTCGGCTGAGCTGTCGACGACAACGGTGAAGCGCTCTCCCCGGCGCATCCAGTGGTCGCTGGCCCCAAGGCTCCAGCCAGAGGCAGAGCATGTCCTCGGTGTCGTTCGTGACGCTCGTTCGCGGCATGGCTGCACGCTACTGGGCACCGGTGTGCTGTGCCGCGCGTGTGCGGTCCAGGGTCTATCGCTCCCGAGCCCGTACTCGCAGAGCCTTGGCAAAGCGTGAGGACCTCTCCGTTATCTGATGAGCGGATGTACCGCCCCGGGATGGCCCAGGCGATGACCAAACGCTGGATCTCGCTCGTCCCCTCGAAGAGGGTGCAGCAGGCGGAATGGTTGATCACTCGCCAGATCGCTGTAGTCCCACCGCTAGTCAGAGGCGCTTTCGTTGACCTGCAGGCGGGCGATGAAGCGGTATTCGCAGCACCAGTCGAGGTGGCTGGAGACAGTGGTGACGGAGCCGGGCAGCTCGCTGAACGGCACCTCGACGTGAAATGCCGGCCCGCGAGCGGCGGGCTTCCAGCCACCATCCAGGGCAATCCGAATCACAACGGGTACCACAGCGCGCGTCACAACGAGTCCGACGCCGTCACGGCACCAGTCGGTTTGGGGACCGCCAGGAATTGTTGCCAGCAGCACCGAGCCCGCCCGACCGGGAAGGTCCACCGCGAATGCCGACGGCCATCCGCGCCCCATCCGCCACCGGTAGCGGACGCCGTCCACCGTGACGGAACGCAAGCCTTTAGCCGTCAGTGTCACACGCCGACCCTCCCAGCCCTGCCTACTCCCCGCAACTGGCTTTCCGCGCTGGGACCGCCAGCGAGGACACCAATGGCATCGCGTATCGGGGTGTCGTGAGTTCAGGCCCGATGTCGCGGGCTCCGAGCGGCGGGCTCCGAGCGCCGCGGCGCAGGCATCGGCGCTGTGGAATGCTCTTCTGGTGAAGATCGTGCAGAACTCGGCGCAGATACAGAGAGCGGAGGATCTCGGCCGGCAGGGGCTGGACTGGTTGCTGGCACAGGCGCGGCCGACCGGATCCGGGCTGGCCTGGTCGTGGGCACCGAGTGGCGGACAACCCATGCCCGGCCTCTACTACGGAACCTCGGGCGTCATCCTCGCGCTTCTGGAGGGCTGGCGGCACTTTCACGAGGACCGGTATGCCGATGCGGCGCTGCGCGGGGCCCGCTACGTTGCCGAGGCCATCGCGGAGACGACGCACGACTCCCTGTACCTCGGGCTGACGGGCATGGCCTTCGGATTGCGTGCGGCCGACCGGGCCCTGGGCGACGGGCCTTGTGGCGCGGCCGCGGATCGCGCACTGGCGCTCGTTCGGGCGCACTTCGACGGCGAGCGCTGGAACGAGATGTTCGAGCTGATGGCGGGCAACGCCGGGATCGGCCTGGGCGCGCTGGCCGCCGGCGATCCGGAGCTCGCGCTGCTTGCCGTGCAACCGTACGCGCTGCACGCGGACGAAACGGCCGGCGGAGTCAACTGGCAGGTCAGGCCGACACCGCCGCATTCCCATCACATGGCGCACGGGACCCTCGGTATCGCCTACGCCCTGGCCGCGGTCGGCCGAGCCGCCGGCCGCGGCGATCTGATCGAACTGGCCCAGCGCGGCGCCGCCGACGTGGTCTCGCGCAACACGGCAGGGCCAACGGGATTCCTCGTACCTCATTCGAATCCGCCGCACCGCCCGGACATCATCGAGACCTACAGCTACGGCTGGTGCAACGGCCCGGCAGGCGACGCGCAGTTGTTCCGACTGCTCGAGCAGATCACCGGTGACGAACAATGGACCGCCCTGATCGATCGCTGCCGGCACTCCGTGCAGACGTCCGGCCTGCCGCAGCGACTGCGCCCGGGCTTCTGGGACAACAACGGCCGCTGCTGTGGCACAGCCGGCGTTCTGGCGCTCGCCTGCGACCTCCAATGCGATCGCGTCGACGCCGCCGGCACGGACGACTTCGCCGACCTGCTGGCAGCCGACCTGATCGACCGGGCCTCCCTGGACGAAAACGGCGCGAGCTGGGCGAACTTCGAACACCGCAACACACCCGGCGAGCTGGAACCACACACCGGCTGGGCCCACGGAACCGCAGGCATCGTCCCGGAACTGCTCCGCTACGCGCGCATCGCGGCCGGGGGCGACCCGACGTACGCAACCTCGATGCCGGACCACGCGCCGGTGTGTTCAAGTACGGCTGGGAAGAACGGTGATCAACACTGACAGCATTGCGTATTGCAGCGCCGTGAGTATGTGCGGCGAAGCGTAGATCTGCTGAGACCGGCGGCACCCGACACGACAGCACCCAACCGTTCCCGCCGCTCGCCGTGATACCCCAGATACGCGGTCGCGGCCGGGCCGGGGACGACCGCGCAGCAGGCCGCAGACCCTCTATGCGCCGACCGGGGATGACTTCCCGGTTTTGCAGCGCCGGCTGTGGCGACGCGCAGCCCCCTGCGACCAGCCCGATAAGCCCGTTACGCTGCGTCGAAGCGCTCGGTTCCGGCCGTGCCCGGGATCGCCGCGGTCAGTGCGGTCAAACGGTCAAGCGTCGGCTCGACCCGCTTCGCGTGCAGGCGGCCGGGTCCCCAAGCCAGGATCCGTCCGCCCTCGATCCGCCAGCGGAAGCCGGCCGGCCAGGACGTCACTAGGCTGACGACCTCGGGACTCAGGACGAGCCGGGCGAATTCGGGGCTCGTGGTCGTCACCCGGTGCCGACCGTCGAAGTCGGGGACCCCGAGCCGGAACTCCCTACCGGCCACCCGGCTTACGTCGACGGTATGGCGACGACGCACGACCTCCAGGATGGGCGTTCCCGCAGGCAGTGCGTCGACGCAGGCTATCCAGAAATGTCGACAGTCCTCGACGTCCGCGGACGAGTACGACAGCAAGCCGCCGATCTCGATGGACATGTCCCGGTGCCGGCCGCCCACCGATTCGTCGGGCTTGAGAAAGAGGTCGCGGCCCGGACGAATCGGCAGCCCGGCTAACTCCTGCCGGGCACCGGCCCGTCCGTCGGCGACGGCGTCGCGGGCGACCAGCACGCTGGACTGCGGCTGGTGCCAGCCATGCCGGGCGGCCAGCCTGCTGATACGCTTCCGGCGCGCCAGGTCAAGGCGGGCTTTGAGAATCCCGGCCCCGGCTATGAGGACGGCCAAGCCAACGACCAGCGAGCCGACCTGAATAAATGCCCACACGAACGTCTAGATACCACACCGCGCGGTTCAGCGTGCTGCCTTGGGTCGGTGCGCCACGCTGTTTCGCAGCCGCTCGTGATGATGGCGAGGGAAGCGGCGACGGTCGACAACCGGCACGACAGCGCGAGTTGGAGCAGACCCGAACGGCTCAACGTGGCGGCGGAACCCGGGTGTTGACGCCGCCGCCGTCAGAGGGCGAATGAGACGAGTGCGCACATCCGACCACCGGATCGCAAGTTCGCAAGCTATGCACTCACGATGGTTGAGGTTCAAAGACCGGCTCTCAGAACTCGGCACTGTTCAGTTTGTGGCCCCGCCTCAGTCGAGGGTCTTGTCGATCAGGGGTTCGAGCGTGGAGGGGCGTCGTCGGATGTAGCCGATGCGGCCGCTCGGGCCGTCTTCCACCTCGAGGATCCAGTGCATCCAGACGAAGTAGTTTCTGCCGAGGTAGCGGCACTTGAGCAGGAGGCCGTCGCGCTCGAAGGGCTCGAATTCCTCGCCTTTGTAGAGGTAGATGCGGGTGACGGTGTGCCCGTCCACCGTGCGCCGCCCGAGTGGGCCGAGTTCCTCGATCGCGCGGGCCTCGGCGGCTCGGGTCTCGAAGACGTCGGTGCTGTGCTGCTCGAGGGCGGTGAGTTCGGCGCTGGGCAGGTATGCCGGTGAGTTCGCGACATCGGGGAATCGGCAGTGGCGTCTCGCGAACTCCGGGTCGTTGCCGAGGTAGTCGCCGACGGTCAGCCCGTCCTTGTGGCCGCGGTAGACGAAGGGTTCGCCGCGCCAGCTGAAGGTGATCCAATCGCGGGTCCAGGACTCGAGTTGTTCCGGTTGGACCGTCAGCGGGACGGGATCGCGCTCGTCGCCGCACGGCAGGATCTGCACGACGGCGGCCAGTTCGCCGCTGGTCACGCGGAACTCCCGCCCGTCATAGACGGCGTGGTACCGGTAGGGCTCCAACAGCTCGAACGGCGCGTCGGCCGGGTGGATCGCCATAGCGGCAGCCTAAGCCCGCAGGCGGCAACAGTGTTGCGGAAGTCGGCGAGGATGGGTGGGCGAGCGTACGCTGCCACGGGCACCAGGGGCTGGTTGGCGCCGGTTCACTCTTCGCGGTGTTCGCGCCGGTTGCTGTGCGGCACGAGCGACTTCTCGGCCCCGCGCCCGGCCTCGATCCGGATCCGGCGAGGGCGACGGCGACGGCGACGGCGACGGCGACGGCGTTGCGCGACGCACCGGCGGACGACGCCATATTGCAGTCCGGCCGCACCCTGCTCGGCGACCAGCCGCCGGTCTGATCTGCCGACGTGGTCACGGAATGCGGGCTTTTCTTCCGCTCACCACGTTCGTCTGTCTTCCTACATGAACGCGTGGCAGCACGGTGCGATCACCTCTGCCACCCGCAACGCCATGACCGCGCTGCACACCCGTGGCATGGCCTCCACCACGCCAAAACACACGGAGCTCGACGCGCGCGGAGAACAGACCGGGCACGGGCCAGACCCCGTCACGCGCTCGCTTTCGGCAAGGCCAGCCGCATCACGGTGCCCGGTCCGGGAATCCGCTGGTGGGCGCTGACCTGCCCGCTGTGGGTGTCGGCGATCTGCCGCACGATCGACAAGCCCAGGCCCCAGCCGGGTTGCGCACGTGCGGCGGCGGAGCGGTAGAAGCGGTCGAACACGTACGGCAGGTCTTTCTCCGGTATGCCAGGGCCTTGATCCGTGACCTCGACCGTCGCCACGTCCCTGTGCGCGGTCACTGTCACGCGCACCACGCCGCCGTCCGGACTCCACTTCACCGCGTTGTCCACCAGGTTGCCGAGCGCGCGCTCGATTGCGTCAGGGTCCGCATACACCAGGCAGTCGTCCAAGTCCGCCTCGAAGTCCAGGTGCGGGGCCCGCTTCGCCGCACGGGCCACGACGTGGCCGGCCAACAGGTCGAGCCGCACATCCTCGAGGTGCGGCTCGACCTCGCCGTACCGGGCCAGTTCCACCAGGTCGTTGATCAGCATTCTGAGCTCCCCGCCCTGTTCGAGCGCGGCGGCCAGCAGCCGCGGCGCCTGCGGGTCGGCCAGGCCGCCGTGTTCGGCCAGTAGCTCGAGGTTCGTAGTGAGGCTGGTGAGCGGCGTGCGCAGTTCGTGTGAGGCGTCGGCCACCAGGCGGCGCTGCGCCTGCACGGAGCGGTCCAACGCCGTCATCATCGCGGAGAACGAACGCGCCAGCCGGTCGATCTCGTCGCGGCCGCGGGTATCCATCCGGATGGTCAGATCACCGGTCGCCGTCACCCGTTCGATCTTGTCCGTGAGCTCACGCACCGGACGCAGCACCCTGCCGGCCACCAACCTGGCGGTGAGCATGGCGACCAGCGCCGCTCCGAGGATCAGAGCCACGAGCAGCAGCCGCAGCCGGTCCAGCGGCGCCGTCGCGGCCGTCGCCGGCCTGGCCACCTCGACGATCTCGCCAGGGCCGCCGACGGTGGTGGTGTACATGCGGTAGGTCCGACCCTTGAATTGGGTCGTCTCGAACACCGAGCCTTTCTTGCCGACGAGGACTTGCTCCTCGGCCAGTGTCACAGGGCCCAAGGGTGTCGCCTGGCCCATGCGGTCCGAGCCGTCCAGGAACTGGATCACCTCGTCGCCGACCGTGACCACCGGCGGCGGCGCGGTAAGGATCGCGCCGGTTTTCGCCGCCTTGCCGTAGAGCTGCGACATCAAGCCCGGCGCACTGGTGGACGCCTGCACCAGTGAGCCGTCGAGCTGGTCATGGAGATCACGGTCGGCGACCGGGTAGAGCACCAGGGTCGCGGCCAGGAGGGACACCAGGACCGCGAGGCCCCCGACGAGTGCGACCCGGGCGCGCAGGCTCGGCAGGCGCGCCCCCAGCCACCTCACGGCTCCTCGCGCAGGACGTAGCCGAGCCCGCGCACAGTCTGGATCAGCCGCGGCTCACCGCCGGCCTCCAGCTTCGTCCGCAGATAGCTGATATAGACCCACAGTGAGTTCGAGCCGGGACCGAAGTCGTAACCCCAGACCGCATCGAAGATCGCGGCGCGGCTGAGCACCCGCTTCGGGTTGCGCAGGAACAGCTCGAGCATCGCGTACTCGGTGCGGGTCAACGAGATCGGGCGCTCGCCGCGGCGCACCAGGCACTGCGCGAGGTCCAGTTCCAGATCGGCATAGGCGAGCACCTCGCGCGTCTGCCCGCTGCGGCGCAACAGCGCCCGCAGGCGCGCGCGCAACTCGTCCAACGCGAACGGCTTGATCAGATAGTCGTCCGCACCGGCATCGAGCCCCGCGACCCGGTCGGTGATCAGATCTCGCGCGGTCAGCATCAGAATCGGGGTCTCGTCGCGGCGCTGACGCAGAATCCGGCACACCTCGATCCCGTTCGGCTCCGGCATGAGCACGTCCAGCACGATCGCACCGAAACGCTCCGCGGTCGCCTGCCGCAGCGCGGCCTCGCCGCTGTCGGCCTGTGAGACCTGGTAGCCGTCACGGCGCAGCGCGTGAGCGAGTGAGGCCCGCACGGCCTCGTCATCATCAACGATCAATACCTGCATACCAGGCATTGTCGCGCTCCTCACCGGGCCGGGCGACGTCGTGCCGCCCGGCCCTCGATCACCGGTCGGTCTACTGCGACAGCTGCTGCTTGAGCTCGACGAGCACCTGGTTGAGCTGCACCGTGGTCAGGTGCAGGCTCGCGGCGATCGCGGCGAAGCCCGCGCTGTCCGGGTCCTGCTTCGGCGAGCCGCCCAGGGACTGCAGTTCGCGCAGTACCTGCATACCCTGCGCGTCGTCGACGCCAAGCAGCTGCGCGAGCACGTGCGCTGACCGCGTGTCGGACGCCTGGGTCGCGTCCCTACCCGCCGCCCCGCTGCCGAAGACTTCCGCCAGCAGGCTGCGAGCCGAGGTCTCACTCAGGCCGAGCTCGTTGACGATCACGCCCACGGCCTTCGAGCCCTGCGGCGGTACGCCGGTGCCGAGCAGCCCCTTCACTTCCACCAGCGCGGCATCGAGCGCCGCCGGGCTCACGTGGTACCGGGCCGCGAGCTGGCCGATCCAGCCACCCTCCTCCTTCGACGGGGCGCCCGTCTTCGTCTGCGACGTCGCGGCCACCGCCGCCGCGGTCTTGCCCTCCACCGCCGACGTCCCGCCCGAGGCTGCCGCAGCCGACCCGGCCGTCCCCGCGAGCAGTGCCAACGCGGCCGCCGCCGCGCCCATCTTCGCTCTGCTGTGCATCACGGATCCCTCTCCCTGTCCGGCCGGCGTCTCTCGCCGGCCCTGTACCAGGGCACCACCGCGGCCTTCGGTCCACCGTCAGCCGACCTTAGGAAAGCCTCAGACACTCCGTCAGCACCGGAGACGCCATGCTCGAAGACGGCACGCTGCCAATAGTCCGTGTCAGTAGCCCGTGTCTGTAGCCCGTGTCAGTAGCCCGTGCTTGAATGCGAGCCGCATTGGCGGCGTTCAGGAGGGTGTTCAGGTGGGAGCAAGCGCGTGGTATGAGACGGGCCCGTACGATGCTGATCTCGGAGCCGCGCTGCGTGCCGCGCAGGAGATCGCGTTGAACAGTGGTGTCCACGGTGTCAACGTCGAGTCCATTGACGAGCTGTGGCAGGACGAGGACTGGCTCGAGTTCGTCGGCACTGGCGGCACCGGCACCGTGCTCGACATCTGCCGACTGATCGGCGAGGACCAGCCCGATGCCTCCGCGACGCTTCGGCCAATGGGAGCCGGCACGTTCCGCGAGCTGCTGGGCATCTGGCGACGTCCCACCTACGCCGACTTCGTCGAGGGATACGCGATGGACAAGCTGCCGAACCCCGACTCGCGCGGCAGCGCACGGTGCGCCGTGTTGTACCGAGACGAGAAGCCGAGCCAGGTCGTCTATTGGGGGCTCACAGCAGATTGAATCCGGTCGCGTCGAAGGGAACCCGGCGTGGTGGCTTCAGCGGTTTGAACGAGACCCATCAGAACGGTTTGAGTCGCACCCAGTCGGGCGCCTCCACTCGTCACGAAACTTCGGGAGTCTGTGGAGCGGTCGAGGCGACGATGCCCGCTTGAATCGTGACGAGTTGCTCTGGCGGGTATTGCGTGAGATATCTCAGGCTCTGCCTCATGTAGGCGCGCAGGTTGGTATCCAGATGCTTCATCCATCTCGGGTGTGGTTCGCCGCGAATGAACGCCAAGCACGCCAGGGCGTAGCCATGGAGTTCTTGAGTGAGGTAGCCACTGTGGTGGAACGTCGGCCGCCGCTGACTCAGCCCGTAGGTGGCTGCCGCCACGCGATTGGCGCGCGGATCCACCTGGACCTCTACGGCCGCGTTGGCACTGAAGATCCCGAATCCCGTGCACACCGCATGGAGTTCGATGAAGTGCTCGCGTGCCGTGCGTTGTGCCGGGATGCCGACCTGCCCTACGAAGCGAAGATGTCCGAGCATGTGCGCGATGGTTGCCACCAGCGCGATCGGCCGACCCGCCAGGGCCTGGTCGATCGCGAGCACGCTTTCGCCTTCACCGCTGCGAAATGCTCCTCCGGGATAGCCGGCGCACCCGGTAAGCCCCCGCTGGGCGGTGGCACCGCTGCGCACGAGCGGCACCGCGGCCACATGATCGCCCTCCGTCATGCCCATCGCCGCGGCAACACCGTCGACCAGGGCTTGCATCTGATCCGAGGCGCCGACAAACGGGCCAGGGAAGTACTCTGAGGTCGGCAGGACAACAGTGCCCGAGAGCAGGGAGACCCCGAACCGCTCGACAAGCCGAACGTACGATTCCTCGACCCGCTCACGATCGGCCGCCTCGACAGGGCATTGAACGTGATGCCCGAACATCCGGTCCCCCAAGCATTGATCTGCGGAGAAGTGAACCTACCGCACGCTCGCGGCGCACACCACCAGCGGTGATCGGCTCACGGTCGTTGCGCGCCGCAAAGATCGTCGCCGCCGCTGATCGCGGGTACGGAGGTGGCAAGCGCGTGCACGGCACCAACCGGCACGTCGCGGTCGACGCGCTCGGGCCGCTGCTGACCGTGCGGCTGGCGATTGAGCCCTGTGCCGAAAGGCAGATCCACATGGCCGCGCAACGTGCGCTGAAGTTTCCCAACCCGCGCTGACGCAGGCCACAGCGGCCCTGCTCTGTACCGAACGCGCCGGGCACAGCGGCCTTGCCGCCCTTGCCGCCAAAGTCATCTCGTGGCAGGCGCTGATGGCCTACTGGGCCGGCTGGCCGCGGCAGGCGGGCGACTACGCACAGCAGCGCATCGCCCTGGGCGCCGGAGGTTACATCAGCAGCTTTCTTCCAGCCGTCGAAGCACGCGCCCACGCCGCCCTCGGCGACCGGGACGCCACCACAACGGCACTGCGCGCTGCCCAGGACGCGGCCGACCGTTACCAGGCCGCGGACCTGGACGAACTCTGCGGCGTTTTCGCCTTCCCCTACTGCCGCCACGCCTACTTCAGCGCCGAAGCCCACGTTCTGCTCGATCCCGCCTCCCCCGAGGCTCTTCGAGCAGCCGGTGCCGCCCACGTAGCTCCGGCCGGACCGCAACCCGGTCCTCCCGCACATCGACGGCCGTGGCGGGCCACCCGCAACATCCCGAATGTCGGATAGTTGCACGACTGCTCTGAATGCGCTCGAGGCCTCCGGGTCCGGTCGCGCCGATCTCTTCCGGCCAGGGCGCATGGTTCGGCGCCGAGCGGGTAGCCAGCGGTATCGCTCATTGCCGCCGAGGAGGATCCGTGCCCAGCTCGATCGATGTCCGCAGACACTCGCGGGCACGGGGATGTCCGTGAGCCGCGCGGTCTCCTACGATGGGAACTCAGCGGACACCAGGGATGCACGGCGCGGGGGGACGATGCGGACCGTATGGAATACCGCGTCGCCCGGCCTCTCCGACGCGGTGACGCCCGAACCCCGCCGCGCGACGCTCGCGGAGGAACAGCTCACGATCCTGGTGGCCGAGGATGACCCGGCCGACGCCCTCTTGGCGGTGGAACTGCTCGAGGACTCCGCCCTGGCAGCGAGGGTCAGCTGCGTGCCCACGGCGCGCGAGGCCGTGGCCGCCGTGCGCGCGGGCGGCATCGACTGCCTCATCCTCGACCTGCACCTGCCGGACCTGCACGGTATCGGCGAGATAGGCTCCTGGCTGCCGGAGCTCGCCACCACCAGCGTGGTCGTGATGACAGGGCTCGACGACCGGGCGGCCGGGCTCGCCGCGGTCCGGGCCGGCGCGCAGGACTACCTGGTCAAGGGTCAGGTGGAACCCGAGTGGTTCGGCCGCACGATCCGCTACGCGGTCCAGCGCAAGCGCACCGAACGCGCCACGGCGGACCTGCGCGCGGCGCGCTGGCGCGCGGCCGAGAACGTGCGGCTGGAGCGGGGCCTGCTGCCGACACCGCTGGTGCGCGACGCGCCGATCGCGGTCACCACCCGCTATCTGCCGCACCGCGAGGGAGCGCTGCTCGGCGGGGATTTCTTCGACGCGGTCGAGACCGCCGACGGGACGGTGCACGCCGTGATCGGCGACGTCTCCGGGCACGGGCCGGACGAGGCCGCGATCGGGGTCGCGCTCCGCGTGGCCTGGCGCACGCTCGTCCTGACCGGCCAGGAAGGCGCGGTGCTGCTCGAGAGCCTGGAACGGCTGCTGCTGGCCGAGCGCGGCGACACCGAGACGTACACGACCCTCGCCATGGTCAGCTGGCGGCCGGGCGACGCCGCCGCGCACCTCATCCGGGCCGGGCATCCGCAGGTCTTCACCCGGCGCGCGGGCGCGATCACGCTGCACGACGGCGCTCACGGCCCCGCGCTCGGTCTCGTGCCGGGCCTCTCCACGTGGCCGGCTGCTTCCATTCCACTCCCTCCGGGCGAGGAACTCGTCCTGTACACCGACGGCCTGTACGAGAACCGGGACGAACACGGGCTGCTGTGGGGCCAGGAGAGGATGCTGCTTTTCGCCGAAGGTCTGGCCGCACTGGCCGACGGCGAGTTCGTGGACGGGCTGATCGCGGCGACCCGCGACCGCACCGGCCGCGGCGACAGCGACGACGTGGCGGTGCTGCACCTGCGCCGTACCGCGAGCGGAACCGGGGCGAACGAGGATGGCGTGGAAACGGAAGAGGACAACGGTCGATGAGCGTGTTCAGATCCACCGGTCGGCTGGGCGTCCGGGGCTGGTTCTACGCCGTGATCGCGACGATGACCGTGCTCGTCGTGCTCTTCAGCGTCATCGGTGCGGTGCTCCTCGACCGCGCGTCGCAGGCTTCGGACACGCTGGTCAACCGGGTCGGCCCGGCGCGCACGGCACTGGTCGACATGGAGGGCGCGCTCACCGACGAGGAGACGGGCGTGCGCGGCTATCTGCTCAGCGGAGAGTCGGACTTCCTCCAGCCCTACACCGAAGGCCAGACCCAAGAGGTCCAGGACACGGCGCAGATCAAGTCCCTGCTCGCGGACAGCCCCGCAGCCCTCGCGCAGCTGGCCTCGGTCCAGCGGGCCGTCGCCGCCTGGCGGAGCGACTACGCGGTGCCGTTCATCGCCGCGGCCCGGGCCAAGAAGTCGGTCCCCGACACCGAGATCGCCGCGAGCAAGACGGCGTTCGACCACCTGCGCGCCGTGTTCGGCACGGCGCGCGACGAACTCACGGCGGAAGCAGCCGCCGATCAGACGCACCTCGACCACCTCGACCGGGTCCGCGACGGCGCCTTCATCGCCATGCTCGCCGTCTTTCTGATCACCGTCTGCCTGATCGCCGGACTGGTCCAGATCGCCGTGCTCCGACCGCTGCAGCGCCTACGCGCCGAGGCCGAGACGGTCGAGCGGGGTGACTTCGACGCGCCGTTCACCGCCGCCGGCCCGCACGAGATCCAAGTGCTCGGCAGCGCACTCGAGGCCATGCGTGCGCGACTGACCAACGCGCTCGTGTCGGCCGAACGCCAGCGGGCGGCCGTGCACCGGCAGAAGGAGGTCCTGGACGCCCAGACGACCGAACTGCGCCGCTCGAACGAGGAGCTCGAGCAGTTCGCCTACGTCGCCTCGCACGACCTCCAGGAGCCGCTGCGCAAGGTCGCCTCGTTCTGCCAGCTGATCGAGAAGCGTTACGGCGCCGTCCTCGACGCACGCGGCAAGCAGTACATCGACTACGCGGTCGACGGCGCGAAGCGTATGCAGATCCTGATCAACGATCTGCTCGCGTTCTCCCGCGTCGGGCGACTGAACGACCGGCGCGAACGCTTCGAGCTCGAGGGCTGTCTCACCGACGCGATCGCGGGCCTCCAACTCGCCGTGGCCGAGACCGACGCGGCGATCCGGACGGACGGGCCACTGCCGGCCGTCTCCGGAGACGCCACCCTCATCGGCATGCTCTGGCACAACCTGATCGGCAACGCGATCAAGTTCCGCTCCCCGGACCGTGCCCCCGAGATCGACGTGGCGGCCGAACCCGACCCGGACCACACCGGCATGGTCCGGGTGACCGTGACGGACAACGGGATCGGCATCGCGCCGGAGTTCGCAGAGAAGGTGTTCATCATCTTCCAACGCCTGCACTCCCGGGAGGCTTACCCGGGCACCGGGATCGGCCTCGCGCTGTGCAAGAAGATCGTCGAGCACCATGGCGGGCAGATCTGGATCGAGCCGGGACGGGCGCTCGGAACCCGGTTCGTCTTCACCCTGCCGAGCGCCGAGAACCCCGCAGAACAGCCCGTCCAAGCCGCCGCGCCCCTCCCGGCCGCGCGCGGCTCGGAGCTCGTGACAGAATCCGATCACCCGTATCCGGCGGCCGTCCAGGCCGCCCCCGAAACAGAGGCAGCCGCGCCGTGAACCCCATGTCCGTAACCGCACCGATCGACGTGCTGCTCGTGGAGGACGACCCGGCCGACGAGCTGATCACCCGCGAAGCCTTCGCGGACAACAAGATCGGCAACACCCTGCACGTGGTCCGCGATGGACAGGAGGCGCTCGACTTCCTCTTCCGCCGCGGCGCCCACACCGCAGCGGTACGGCCTGACCTCATCCTGCTGGACCTGAACCTGCCCAAATACGACGGGCGCGAGGTGCTCCAGCAGATCAAAACCGACGTGGACCTCTCCAGCATCCCGGTCGTCGTCCTGACCACCTCCTCGGCCGAGGAGGACGTCCTGCGCAGCTACCGCCTGCACGCCAACGCCTACGTGACCAAGCCGGTCGACCTCGACCAGTTCGTCTCCGCGATCCGGCAGATCGACGACTTCTTCCTCACCGTCGTCAAGCTCCCCAAGGCGCGCAAGGTCTGACAGGGCGGGCCGGCTGGCTTCTACGTTTGCCGGTGTCGTCGTCGCGTCCTCGTATCAGGGCCACTTGTGAACTCCTCACGGGGACGCCCTTGGTCCTTGCCTATGCGGCCGCGGCAGCCAGTACCTGGAATCGGCTGATCGGCTGATCGCGGTGGCGATTCCACTGCCCGCCAACAGCGGAATCGCCCGCCCTCGACGCCCTCGCGATTGGTCGGGCGGCAAAGGCTCGATCAACGCCCACTGGGCATCGTCAACGGCACACCCAGGCGCCGATCGGATGATCTCAAAGATTCGCCCCAGTACTGTAGAGATCTTTAGCACGTCGGCAGCTGGGCGCAGCTGTGGGGGCATTCATCGTGTTCAACATGATGGTTACTCTCCCCTGCCGGAGCGTCGAACTGGTGAGCGTCGTGTTTTACTTGGCTCACTACGGAGCCAGGGGAGGGCGAACGTGAAGATCGATAATGATGCGATTGGCTTTGAGGGGAAGAGTAGCCAACGCGCAGGGTGGAGCCGTCGCAGGTTCGTGACGGCGACGAGTGCGTCTACGCTGGTGGTCGCGGGCAGCGCCGCGATGACCTCGTGCACGGCAGCGGCGGCTCCGGCGGCCGAGGAGGCCGCCGCCTTCAATCCGGCGGGCGGCAGCTGGCTCGGCCAGATCGCGAGCGCCGTGGGCGCGAGCGTCATCGAAGATGCTCTGACCAAAGGGCTCAAGGACGTCGAGAATTTCGCGTTCTCCGCCTGGAACACGAAAGTTGAGAACACGGTCTCGAACTCGGCGTCGACCGCACCGTTCACCTACGTCTACGGCGACTATTGGGCCCACCGGGTCCCGCCGGTGGTCCTCGTGGGCATCACCCAGAAAGTTTCCAACCCGTTGACGGACAAGATGCTCGCCTGCGTGAATTCAGGCCAGGATTCGGTCCTTTTCGAGGCGTGGGCATGGCAGGCGCTGTCGATGTTGATCAATGACCTGACCTCGGGCAAGACGGGCGCGGACCTCACCGGATTCCAGGCCCTGTGCCTGATCAGCCTCATCCCGTGCGGAAAGTCCCCGAAGACCGGTCGAGTCCGGAGGGGCTGGTCGACTGGATGACCTACGTGACGCGGAACGGCACGGTCGAGATTTCGCGGCACAAGGAGCCCGATGGGACTTACCGTGCGACGATCCAGGCGGATGGGATACCAGACGCGAAGGGGAACGCGACGGTGAAGGATTACCCGCTTCCGACCGCGGTGGCCTCCCCGGACACTTCAGACTAGAACCGTCCAAGAGTCCGGATTGTTCGGCGCGTTGCCGGATGCGAATGCTGATAGTTGCGAATGCCGATAGTGGTGCCGACGCGCACGTGCTTGGTGGCGTCGGCGCCACTCGGACCAGCACGGGTGCTGAACAGGTCCGGCGAGCTCCCGGGTCGGGCACGTCTGCCATCCTTGGCCCGTGCTCATAGTGGGATACGAAGAAGATCAGTTGGTGGCCGGCGAGGCACTACTGGACACCCCGGGGTTTTGGGCGTCATACCTGATCTGGCTGTGCGACTCGGACGGCGATGAGGATGATGACCACCCCAGCCCAGAATGGTTCGGCGCCACCGACGAGGAGGCTGACGCCGCCTACGAGGCGTTGAGTGACGAGTCTCGATGGCCCGTCTTCCGGATTCCGTTCCACGGAGGCCACACAGCCGTGGTGTTGGAACGTAACTTCCCCGAGGACGGCGGTACCGAGTATGCCATCGTCCACCCTGAATGGGGGCGGCCAGGCTTTCTCGCCACCATCGATGGGCATCAGGCCGGGCCAGGTCTGTCTTGGCGTGAACTCGTGTACATCGCCGAGAATCCCGATGCCGCCGCCGCAGGCATCCAGGACCCGCAGCAGCGCCTCCTGATGCTGATCCCGGCGCTCGGCGACGTCGAACTTCCCGATGAGGCCGCAGCGGTGGTCGGCCGAGCGCTCGTCTCCGTCGGCTGCCCAGCGGAGTCGGCTTCCCGGATCGCCCTCCGGCTGCTCGACAGCCCGATGTGGAAACCAGCGCGCTGGACCCGCCCTGACCGACCAGCGGCGGATGGCGAGCCGGTCTTCGCTGGAATCCTCGAGTGCGACGGCCAACTGAGCCCGCGCCGCGGCGTGCAGCTGGCTCAGGGCATCACCCGAGAGCAATGCGACCGGCTTGCCAGGGCATTGGGAACCTGGCCGGTCTGACCGGCTCCAGTGCCCGTGCCCCGGCGTGGAGTGTGTCCGGCGAAGCCCGCTGGGCTTCGCCGCCGCTCTCATGGCACGCGACCGTCCGGTGGGCGGTATCGATGTGGGCATAGCCTGCGCGATTCCTCTGCGCGGCGACCTTGCACGCGGTTTAATGAGCGTACTGATGACCTGGCGGTCTGGGGGTGGGAGCGTGGTCCGCCGTGCTCGCGGCTGGGTGTCTTTTGCGCGCTTGGCGGTGCAGCCGCTGTTCGTCGGCGCGGTGGGTCTGGGGATGGGTCTGGCGGTCAACGCCGCGACCGGGACTTCGCATTGGCCGGGGCCGCTGGAGTGGATTCGGCAGCACCCATGGCAGGCTGCGGGGATCTTGGTCGCGCTCTCAGTCGGGTACAGGGCCGTGCAACTGTGGCGCAACCGCAACGGCCAGGTCTACGAGTTGTTGCCCGGGATCGTTCCCGCGGCGCCGGCGTGGACGGTGGAGCGCGCAGAAACCGCGGCCGTCGTTCGCGAGGTCATGAGGGCTTCGAAGCAGGGCGGTGCAGTCGGTATCACCACCGCAGTACACGGCGCGGGTGGGTTCGGCAAGACCACCCTCGCCCGTCTGGTGTGTACTGACAGGAAGGTGCGGCGGCGGTTCGGGGACCAGGTTTACTGGGTGACCGTCGGCTGGGGCACGCGTTCGCGAACCGAAATCGCCGAAGTGATCGTCGAAGTGGCCCGTCTGGTCGCTGGGGATGCGACCAGGTTCGACGACCCGATGCGGGCCGGCGCCCACCTCGGCTCACTGCTCGGCCGGGCCCGCCGGCCGGTGCTGCTGGTACTCGACGACGTGTGGGAGCAGAGCCAGCTCGACCCGTTCCTGCTCGGCGCGCCGAACTGCGTACGGCTGGTCACCACGCGGGTCAGAAACCTGTTGCCGTCGGGCACCGCCTCGGTTCTGGTGGACCGCCTGACCGGGCCTCAGGCCAAAGCAGTTCTTTCCACCGACCTCCCGGGGTTGCCGGACGACCTGATCGTGCGGCTGGTTGCGGCGTGCGGGAGCTGGGCGCTGATGCTACGCCTTGCCAACCGGTGGATCGTCGGAATGGACCGGACCGGCGTGGACACCGCCAAGCACTCCCGCATGTTGCTCAGCCTGCTCGAAGCGGGACCGACCGCCGTGAACCGGGTCGGCGAAACGGCCGAGATCGCCGATCCCGCCAGGCGCAACGCAATGGTGCAGGCCAGTGTGCAGGCTTCCCTCGACCTGCTGCCGCACGGCACGGCCGATCGGTTCATGGAGCTCGGGGCTTTCGCACCCGACGATCCGATCCCCATCCCCCTGCTGGCCCGGCTCTGGCAGGCGGCGGGACTCGACGAGGTCGCCACCCGCCAAGTCTGCGAGGACCTCGAACGCCTCGCACTACTCACGCTCGACTCGTCCCACGGCGGCGCGGTGCTTCTGCATGACGTCTTGCACGGCTATGCCCGCGCCGCTCTCGGCGACGCCGGACGGCGCGCTGTCAGCCGGCGTCTTGTCCTGGCCATCGAGGCCGGCCTGCCCGCGATAGAACCGTTGAGGCTCTCGGAACCGCAGCCGCGGGTAGCGTGGTGGCGACTTGACCAGGCCGGCGACGGGTACCTCCTCGATCACATCGTCGAGCACCTGCAGCAGGCCGGCGACACAGAGCAGGCCTTCGCCGTGGCCAAAGACCTGCGATGGATCGACGTACGAGCGCGCCAGCGCGGACCGGCTGCACCGATGAGCGACCTCACTCGTATCGGCACCCTCGAGGCCGCGCACCGCGCGGCGGCTCTGGAACGCATCACCCATCTGCTCGCGCCGGCCGAACCGGCCGATGCCGTCACCGACACGCTGCACAGCTACCTGCAGCCCCTTCCGGCCTGGCGAGATCAAGCCGATGCGCTGGCCGAGCAAAAGTGTGACCGCGCCCGCCTGATCAACGCCTGGCCTCCGCCGGACTTGGCGAGTACGGCGTTGGTTCGTGTCCTGACCGGCCACACCCGAAGCGTGCTCGCTTTGGCGATCAGCCCCGACGGCACCTGGCTCGCCAGCGGCGCAGCCGACAAAACCATACGGATCTGGGATCCGGCGACCGGGAAGAGCACCGCCGTCCTGCACGGCCACACCAGCTATGTCCTCGGTGTGATCATCGGTCGCGACGGCGGGATTCTGGTCACCAACGGCGGCCACGATCGCACCGTACGGGTCTGGGACGCGGCGACCGGAAAGGCCACAGCCGTCCTCAGGGGCGACGGCAAGATCATGGCCGTGGCGCTCAGCCCCGACGGCACCTGGATCGCGACTGCAGACGAGAACGGGACTGTGCGACTCTGGGAAACCACTACCGGGGCTGCCACCACTGTCCTGGAGCCCGAGATCCTGATCATGAGTCTGGCGATCAGCACGGATGGCGCGTGGCTCGCGGGCACGGGCGACGGAGGGGGATTGTGGATCTGGGACCGCTCAAACCCGGCATCGGCCGTCACGCTCGACTACGCCGGTCCCGAGCACGAGGTGTCAACAAGCTCCGACGGTATGTGGAGTGCCACAACCACGCGCAGCGCCTTCGCATACACCACGTGCGTCTCCCATCATGTGACAGGGGCGAGCGCCACCGTCATGGAGGATTCCGTCGGCGATGTGAGTCAATGCGCGATCAGCCCGGACGGCGCCTGGATCGCCACCGCCAGCCGGTCATGGACCGACTTCAATGTGCGGATCTGGGATACCGCGCTGATCGCCGGGAAGACCGCATCCACAGCTGGGAGCCACGGCGAGGGAATATCGGCCATGGCCGTCAGTCCTGACGGCACATGGCTCGTGACCGGCCACGGGGACGGGACGGCGCGAATCCGGGACCTGACCACCGGACGAATCAGGACTGCGCTCGGGCAACACGACCGAGACATCTTCCACAGGGCCTTCACTGCGTTGGCCGTCAGCCCCGACGGCGCCTGGATCGCCACACTCGGCGGCGCTGGGACGGTGCGAGTCTGGAATCCGACCACCGGTCGGGCCACTGCCCTTGACGAACGCGCACGCGCGGTGGCTTTCGGCCCGGACGGCATCTGGATCGCCGCCGCCGACAACGAGGGTCCGGCGCAGGTCTGGAACCGCTCGACGGGAGCAGGCATCGCTATCCTGAATGTCCACGACTCTTCGGTGGCCGCGGTGGCCGTCAGCCCCGACGGCGGTCGGCTGGTCGTCGCAGCCTACGGCGAAACGACATGGATCTGGGACCTGGCTGCCGGGAAGGTCTCTGCGACCCTCGAGAACCGCGGGCAAGCCACGGCCGCGGTGGCTGTGAGCCCCGACAGTACGTGGATCGCGACAGTCGGCAGAACAGATCGCATGATTCGCATCTGGAATATGTCAGGCCATTGCGTAGCCGCTGTCAGGACTGATGGCGAGCTGACCTCCGTGGCCTGGGGGAAAGACCTCTTCGTCGGCGGAGCGCATGGAGTCTACTGCTACCGGTTCGTTCCCGGCCGAAGCGACTTGCCGAGGTAATCCCTGAGGCGACGGCGGCCGCGGTCTACGCTCACCCTGTCGTTGGTGTGGGTGAGCAGGCTGCCTGGTGCGCTTGCGCGACCATCGCCACGCGTCCGCGGCAGGCGTGTGCGATGCTCGAACGCATGCGGATCGACGTGCTGGGAGGCTGCGGGGCCTGGCCCGAGGCCGGATCGGCGTGCAGCGGTTTCCTGGTCGAGCACGAAGGGTTCCGGCTGCTCCTTGACGCGGGCTACGCCACATTCCCCCGGCTGCTCGAACTGATCCCGGCCGCGGCTCTCGACGCGGTGCTGATCAGCCACGGCCATCCCGACCACTGCGCCGACCTCAACCCCCTGCTGCGAGCACGCGCCCTCGCCGACAGCCCGCCGCCGGCGTTGCCGGTGTTCGCGCCGCCCGCCGCGCTCGACGCGGTTCTGGCGCTGGACCGGCCCGGCATGCTCGACCCGGCGATCGCGCTGCAGGAGTTCGAGCCGGGCCAGACGCTGTCGATCGGCCCGTTCGAGGTCCGGACCCGCCTGCTGCCGCACTGGTTGCCCAACGCCGGAGTCCGCCTCGAAGCCGGCGGGACCGTCCTCGCCTACACCGGCGACAGCGGGCCGCACCCGGCCGTCGTCGAACTGGCCCGCGGCGCCGATCTCCTGATTGCGGAAGCGACCTATATCGAGCAGGTCCCGAACGACAGCGCCACCTACCTGACCAGCGCGGCGCAGGCAGCCGTACAAGCAGCGCAAGCCGACTCCGGCAGGCTCCTGCTGACGCACCTCTCCCCCGGCACCGACGCCGACCAGGCCGCAGCCGTCGCGGGCAGAGCCTTCCCCGGCCGCATCGACGTCGCGCGCAGCGGGCTGCGCGTCACGCTCTAACGCGGCCGCTCGTGCCCGATCCGGACACGCCGCGCTTTCCGATCATCTGATCGTTGCCTGGGAGTGCCGCTGGCCATCGCCCTAGGCCTGCTCGGGGATGGGTCGGGTCCCCCTTCAGGTCGGCGTTTCACCCGCGCAGGGCGGAGGCGAAGATCGCGGCCAGTGCGAGCAGATTCGGGCGCGCGGTGAAGGGCACCAGCTTTCGCATTGTTGTGACGGCTGTCCGGTCGGTGACGAAGTACGGGGGTCGTGGTGAGAGCGACGCAGAGCCGGTGAACAGCCCGCGCGGCGCCGGGGCGAAGGGTGCGCGCAGAATCGTCTTCTCGATCCCCTCGAGCGCGAAGGCGTTGTGCACGAATCCGATTCCGCTGCCGATGTTCTGCCGCGTGTGGCCCGGATGCGCGCCCCATGGGGTGTATCCGAGCAGGAAGCCGACTCCCGACCAGCAGTTGACCCCGACCGTGCCGTAGCGCAGTTCGTCGATGGTGGCGCGCACGGCCGGGCCGTGTGCGCGCTCGGTGCGCGGGTGGAGCAGGAGCGTCGCCCCCAGCGTGCCGGGCAGGACGTGGTTGGCGAAGTCCACCGCGTTCGCGAGGAACTCGGGGGCGCCGGTGCCGGGCAGCCGTACGACGCCGAGCACGCTGGCGAAGACCTCGTCCGTCAGTAGCCGGTCGGCACTGTCCGGCTGGATGGCGTCGACCAGCAGTCGCTGCGGGGTGGTGGCGCCCGCGCCGGCAAGTCGCTCGGCGTCGGGGTGGGCCGCGCAGACCGCGTCGATCCGCTCGCGCGCACCCGGATAGTAGTCGGGGCGCTCCGGCAGAGAGCGCAGCACGGCCCGGATCTCGGCGAGCAGCCTGTCCGAACCCTCCCACTCGGCGGGCAGCACCAGGATCTGGCTGGCGATGCAGTTGTGCCCGGAGTTGTTCATCTTGCTGGTGACGATGTGCTCGGCCTGGAACCGGAAGTCGGCCGCGCTCCACGGGCCCGGGGCCACGATGCACGGGCTGATGCCGCCGAGTTCGCTGGTCAAGGGCTTCTCGAGGATCGGGCGGTCTTCGCGCCGCCGGCCCCCGGCGTCGGCATCGGTGCCGTAGACGAGCGCGTCGTGGGTGCGCTCGCTGCCGGTCACGTGGATCGAGGCGACGTCCGAATGGGTGACGAGGTAGGCTCCCACGGCCGCACCGCCGTCCACGAAGCGCAGCCAGCCGCGTTCCACGAACTCACCGAAGACGTGCTCGAAATGCGGCCTCAGGTAGGCGTTGACGGGGTTCATCTTCGCGACGACGACCTGGCCCTCGGCGTAGAGCTTGTGCAGGATGTCGAGCGCGGTGATCGCCGCGACGTTGCCCGCGCCCAGCACCAGGGCGACGCCCGGGCGCCAGTCCCGGCCCGCGTACGCCCGGCCGGCCGAGACCCGCGCCTGTGTCACGCTGCAGGACGGCAGCATTCTGACGCTTGCGCTGAACCCGTTCAGCAGCAGTCTGTCCCACCCGCTCGCCGGGAACACCTCGACCCAGGTCCGCCCGTCCCGTTCGGCCACCGTCCCGGGCGGCAACACCGGCCTGCCCTCGGCCAGTCGCCGCACCACCCGCAACATCGCCCTGATGTTCTGGACCAGGGCCCACGGGCCGCCGGCCCAGTCCTCCCCCGCCCACGGCGAATCCGCACGGTAGCCCTTGGCCGCCGCCGCGTCCGCGACCATCGCTTCGGCGCGTTCGAGAACGCGCGGGAGCATCCGCTCGAGCAACGCGGCACGCTCGGTCAGCTCCGTCTCCGTCCAGGACCGCGCCGCCGATGCGAGCTCGGAGAGCGCACGATCGCAGAGCGCGGAGTCGAAGGCCTGTTCTACGGGCATCATGATCCTTCCTTGGCCGGAGCCAGGTTCGCGGCGTCCCGCTCCGCGTCGATGAGCCAGAGGGCTGCGATGGCGCCGATGAGCAACAGTGCGCCGGAGAGTACCGCGGCGTCGCGGTATCCGGCCATGGCGTGCGCGTCGATCAACTTGCCGATCACCGCGGGGCCGATCAGTCCGGCGAGGGTGGCGGCGGCGTTCATCGTCCCGAGGGCACCGCCCCGCCGCACCGCCGGAACGAGTTCGACCGCCGTGGCGGCGGCGATGCTGCTCATCGGTCCGGCGAAGACCGTCCCCGCGATCAGCAGGGCGACCGCTGCGCCGTGCGATGCCGCGGGGACCGCCAGCATCGCCGCCGCCGCGACCAGCAGGAGCACCCCGCCCACTCGGCCACGTGCCACTCGACTCGCGACGCCGCGGCGCAGCAGCCATCCGGTCATTCCCGCCTGCCCGAAGATCACCACGATCGACAACGCCCAGGCGAGCCCCACCAGCTTCGACGCGCTCGTGCTCGAGTAGCCCAGGGCGTTCTCGAGATAGGAGGGCATCCAGACCAGAGCGAACGCCACCACCCAGTACGTGGCGAAATACGCGAGCGTCACGCCGACCCATGTACGTGTTCTGATGATATCCCGATAGCGCGGCGGCCGCGTGTCGGACGCGGTGTCAGGTGTCACGGGCCGGTCCGCCGCCGGGTTCTCCCGGCCCAGCAGGAGCCAGAGCACCGCCCACAGCGCTCCGGCGACGGCGACCGTGCCGAATGCCGCACGCCAGCCGTGCCTGTTCATGATCGAGGTGACCACCGGGCTCGCCACGACCACGCCGAGGGAGGTGCCCGCGAGCACGAGTGACGCGGCGAGGCTGCGGCGGCGGTCCGCGAACCAGGACAGCGCCGTGTGCTGAGCGATCGGGTACGCGGGCCCCTCCGCCGCGCCGAGCAGCACCCGCGAACCGACCAGGACCGCGATCCCGCCGCCGAGCGCGAGCGGGCCTTGCGCCAGGGACCACAGCAGCGCCATGCCCAGCAACAGCCCCCGCGACGGTACCCGGTCCGCCAGAATTCCCACGGCGGCGCCGGACAGCGAGAAGAACAGGAAGAACGCGCTGTTGGCCAGACCGTAAGAGGTGGCCGACAGGTGCAGGTCGGCCCGGATGGGATCGGCCGCAAGCCCCAGCACCGCCTTGTCGGCGAAGTTGATCATCATGAAGACCACGAGCAGGGCCGTGACGACCCACGCGCGCCCTCGATCGGCGGCGGGCGACACGGGGAGTGCGAGCGAGGGTGCGACGTCGGTGTCGGACACGAGAGCTCCGCGGTGCGAGGAAGGGATGGGACGGCGGTGCAGGCAGTTCAGGACAGCGGCACGCCGGCGATCGCGATCCGCTCCATCACGCGCCGCTGCGGGTGGTAGTCGTTGATCGCGTAGTGCTGGGTGGCGATGTTGTCCCAGATCGCGACGGACCCGGGCTGCCAGCGGAAACGCACCTGGTACTCCGGCACGCGCGCCTGCAGGAACAGCTCGCGGAGCAACTCCTCGCTCTCGGCCTCGGGCATGCCCACGATGTGCGTGGTGAAGGGCCGGTTGACGTAGAGGGTCTTGCGCCCGGTGACCGGGTGGCGCACCACGACGGGGTGCTCGGCACCGGGCTGGAGCGGACGCAGCGCGGCGATCTGATCGGGCGTCATCGCCTGGCCCCAACTCGGCTCCCAGTCGTGAACGGCGCGCAATCCCTCGAGGCGGTCCTTGAGCTCCTGGGTCAGGTTGTCGTAAGCGGCCCCCATGTCCGCCCACAGCGTGTCGCCGCCGGCCGCAGGCACCTCGACCGCTCGCAGAATGCTGCCCCGAGCGGGTGCCGCCATGAACGAGTGGTCGCTGTGCCAGATGTTCTCGGTGGCGATCGTGGACGCGTCCTTGGCCAGCCGGGAGATGCCGGCCGTCTCGGTCTTGCCGAAGAACGGGTTCGGCTCGGGCTCGCCCCAGATCGCGGCCAGCGCGAGGTGCGCGGCGTGGTCGAACTCGTGCTGATCGCGGAAGAAGAGCACCTTCCACTCAGCCAGCGCCGCGCGCAGCTCGGCCGCGAGCTCGGCGTCGAGCGCGGCGTCGAAGTCCACCCCCTCGACCTCGGCGCCGATGTGGCCGGTCAAGGGGTGCAGCACCAGTCGGGTGTAGACGTTCTCCGCGGCGTCCGGGCCGGTACGCGCGAGTCGACGAGGCCCGACGAAGGCCACGGACCGGTCCGGGTTGACGGTGCTGACGGTTGCGCGCATGGATGCCTCCGTGACAGAGCCGATTTACGTGAACGGAAGTAACGATAAGATTCCGTGAACGGCAGTATCGCTATTCGTCGGCCTGTGCACAAGAGGGGGTGCCGGGGACGCCGCCGCGCCAGCGGACACGCGCGGGTGATCCGGTCCGGTCGAGGGACTCAGCCGAGGGATTCGGTCTGCGGACTCGGTCGAGGTACTCGGGCGAGGGCGAACGAACTCCGGATGCGGCCGTAGCCGCTGGAGGACGCCGCAACCTGCGGCCGGACCCGGCTTCGCCGGCGAGCTCAGGTCGCGGCGCGTACGACGAGGTCGAGCACGCTCTCGGCGAACCCCTCGTCCGGCGGCAGGCCTTCGATGACCACACGCATCAGCAGCGACGACGCGATCACGGTGACCGCGGCGCCGACGTCCAAGTCGGCCCTCACCTCGCCGCGCCGGATGCCGCGCTCGAGGATCTCCCGGGTCTGCGCGGTGGTCCGGGCCAAGTAGGCGCTGTAGGCCGGGCGCTCCTCATCCGCCTCGGCGGCCGCGGCGATCAGCCCGGCGAACAGTCGGGCCGAGCCCGGCAGCGCGTACGCCACGAGCCTGGCCCTCAGCACCATGCGCAACTCGGCCCGGAAATCACCGAGATCGGGCACTGACAGCGGCCCCAGCCGGGACTCCGCCGCCGCGAGCAACAGCTCCTGCTTGCCCGGCCAACGCCGGTAGAGCGCGGGCTTGCTCACCCCCGCCCGCACCGAGACCGCGTCCATGGTCACCGCGCCCAGGCCCGACTCGGCCACCAGCTCGAACACCGCATCGAACACGTCGCCCTCGACGCGTGCCTCGCGGGGCCGCCCGCGAACGCGCTTCTCCGTCGTCGGCGAGTCGTCCATCGTCACCAGGATAACGGCGGAGCGAGTCCGAGCCTGCGCGGCATGCACCGCCAGGCCCCCACCGGTCACACAGACCGCTGAGACAGGCCCTTCAGAGGCGGGGCGGGAGCGGATCGGCTGCTCTCACCGCGTTGCGGCCTGCGGACTTAGCTTGGTACAGCGCGGCGTCGCCGGCGGCACGCAAGCCGGCCCCGTCGTCGGCGTGGTCCGGCACCCTGGCCACCCCGACGCTGACGGTCAGCGGCTGGGGCCAGCTCGCCGCGGCGTCCTGGACCGCCTGCCGCAGTCCCTCGGCCCGCTCGATCGCCTCCGCGCACGAACAGTCGGTGAGCAGTACGCCGAACTCCTCCCCGCCCACACGGGCGACCATGTCGGTGCGCCGCACCGCATCGGCCAACAGGTCCGCGAGTCGGCGCAGCGCCGCGTCTCCGGCCGGGTGGCCGGCCGTGTCGTTGATCTTCTTGAAATGATCGACGTCGATGGCGAGCAGCGAGAACGGATCGCCGTGGCGCTCGTACACCAGTAGTTCCCTGTCCAGGAACTCCTCGAAGGCCCGCAGGTTCGCCAGCCCGGTCAGCGCGTCGGTGCGCGCCTCCCGACGCAGCTGCGCCAGCAGGACATCGATCCTCCGCCGCATCGAGATGACGACCACCATCGAGAACAGCAGCGTCGCCGCGACATCCAGCCACACTCCGAACACGTGCGCGGTATGGGCGACGGCGGCGACGACGCCGAACGCCGCCAACCCCACCCCCAGCGTGATCCACGCCAACGGCTCCGGCAGCAAGTACCCGGCGTACAGCACCGGCCAGAGCATCAGTGTCTGCCCGAACAGAGTGCTCGTGTGCGAGAGAACCGCCGACGCGCAGATCAGGACGTACGCGGCTGAGGGAAAGCCGTAGAGCATCGCCATCGACACCCGGTCACGGGCCAGGATCAAGCACACTCCCGACACCGCGCTCACCGCGCACACCAGATACACCCCCGGGCGGTATCCGCTGACCAGCTCGGGCGCGCTCCCGGCCAGCGAAGCGGTGACCCCGGCGCTCAGCATCGCACCGGCCAGCAGCAAGCCGCCGGCGATCAACGCGGCGAACCGAGGTGTGACCGGCCCCGCGCTCGCCGCCTGGGTCGATCGCGCGAGTGGTGCCGGGAGCATGAAGCGAAGCTACCGAGATCGCCGCGGCGCGACACGGCGACACGCAGGCACACGCCCCCTCGTGTCAGTGTGCGCAGTTGACCGATTCGCTCGCGCCGTCGGCGAAGTGCCGGTGCTTCCAGATCGGCTCCCGGGCTTCGATCACCTCGACCACGCGTGCGCACGTCTCGAACGCGGCCTGTCGGAGGGCGGTGGCGACACTCGTGATGATCGCGGCGTCGCCGATGGCGAGGGGCCCGGTGCGGACGCTGCCGGCCCTCGACGTCACGCGCACCTCCAGAACTCGAGCGGATCGCGGCCCGCGCGGAATCCGGCCGCAGAGGCGACGCGAGCGGCTTCGCGGAAGCCGTGCGCGAGTGCGTCGGGGTGGTGCGCGTCGCTGGCGAAGGTGATGGTGCGACCGCCCTCCTGGCGCCACCAGGTGAGGATCTCGGGGTGCAGCGGCACCTTCGTGCTCAGCTCGAGGGTCTTGCCGGCGCCGGCGAGCATGCGCAGGACGTGGCGGTATTCGTCCTCGAAGTCGTGCGGGTCGTACGGCTTGGCGCCGGCGGGCCAGGACCGGACCGGGTAGTCGATGTGCGCGAGGATCTCGAACCGGGGGAACCGCTCGATCAGCCGCCCGATCTCGGCCAGATAGGCCCGTACCACCTCGCCGGGCGCTTGGTCCTCGTATCGGTCAGAGACCTCCGTGAAGCCGCGGCCGTCGGCGGTGGGCGCGGAGTGCACCGAGGCCAGGACCCGCTCGAGGCCTGTGCTCTCCAGCAGCCGCGTGGCCTCGGCCGGATACCAGTGCGGCTCGCTCAACTCCACCCCGGAGATGATCCGCAGCCCGGGATGCCGCACCTGGCACCGTTCCAGGCATTCGAGATAACCGGCGACGTCCAGCGGCGGCGGCGTCAACACGCCGTCGGAGAAGAAGCCCTGCCACTCCGGCGGGACGAACTGCGGCGGCAGCGTCCACGGCGCGAAGTCCGCGTGCTCCGTGAACGCCACGGCAGGCAGACCGAGCTCGACCGCCCGCGCGCAGGTGCGTTCCATCGACCCCGCCAGCGCGTCCCACGACCACTGGCTGTGCACGTGATTGTCCGGCGGCACCATGCGACCCCTGTCATCGGCCCCGCCACCGTACACCGC
>NZ_JAGSOG010000309.1 GCF_018139695.1 Actinospica durhamensis | reverse complement strand
TCGTGGCGGTGTACATGCGTCGTCATGGCACGGGCATCATCGCACGCCAGGGGCTCGCGGCCGGAAGCGGTCCGGCGGCTGGGATCGGCCGGGGCCCGGCGGGGATCGGGCTTGCGCGTCAGGGTGCCGAGGTCACCCGGGCCCGCGCGAGGCCCTCGGCCCAGGCCCGTGCCTCGCGGGCGGAGGTCAGCCGGATCAGCCGCACGTGCGGGTGCGCGGCGGCGCGGTCGAGGACGGTGGCGCGCTTGCGGGCGTGCTGCCGCCAGGCCACGCGGGCCGGGTGGTCGGGCTCGAGCCAGCCGCGCAGGGTCTCCCGGTTGCCGTTCCACAGCTCGGTCCGGGTGAGCGAGCGGACCAGCGAGCGGCGGATCACCCGGCGCATCACCGTCGCGCGCGGCAGGTCCAGCCACACCACGGTGTCGGCGCGGCGCCAGAGCAGATCGCCGAGCAGGCTGGAGTACTGATCCTCGGTCACCCAGCGCGATCCGGCCGTGAACGCCGCGACCTCGGCCTCGAACTCGGGCCGCTTGACCCAGCCGGGGCCGTGGTGCAGCGCGTCGAGCTCGCGGCGGGGTAGCTCCAGCCGCTGCGCGAGCAGCGTGGCCGTGGTGGTCTTGCCGGCGCCGGCCACGCCGCTGACCAGGATCCGCTCCACCTCAGGCCGCCCGGGCCGGCTCGACCCGGAAGGACCTGCGGTAGTCGGCCGGGGTGAGGCCGACCGCGCGGCGGAAGTGGTGGCGCAGCAGCGCGCCGGAGCCGAGACCGCAGGCCCTTGCGATGTCCTCCACGGTCAGGCTGGTCTCCTCGAGCAGGCGGCGCGCGTGCAGGATGCGCTGGGTGGTGAGCCAGCGCAGCGGCGTGGTGCCGGTCTCGGCCACGAAGCGGCGGGCGAAGGTGCGCCCCGACATCGCGGCGAGGCGGGAGAGGCGGGCCACGTCGAACTCGGCGTCGAGGTGCTCGATCATCCAGTCCAGCAGCGGCTGCAGGCTGTCGCAGGGTTCTTCGGGGACCGGCAGCGTCACGAACTGGCGCTGGCCGCCGTCGCGCTGCGGGGCCACCACCATGTGCCGGGCGATCACGGTGGCCGCGCCGGTGCCGAGCTCGCGCCGCACCAGGTGCAGCAGCGCGTCGATCCCGGCCGCCGTGCCCGCGCTGGTGATCACCGAGCCCTCGTCCACGAACAGCACGTCCGGGTCGAGCGTGACGTCCGGGTAGCGCGTGGCGAACGCGGCCACCTGCCGCCAGTGCAGCGTGCAGCGCCGGCCGCCCAGCAGCCCGGCCTCGGCCAGCGGGAAGATGCCGGAGCACACCGAGACCAGGGTGGCCCCGGCGTCCGCGGCCGCGAGCACGGGTTCGGGGAAGCGCTCCGGCGTTCCGGACACGGCCGGCACGATCACCGCGTCCGCGCCCGCGACCGCGTCGAGGCCGTGGGGCGCGACCAGCCCGACGCCGGTGGAGTCGAGCAGCCGCCCGGGGTGCTCGGCGCACACCCGGAAATCGAAGGCCGGCACGCCCTGCGCCGTCCGGTCGATCCCGAAGACCTCGCAGGCCACGCCGAGCTCGAACGCGGCGGACCCGGGCATCACGACGACGGCGACGGTGCTGAGCATTCTGGATCTCCCGTCCGGCCCGGCCTGGCAGGAACTTATGGGCCCGAGGCAATCGTGCCACTGTGCGGGTCGGGCTGTCGCTCGAATACTGGAGATATGAACGAAACGGACCTATCCCCCGCGGTGCGCCCCGCCCGCGTGGTGGTCGGCGTGACCGGTTCGGCCAGCAGCGCGGCTGCGCTGCGCCGGGCCGTGTACGAGGCGCGGCGTACCGGGAGCGTCCTGGTTCCGGTGCTGGCCTGGGAGCCCCCGGGCGGCGAGACGGTCTACCGGATGGCCCCGGAGCCGCGGCTGGCCGCGATCTGGGCGCACAAGGCCGCGGAGCGGCTCGAGGCGGCGGTGGCGGCCTCCGGCGGTATCCCGGACGACGTGCTGGCCGAGCTGATCGTGGTGCGCGCGCCGGCCGCGTACGCGCTCAACTCGCTCGCCGACCAGGCCAACGACCTGCTGGTGCTCGGGGCCGGGCGGCGCAACCGGCTGGCCCGGTTCCTGCACGGCCACGTGCGCCGCTGCGCCGCGGCCACCGCCGCGGCCCCGGTGCTGCTGGTGGCGCCGCCGACCACGCCGCGCAAGGTGCGCCGGGAGCTGCGCAACCTCACGCCCGAGGACTTCCTGCGGCCGCCGGACGGGCCGGGCGGGCGGCGCGGCCGGGGCTGAGGCAAGGCCGCCGGACCCCTCCGGCGGCCGCCCGTTCCCCCGAACGGCCCTTTCGGGCGGCCGATTCTGACGCGGCCGGTGCACCGTGGACGAGCGGGCCGCGGGTCCGCCCTGCCCGACGCCCCCTGGACCGCCGCGATGCTCGATGCCGACCCGCCCTTCCAACCCGTCCGCCGCGTGCAGGGCTACCTTCCGCTGGAGGACTACGGGTTGATCGGCGACGGCGCGGCGGCCGCGCTGGTGGGGCGGGACGCGACGATCGCCTGGCTGTGCCTGCCCCGGTTCGACGATCCGCCGGTCTTCGCCGGCCTGCTCGACCACGCCCGCGGCGGGACGTTCACCTTCGCGCCGGACGAGCCGTTCGAGGCCCGACAGACCTACCGGCCGGACACCGCCGTCCTCGACACCGAATTGCGCTGCGCCTCCGGAACGGTGCGGATCACCGACGCGATGACGCTGCGGGCCGGGGCCGACCTGTCCGACGACGTCGCGGCCGCGCGCGGGGAACTGGTGCGCTCGGCGCTGGTGCTCGAAGGCAAGGTGCGCCTGCGTTACGCGATCGAGCCGCGCGGCGGCGTACGCACCCGGCCGCTGTTCAGCGGAGTGGAACTCACCCTGCCGGAGCGGCCCGGGCTGCGGCTGCACCTGCGCGGGGACCGGCACCTCGGCGGCACGGGAACGCTCGGCGGCACGGGAACGCAGGGGGACGCCGCGGCGGACGGCATGCGCGGGGTGTACGAACTCGAAGAAGGCGAGAGCGTGAGCCTGTGCCTGTCCTGGGCCAGGGCGCACCGCCACCACCGGTTCGAGCCGCAGGCCACGGTGCTCGGGACCGAGCGGGCCTGGCGGCGCTGGATGTCCGGCTTCGATTATCAGGGCCCTCAAGAGGCGATGGTGCGGCGCTCGGCCGTGACGCTGAAGCTGTGCGACGACTGGACGAACGGCTCGCTGGTGGCCGCGCCCACCTCCTCGCTGCCCGCGCCGATCGGCGGGGTGCGCAACTGGGACTACCGCTACACCTGGATCAGGGACGCCGCGTTCGCCGTGTTCGCGTTGCGCCGCATCGGTTTCGGCAGCGAGGCGGACGCGTTCCTCGGCTGGGTGCTCGACGCGTTCGAGGCCAGCGACGGGCCGCGGATCATGTACACCCTGGCCGGGCTGCCGGTGCCGGACGAGGTGCTGGACCCGCAGCTCGAGGGCTATCGGCGTTCGGCTCCGGTGCGCTGGGGCAACGGCGCGACCGACCAGGTGCAGCACGACGTCTACGGCGAGGTGCTCGACTGCGCGTACCAGTGGATCGAGGGCGGCGGGGAGATCCCGCCGCACCTGTGGGACGGACTGGCCCGGCTCGCCGACCTGGCCGGGAAGCAGTGGCGCACGCCCGACCAGGGCATCTGGGAGGTGCGCAGCCCGGGCCGGGTGTTCACCTACTCGGCCGCGATGTGCCAGGTGGCGATGGACCGGGCGGCCCGGATCGGCCGGCTGCTCGGCCACAAGGAGGCCGCCGCGGCCTGGCGCTCCGGCGCCGAGGATCTACGGGAGCTGATTCTGCGCGAGGCCTGGGACGAGCGGGCGCGGACGCTGACCGAGCACCTGGGCGAGGGCGGCGGGCTCGACGCCAGCCTGCTCGCGCTGCCGCTGCGCCGGGTGCTGCCGGTCGACCACCCGCGGATGGTGGCGACCGCCGCGGCCGTGGCCGAACGCCTCTCGGCCGGCGGCGGCCTGCTCTACCGGTACCTGCACGAGGACTCCCCGGACGGGCTGCCGGGTGACGAGGGCGCCTTCGTGCTGTGCAGCTTCTGGCTGGTGGACAACCTGGCCGGGCAGGGCCGGCTGGACGAGGCGGAGGAGCTCTACGCCTCGCTGTGCGCCCGGGCGAGCCCATTGGGCCTGCTCTCCGAGCAGATCGACCCGACGACGGGGGCGTTCTGCGGCAACTTCCCGCAGGCCTTCAGCCACATCGGGGTCGTCTCGGCGGGTGTGACCCTCGGCCGGGCCCGCGCCGCCGACGCGCCGCGCCGTGACCGGTGAGCGTGGGCGGGTGAACGTGGCGGCGAGCGTGCGAGCGGTGGGTGAGACCACGCCGCGGGTAGGGATGCCGTTGCTGCGGCCCCGGTCGCCGCGCCGGCACGCCGCGCCCGCGGACGCCGGGCCACGTCCGCGGCCGCGGCCGCGGCGGCCAGAATGGTGGCCGCCGCCGTGACCAATGACGCTCCGCCGGACCCGCACTAAACTTTCACGTAACGAGAACTCCTCGTTTTCTTGAACCATTCGTCTTTAGGGAGATAGGGTGGCCGCCATGACCACGTCCGCGACCCCGACCACCGCCGAGCAGCTGCGCGGCGCCGGCCTGCGGGTCACCGCGGCACGGGTCGCCCTGCTCGAGACCGTCAGGCTCGGCGCACACCTGGACGCCGAGGCGGTCGCCGCCGGTGTCCGAGAGCGCGTCGGCCACGTCTCGCTGCAGGCCGTGTACGAGGCCCTGACCGCGCTCACCGCGGCGGGGCTGATCCGTCGGATCGAGCCGCCGGGCAGCGCCGCGCGGTTCGAGGGCCGGGTCGGGGACAACCACCACCACCTCGTGTGCCGCACCTGCGGCGTCGTCGCCGACGTCGACTGCGCGGTGGGCGAGGCGCCCTGCCTGACCGCATCCGAGGATCACGGCTTCGCCATCGACGAGGCCGAGGTCATCTATTGGGGCCTGTGCCCCGGCTGTTCCACCGCCGGCAGCCCCTGAGCACCGTGATCCGCCTACCCCGGAAGGATTGACATGTCTCAGCACCATGACGCACTCGACGTGGACCCCAAGTCGGAGGGCACGGGATGCCCGGTCGCGCACCGGGCGCTCGAGCCGGTCCAGGGCGGCGGCAACCGGCAATGGTGGCCGGAGCGGCTCAATCTGCGGATCCTGGCCCAGAACCCGGTGGAGGCGAATCCGAACGGAGCCGGCTTCGACTACGCCGCCGCGTTCGAGACCCTGGACCTGCCCGCGGTCAAGGCGGACATCGCCGGGGTGCTCACCACCTCGAAGGACTGGTGGCCGGCCGACTACGGCAACTACGGCCCGTTCATGATCCGGATGGCCTGGCACGCGGCCGGCACCTACCGGGTGCACGACGGGCGCGGCGGCGCCGGCTCCGGCCAGCAGCGCTTCGCCCCGCTCAACAGCTGGCCGGACAACGTCAACCTGGACAAGGCCCGGCGGCTGCTGTGGCCGGTGAAGAAGAAGTACGGCCAGTCGCTGTCCTGGGCCGACCTGTTCGTGCTGACCGGCAACGTGGCCCTGGAGACCATGGGCTTCACCACCTTCGGCTTCGCCGGCGGCCGTGAGGACGTGTGGGAGTCCGAGGAGGACGTGTACTGGGGCCCGGAGCACACCTGGCTGGGCGACGAGCGCTACACCGGGGACCGCGACCTCGAGTCCCCGCTGGCCGCGGTCCAGATGGGCCTGATCTACGTCAACCCGGAGGGCCCCAACGGCACGCCCGACCCGCTGGCCGCGGCCCGCGACATCCGGGAGACCTTCGCCCGGATGGCCATGGACGACACCGAGACCGTCGCCCTGATCGCCGGCGGCCACACCTTCGGCAAGACCCACGGCGCCGGACCGGCCGAGAACGTCGGCCCGGACCCGGAGGCCGCCCCGCTCGAGCAGCAGGGCCTCGGCTGGAAGAACGCCTTCGGCACCGGCAAGGGCGGCGACGCCATCGGCTCCGGCCTCGAGGGCGCCTGGACCTACAACCCGGTCGCCTGGGACACCACCTTCTTCGAGATCCTGTTCGGCTACGAGTGGGAGCTGGGCAAGAGCCCGGCCGGCGCGTACCAGTGGAAGCCGAAGGACGGCGGCGCCGCGGACACCGTCCCGGACGCGCACGACCCGTCCAGGCGGCACGCCCCGACCATGCTCACCACCGACCTCGCGCTGCGGGTGGACCCGGCCTACGAGCCGATCTCGCGCCGGTTCCTGGAGCACCCGGAGGAGCTCGCGGACGCCTTCGCCCGCGCCTGGTACAAGCTGACGCACCGTGACATGGGCCCGATAGCGCGCTACCTCGGCGCCGAGGTCCCGAACGAGGTGCTGCTGTGGCAGGACCCGCTCCCGGCGCTGACCCACCCGCTGATCGACGCCGCGGACGCGGCCGCGCTCAAGGAGCGGGTGCTGGCCACGGATCTGACGGTGGACCAGCTCGTCGGCACCGCCTGGGCCGCGGCCTCCTCCTTCCGCGGCAGCGACAAGCGCGGCGGCGTGAACGGCGCGCGCATCCGGCTGCAGCCGCAGCTCGGCTGGGAGGTCAACGAGCCGGACCGGCTGGCCGGGGTGCTGCGCACGCTCGAGGGCGTGGCGCGGGAGTTCAACGCCGCGCACGAGGGCGGCAAGCAGGTCTCGCTGGCCGACCTGATCGTGCTGGCCGGCAACGCGGGTGTGGAGAAGGCCGCGCGGGACGCCGGGGTACCGGTGACCGTGCCGTTCCGGCCCGGCCGCGTGGACGCCACCCAGGAGCAGACCGACGTCGAGTCCTTCGCCTACCTCGAGCCGCGCGCGGACGGGTTCCGCAACTACGTCGGCAAGGGCCAGCGGCTTCCGGCCGAGTACCTGCTGCTGGACAAGGCGAACCTGCTCACGCTCACCGCGCCGCAGCTCACCGTCCTGGTCGGCGGCCTGCGCGTGCTCGGGGTCAACCACGGCGGCTCCTCGGTCGGCGTGTTCACCGACACCCCCGGGCAGCTGACGAACGACTACTTCGTCAACCTGCTCGACCTGGACACCACCTGGACCCCGACCTCCGAGGACGCCACCGCGTTCGAGGGCCGGGACGCCTCCGGCGCGGTGAAGTGGGTCGGCAGCCGGGTGGACCTGGTGTTCGGCGCGAACTCCGAGCTGCGCGCGCTGGCCGAGGTCTACGCGAGCGACGACGCGCAGGAGAAGTTCGTGCACGAATTCGTCGCGGCCTGGGACAAGCTGATGAACCTGGACCGGTTCGACCGCGCCTGATCGGACGATGATACACGGCATCTGATAAGAAACCCCTCCGGCCGGCCCGCGCAGACGGGCCGGCCGGAGGGGTTCTCCGTGCTCGGCTCAGCCGCCCGGCTCAGCCGCGTTCGCGGCAGGCGGCGTGCGCGGCGGCGAGGTCCACCACGGACCGGGCCCTGGCGCGTTCGACGGCGGTGAACGGCAGGCCGGGCCGGCTCACCGTGACCACGCCGCCGTCCGGACCGCGCAGCACCAGGTCCGCCTTCCAGGCTCCGGCGGTGGCGTCGTCCCAGGGCGCGGCGTCGGCCGGGTGGATCTGCACGTGCTCGGCCTCGAGCAGGTCGGCCAGCACCGCCTCGAGCGAGTCGGGGCGCCGGGCGAGCCGGGCGGCGAGGTCCAGGGCGCGGGTCGGGGCGTCCACGAGGGCGAGCAGGTCGGTGGGAACAGCGCAGGTCGCGCGCCCACCCACCGCCCGTACGGCGTCGCACAGCTGCTGCGCCGAGGTCTCCGGCGGGGTCTCGACCAGGAACTCGTCGACGACCACGCCGGCGGCCGCGGGCTGCGCGTCCAGGCCGTGGATGTTGGCTCCCACCGCGGCCAGCGCGCCGGCCAGCACGGCCAGGCGGCCGGGGGTGTTGTCGATCTCGGTGCGCACCCGCCACACGACCCCGGTGACCGTCTCGTCGGCCGACGCGACGGCCGGCTCCCGCGGCGGCGCGTGGTCGCTGCGGCGCAGCCAGACGTGGTGGCCCACCGTGGTCGTGATCAGGGCCAAGCCGAGGGCGATGAGCAGGACGATGCCGTGCCGGTGCTCACCGAAGACGTCGGCGAAGGCGTCGGCGGCCCCGGCCGTGGCGAGCAGCGAACCGAGCTCGACCAAGTGGTGGTGGTGTCGGAGCGTGTTCTGCAGTGTCATGCCTCTACGATGCCCGCGGGAGGTTTCAAGATCCGGCGCGGCCGGTGACGCAGCGGTAAAACCAGGTGGCCGGAGCCGGTGCAGTACGACGCAGTACGGCGCGGACCGACGCCCTTCAACTCGGGCGCGGCCGGCCCCGGACTCCGGGGCGGCGCTGCCACGGAAGCGGGCCGTCGGCGGGGCGGTACTCGACGCCGAGCGCGTCGAGCCGGGTCAGGTGCGTCGCCATCCGGGTGCTGAAGTCGGCGAAGTCGCGGGCGGCCGGATCCAGCGGCAGCGCGGACCAGGCGACCTCGGCGAACGCGCACAGCCGGGGGAAGACGTGGTAGTCCACCGACCGCACGCTGTCCATGAACTCGGTCCACACCTGCGCCTGCGTCCCGAGCACGTGCCGCGCCGCGTCCGGCTCCGCGCGCAGCTCGGGCGGCAGCGGCTCGAACCGGTAGACGTCCTCGAGCGTCCGGGCGATGCCGACCGGGATCGGCTCATCCGGATGCTCGGACTCGCGGTGGTCCAGATAGACGTGCTGCTCCGGGCACATCACGACGTCGTGCCCCGCCCGCGCCGCCGCGATCCCGCCTTCGTAGCCGCGCCACGACGCGACCGCCGCGCCCGGCGCGAGCCCGCCCTCCAGGATCTCGTCCCAGCCGATCAGCCGCCGCCCGCGCTCGGCCAGCCAGCGGTCGAAGTGCCGGATGAACCAGCTCTGCAGCTCGTCCTCGTCCGCGAGCCCCTCGCGCCGGATCCGCTCCTGCGCCCGCGCACTGGCCCGCCACTGCCCCTTCGGGCACTCGTCGCCGCCGATGTGCACGAAGGCGGAGGGGAACAGCTCGAGCACCTCCTCGAGCACGTGCTCGTAGAAACGCAGCGTGGCGTCCTCGACGTTGAGCACGTCCGGGCTGATCCCCCAGTCGGTGAACGGGGTGGGCGGATTCGAGACCACGTCGACGTTCCCGAGCTCCGGATACGCCGCGATGGCCGCGCGCGAGTGCCCCGGAATGTCGATCTCCGGCACGACGGTGATGTGCCGTGCGGCGGCGTACGCCACGATCTCGCGCAGGTCGTCCTGCGTGTAGTAGCCCCCGTGCGGCCGCGCGTGGTCGCTGCGGCGCAGCCAGACGTGGTGGCCCACCGTGGTCGTGATCAGGGCCAAGCCGAGGGCGATGAGC
>NZ_JAGSOG010000308.1 GCF_018139695.1 Actinospica durhamensis | reverse complement strand
TGGCGCTGGCGTGCGGCGGGGTGGCTTCGATCGTGGTCGGGCTCTCGCCGGAGCCGGCGGACGGGGGGACCTCGCTGCGGCATCTGTTCTCCACCGCGATCGGGTTCACGCTGCTCGCGCTGTTCCCGATACTGGCCGCCGTGCGAGGGCTCGCGCCCAACTGGACGCTCAGGCCGACCACCGGGCGGGTGCTGACGGTGCTGATGGCGGGCGGCGCCGCGTGGTTCCTGGTCGAGCTGCACGGACACGGCGTCGCAGGGCTCGCCGAACGTATCCTGACCGCGGCCCAGACGACCTGGCCGCTCGTCATCGTGGCGGCATGTCTGGCGGAGTCGGTCGAGGTCGCGGCCACGCGCGCGCCGGTCGGCGCCACCGAACGCTACGACGGCGGCGACGGTGGGCGATGACCAGAGGGGTATCAAGGGTGGCATGACGCGTAATCGGTACGTGGACCTGCTCCGGGTCCTGGCCATCGGCGGAGTGGTCTACGGCCACTGGCTGCTGGTCTCGGTCATCTATCAGGGCGGCCAACTGTCCGGTGCGGACGCGGTGGACTACGTCGAGTGGGGCCGCTGGGTGACCTGGGCCTTCCAGGTGATGCCGGTCTTCTTCCTCGTCGGCGGCTACGTCAACAGCCTGTCGTGGGAGGCGCACCGGGCCCGCGGCCAGAGCTGGACCTGGTGGGTGCGCGAGCGGGCCGTGCGGCTGCTGTGGCCGACGGCGGTGTACCTGGTGTTCGCGCTCATCGCGGTCTCGATCGCGCGGCTGGCCGGGGTCCCGAGGTCCGAACTCGCCGAAGTGGGCTGGCTCGCCGCCCTGCACCTGTGGTTCCTGCCCGTCTACATGCTGGTGATCGCGCTCACGCCGGCGATGACGGCGGCGCACCGGCGCTGGGGGCTCGCGGTTCCGCTGGTCATGGCCGCGGGCGCGGCGCTGGTGGACGTCGGGATACACGGCTTTCACCTGCACCTGCTCGGCTACGCCAACTACCTGCTGGTGTGGGGCGCCATCCATCAGTGGGGTTTCGCCTGGCGCGACGGGCGGCTGACCTCGCCGCGGTGGCACCTGTGGGTCATGTCGGGCGCCGGAGCCGTGCTGCTCGCCGCGTTCGTGGTGACGCGCGCGTTCCAGGTCGACATGGTCGGGTCCGGCAACACCAATCCGCCCTCGATCGCACTGCTCGCCTTCGCGGCGGCGCAGACCGGGCTCGTCATCGTCGCGGAGCCCTGGGTCACGGGTCTGCTGGCCACGCCGAAGCGGTGGCGGCTGGTACACCGGTTGAACAGCCTCGTGATGAACGTCTACCTCTGGCACTTCGTCCCGGTGGTCGTCGTCGCGCTCGCCTTCTACACCACCGGGGTGATCGCGCAGCCGGGCATCGGCTCGGGCGAGTGGTTCGTGCTGCGGCTGGTCTGGTTCGCCCTGCTCACGGCGGTGTTCGTGCCGCTGGTCGCGCTCGTCACGTGGGCCGAACAGCCGATGCGGCGCCTGCCGGCCGGGCAGGGACGCTCGGGCAGCTGGTCCTCGCCGCTGCTGCTGCTCGGCCTGTTCGCCTCCTCGGAGGGGTTGGCCCGCCTGGCCATCAGCGGATTCGCGCCGGACGGGCGCTGGCCCACCGCCGCACTGGCCGGCTTCGTGATCGGGATGGCCGCGATCTTCTTCGCCGGGAGCACCCCGAGCGAGAGCTCCCTGCTGACGGCGGAGAGCGTGTCGTGACGTCACGCCAGGGCACGTCACGCCAGGGCGCGGCGTGACGCGGCGACGATCGTGAGCATGGCCAGTCCCGCGACGGCGAAGGCGATGCGCGCGCCGGCGGCGTCGGCCAGGCCCCCGATGGCGAGGCCGGTGATCGGGCTGGCACCCGGCAGGGCCATGACCCAGGCGCCCATCACCCGGCCGCGCATCTCCGAGGCGGCCCGCAGTTGGACGAAGGTGTTGGCGCGCGCGATCATCCAGATCGAGCAGAACCCGACCAGGGCCATGCCGAGGTAGAGCAGCACCGGGTCCGGCGCGTACGCCGTGGCCATGGTCGCGACGCCGGTGGCGGCGGCGAGAAAGGCCACCTGACGGCTGGTCGGCTCGCCACCCCGGGCCGCGATCAGCGCGCCCGGCAGTGCGCCGAGGCCGAAGACGGACAGCAGCGCGCCGTACCCTCCGCCGCCGAGGTGGAAGACCCGGTCGGCGAGCAGCGGGAACATGAGTCCGGAGTTGAACAAGATCCCCGAGGCCGCGGCGATGAGCAGGCAGGAGCGGATCGCGGGTACGGACCAGGCGTAGCGCAGCCCGGCCCGCGTCGCACCGCGGCGGGAGGTCCGAGCCGCCGTCGAGGCCTGCGCTACGCGGGACGACTGGTGCTGTGCGGCGTCGGCGGCGTCTTCAGCGTCGTTGTCGGCTTGGCGGTGGGGGCGCAGGGCGAGCAGCACGGCGAGCGGGGCGAGGAAGGATGCCGCGTTGACCAGGACGCAGGCGCCCGGACCGCCGACCGTCAGCATCAGCCCGCCGAGCGCCGGGCCGAGGACGCGGGAGGTGTTGAGGATCACCTCGTAGAGGCTGACGGCTCCGGCGAGGCGCCCGCGGCCGACGAGGTCGAGCACGTAGACCTGCCGCGCGGGTCCGTCCAAGGCGTTGACCAGGCCGCTGGTCGCGGACAGGGCCAGGATCGACCAGTACGCCGCGTTGTGGGTCTCGATCAGCGCGTAGAAGCACAGGCTCAGCGCGGTCAGCGTGCTCTGCGTGGCGATCAGGACCCTGCGCCGGTCGAGCCGGTCGATCAGCGCGCCGCACCACGCCCCGGCCAGCAGACTCGGCAGCATCGTCACGCCGGAGAGCGCGGCGAGGGCCAGGGCGCTCCCGGTCATCTGCAGCACCAGCCAGGACGCGGCCACCGCCTGCGTCATCCCGCCCGAGGCGGACAGGATCTGCGTGACGAACCACCAGCGGAACGGCCGGAACGTGAGCGCGGCGAACGGAGAGGCCGCCCGGGGCGGGTGGTCCGGGTGGTCCGGGCGGCCCTCGGTAGTCGAGATCGAGGCGGTGGTCGCGCTGTCGGTGGTGGACATCTATTCTCCTGGAACTGGGAAAATGAGCTCCCTGTATCAGGGCGCAGTCGCAGCATAACCGCCGAGAACTGCTTGCGCAGCACCGGATTGCGTGCTCTTATTTATCCTGGAACCGTGAAAATCGGGAACTGCGAAAATCAGGAACCGTGGAAATCAGGGCCGGGGAACGGCCCGGGACGGACCGGAGGGGCGATGGACGCGACGCTGCGGGTGCGCAACGCGGTGGAGACCTGCGACGGGATCACCAGGGCCGAGCTCGCCGCCGACCTCGGGCTGCCGCTCGGCACCGTGACGGCGGCGGTCTCCGGACTGCTGCGTGGGGGCGTCCTGGTCGAGCGGGCCACACGGTCTGCCGGGCAGAGCCGGGCCGGCCGACCCGCCACCGTCCTGGTCTCCGCGGGCCGGCAGCGTCTGGTCGGCACGGTCATCTGGTCGCACGGCCTGCTACGCGCGGCGGTCGCGACGTACGGGGGCTCGATCCTCGCGCGCCGGGAGTTCGCCATCGTCGAGGAGAACTCAGACCTCGACGTGCTCGAGCCCGCGTGGCAGTTTTTGGGGGAGAGCGGCGAAGGCCCGCTCGACCGCGTCGTGCTCGGCGTCGCCGCACCGTACCAGCGCGGCGTCGGACTGCCGCCCGGCCGACTGCCCGCCCCCGGACGCGGTGCACGGGGCAACGAAGACCGCACAGCACCCGAAGATCCGACCGTACGCTTCGGATTCGCACCTTGGCTCGCGCCCGACCCGGCAGCCGTGCTCTCCCGCCGCCTCGGCGTGCCGGTCGACGTGGAGAACGACGCGAACCTCGGCGCGCTCGGCGAGGCCCATCACGGTGCGGGACGCGGCCATCGAGACCAGATATACCTGAAACTGGGGGAACGCAGCGTCGGCGCCGGTCTGCTGCTCAACGGCGCGCTCTACCGCGGCGCGTCGGGCTTCGCCGGCGAGATCGCCCATCTCCACGTCGACGACCAGGGCCCGCTGTGCCCCTGCGGCGCCCGCGGCTGCCTCTCCTCGCGCACCCGCAGACCCCTGCTCGAACTGATGGAGCACGCCTACGACAGGCCCCTGACGTTCCCGGAGGTGCTGAGCCTCGCGGACGCCGACGAGCCCGCCCCCGCCCGAGTCCTGCGTGAACTCGGCCGCGCCCTCGGCCGCCCCCTGGCCGACCTGTGCACGTTCCTCAACCCGGGCCTGCTCGTCCTCGACGCCACTCTCGGCGGCGCCGGCCGACACGTGCTGAGCGGCATCGCCGAACAGGTCGAACTCTTCTGCGCCCCGGCCGTGGAGGCGGGTCTCACCCTCGTGAACGGCAGCCTCGGATCGGACGCGGAGATCCTCGGTGCGGTGCACCTCGCGCGGACTGAGGCGATGAGCGCGGTGGCGGAGGTCGTGGCTTCGTGAGTCGGCGGGCTACCTTTCCACAGCCAAGCGTAGGACTGGCGAGTTGGACCGATCCTCGAGAATTGCCGCCCGGACCACTAACAGTGCGATTGCGCTGAGCACGACGAGTAAGAAGATCAAGGCCAGTGCTACGCCTGCGGGCTGCATGACTGCGATGAACGCGTACAAACATGCGATGGGACTCAAACCGAGGGTGCCCAAAGCCCTCAGCCTCGATCCACCGACGAGCATCACGACGTCGCGTTCCGTGGGGTGGCCCCAATGACACAAGATGCCTTCTGGCCTGGCAGAATGGAGGTTCTCTAGGTCTTCATTCATCCAGTGTCGGAAGGCATCTCGCGGATGCAATCTTCTCATGCCGCGCCGGTTGTGTCGGCGTCGTTCTCCGAGCCGAACCTGATCACGGCGGCGGGGTTGGTGCCGCTGATACGGCTCGCCGAACGGTGCGAACTGGCCACCCTGATACGCCGGCACGTCGATCTCGGCGTGACGACCGGGGCGAACCCGGCGGGCAAGACGATGAGTCTGGTCGCGGCGATGTGCGCGGGTGCGGACAGCATCGACGACGCGGACCTGCTGCGCGCCGGAGGCCTTCACCGGCTCTTCGACGGGATCTACGCCCCGTCCACGCTCGGGTCCTTCCTGCGTTCGTTCACCCACGGCCATGTCCGCCAGCTCCAAGCTGCCGCCCGCAGGTTCACCGCGAACCTGATCGGGCATGCGGGGCTCGTCCCGGCCGGGGAGCCGGTGGTGTTCCTGGACATCGACTCGAAGGTCAAGCAGGTCTACGGCCCGGCGAAGCAGGGCGCGTCGTTCGGGTACACGCACGTGCGGGGCCTGCACTTCCAGATCGTGACCGCCTCCACGCCCTCCTCCCGCCCGGTGATCGTCGCAACGAGGCTGCGCAGGGGATCCGCGGGCTCTGGCAAGGGCGCAGCCAGCCTGGTCGCCGAGGCGATCCGCGCACTGCGCGAGGCCGGGGTCACCGCGGTAATCGTGGTGCGCGCCGACTCGGCGTTCTTCTCCGCGAGGCTCGTCAAGGCGGTCCGCGACGGCGGGGCCCTGTTCTCGATCACCGTGGGCAACACACAGCGGATCCGCGCCGCCATCAGCCAGATTCCCGAGACCTCGTGGCGCCCGATCAAGTACCGCGACGCGGTGTGGGACCAGGACGAGCACCGCTGGGTCTCCGAGGCCGAGATCGCCGAGATCCGCTACACCGCTTTCGCCTCCAAGGCCAAGGGCCTGCAGGCCACCGCGCGCCTGATCGTGCGGCGCGTCAAACGCCTGAACCCGGCCGCCGTGCCCGAGGGCCAGGGCGAACTGTTCGCCGCGCACCGCCACCACGCCCTGCTGACCGACAGCCCGCACACCATCACCCAGGCCGAACCCGACCACCGCCGCCACGCGGTGATTGAGCAGGTCTTCTCCGACCTCGAAGACGGGCCACTCGGACACCTGCCCTCCGGCAGGTTCCAAGCCAACGCCGCGTGGCTGACCCTGGCCGCGATCTCCTACAACCTCACCCGCGCCGCCGCCACCCTCGCTGACCGCTTCCACGCGAAGGCGACCGGCGCGACGATCCGCAGGAATCTGATCAACATCCCCGCCAGAATCGCCACCTCAGCCAGGCGATTGCACCTCCACCTGCCCGAACACTGGCCGTGGAACCCCGGATTCCTCACCCTGTGGACGCGCACCGGACACCGGCCGATCCTGACCTGAACGCAGGAGCCACCCCGCCCGCCACGACCCAGGAACCCAGGAGAACCCGCCCGGACGGCCACCCGGCGATCACCCCTGCCCGCAAAGCCGCCCCACCGACCGAAACGACAGAAAATCAGCGCTCTGCAATCAGCTCGGTGGATCGAGGCTCAGCCTGTCGCCATCACGGTCGCTCCAGGTTTCCCACAGGTACACTGCGCCGAGAAGCCCGAAACCTAGGGAGTCAAGGAGATGCTCGTCGGCAAATGCGGCCCAGACCATGGAGAACCAGCCCAACACAATTACGCCGAGGGCCGTCCAATCGAGCCACAGCGGCCCCCAGGGATTTCCCAACAGGTGCCATGGTGCGGCACGGACCGCGGCGTAGCCGCAGAACGCGATGAACAGAGCCAGGCCCGACCACGTATGCCAACTCCGATTGACCGCGTAGCGGGCGCGTTCGTCGGCGTGTTCCCATTGGTCTCGGGTAAGAAATCGGCCTGCGTGGAAAAGTGCTTCCAGAACGGCCGACAGTTGCAGCTCGCTCATCGCCAAGAGCAAGTGCTTATGGCGTTCTGGCATACCGGCCAGCACCAACGTGTCGACGGCAGACCTGTATGACTCGGGGGGCTGCCCGGGCGTGAAAGTGCGCCTCATCCGTCGTGCGTAGCCCCCCGTCGATATACCCTCCTTCTCGAGTTCTTCCTCGATCCGCTGCTCATCCAGCGTTACCGGCTCGCTGGGCACAAGCGTCAATGCCCTGGCCAGCATCCAATTCCAAAGCGCCGCGTTACCGGCCGCCACCGGTTCGTCGGTCTCCTGGAGCACCTCGATGACGCGGGCCGAGACTCTGGCGAACCCCTCGCCGAGGAGCGCATACCGGTTCGAGACCCATGCGTACTTCGCATTGAGCGGAGCCGCGTTCATCTCCTCGAAGGTCGCACGCAGCTCCGGTAACGCCAGAAGTTCGCCGACGTGCAGCGCCACCCTGGGCTGGAGCGAAGGCGGAGCCGTCCAGAGAAGTGCGACGGCGCTGCGCGTCGAGGACGGCGTGCGGATGGCAGACAGGGCCGTCAACGCGAGCTCGGAGCCGGCCGCGATCCGTTCGGACAGCGCCGACACCGCCAAGTCGCCCATCTCGCTCAGCGCTCGGTAGATCGACTGGTCGTCCTGGTCGAAGCCCATACACAGCGCGCGGGCGGCCTTCGCCGTGTTCGTTGCCGCCAGAGCTCTGATGGCGACCTCGCGCAGTGTGGGTATGGACCCGCGCAAGTCCTGACAGAGCACGGCGAACAGCTTCGTGCCGATCGGGCGGGTGTCGGCGGCGACGAATCCGAAGGCGGCCAACACCTCCGGTTCGGAACGTCCCCGGAACCGGTTGGCGATGGTGTCGACCAGTGCCTCGTCGATTGTTTTTGCATCGGCGAGGCACTGAAAGGCCAGCAACGGATCCAGAGCGTAGATCGACCTGACGAACTCCGTACGATCGGTGTCGGATATCCCGCACCACAGCCGCACCGTCTCGCGCCAGGTGTCCGGGTCTCGCTCGTAGCGCGTGAGGATGCCGTCTTCGTCGGTGGCGAGACGTTCGGCGGCCATGAATTCCTGCAGGGTCAGGTGGGCGAACTGGTAGCGGTCGCCGCCGTCGACTTCCAGCAGCAGGCCGGTGCGCTCGACGATGTCTTCGATGATGCTCGGGGCGTCCTCGACCGGCCTGCCGTCGTTGAGCAGGCTTTTGCGCGCGCTCGCCAGCACCTGGTCCGCCGGGAGCGCGAGGCGGTCGTGCGCGCGGGAGGGTACGTCCTGCGCGGCGAGGGCCAGGTCTCGCAGGACCCGGCGCTTGATCGCGTAGGGGTAGGCCGTGGGGCGGGAGCGGTCCTTGAGTAGGGCCTCGGTGACCTCGTCGTAGAACGCGACGCGGGTGTGCGGCAGGGCCTGGCCGGACTCGGCGTAGTCGCTGCTGTAGAGGAACGCGATCAGAGTGAGCAGGAACGGGTTCTTCGCGAGCGCCATCAGTTGCGGGGCGTTGTGCAGTTCGCGCATGAGGCGCTCGACGGTGTCGTCCGCCAGGGTCTCGCGTTGCCGGTGCTGCTGATGTGTCTTCGTGCCGGCGACGATTTCGGCCCAGGCCTTGGCCCAGCCGTGCAGGAATCGGCGGATCTGGAACTCGCTGAAGCCCTCGACCTGGAGGGTCTGGTCGACCACGTCGCCGAGCTGGTTGTCGTAAACCGCGGTCCGGCAGGTGACCACGATGTAGCCCTCGTAGTTGCGCGCGAAGTCGGTGATCTTGTTGATCACGGCCGGACGCAGGGCCGTGGCCACCTCGTCGAGCCCGTCGAGGTAGACGGCCAGACGGTTCTTGCGCAGCGCGCCCTGCACCCACTTGCCGGCGTTGGGGAAGCCGCGGCGGTCCATCGTGTCGCTGATCAGGGAACTGAGCTGCTGCTTGTCCGGGTCGAAGCGGTTGAGCTCCACCAGCACCGGGATGTGGGTGAGATTGCGCACCTTGATCCGGGTGCGGCGCCACTCGCGGCCGGCCCAGCGCGAGGTGCGCACTTCCCGGTGGGCGTCGGCCCACTTGAACACCTGCTGCCGCAGCGACATGGACTTGCCCGCGCCGGGGACGCCCAGCACGACGGTCCGTTTCTTCTTCTCGTCCTGCAGGGAGACCGCGACGTCGCGTGCGGCGCCACGGTCCAGGACGTCGAACGTCACGGCGCTCAGCGGGGTGTAGACCGTGCGCATCGGCATGTTCAGGTTGCGTGCGCCGGGCAGTACGGCGTGGAAGTGCTCGAACTCCGCGTGCAGCTTTTTGATGTACGTGCGCAACGCGGTGCGCGCCAGCCAGGTCGAGGCCAGCCGGGCGTAGACGGCCCGGCCGATCGTCTTCGCGAGCGCGGACGCGTTCTTGCGCATGGCGGCGACGCCCAGTCCGATCGCCACGCCCACCCAGATGCCGAACTTGTGCACCAGTTCCCCCACGGTGCCTCCTCCTCGCAAGGAATCCCGCAAGGAATATAGCCGCCGTGGGGAGCTGGGGTGTCAGGAACCCAGGAAGCTGAGACGCACGGTCCGGTCCGGGTTGTCGCGGTTGGTGTCCACCAGCACGACGGACTGCCAGGTGCCGAGTTCGAGGCGGCCGGCGATGACGGGGAGGGTGGCGTGCGGGGG
>NZ_JAGSOG010000307.1 GCF_018139695.1 Actinospica durhamensis | reverse complement strand
CTCATGCCGACCGAGTATCGGCCACTTCCGCCCCAACGCCGCCGTGGTGCTCAACAAGTCTCCTCAGTCCGTGGTCGCTCGACAGAGCAATGATCTTCTCTGTCGCCAGATTCCACGTAACTGTTAGCTGGGGGATGAACCCTTTGTCTTGCGGGTTGCGCTCGACGATCTCGACGTCGATGCCCGACTTCGCGCCGTGGGCGACCACGGTGTTCTTGAACCCTTGGTCCACCAGCGCTTTCGTGACCGCGGGGGTGCGGGCGGCGACCTTGTCGAGCAGCGCGGTGCCGACCTGGTTCTCGTGCACGCTCGCCGCCATCACCACCACCGCGATGATCAGCCCGAGGACGTCGACGGCGATGCCCTTCTTGCGGCCCGGGACCTTCTTCGCGGCGTCACGGCCGGTGGTTGAGGCCGGGACGTTGACCGCGGCGTGCACGGACTGGGAGTCGAGCACCACCAGGGACGGGTCCTCGGCGCGTCCGGCGCGCTCGCGCACCTGGCAGCGCAGGATCTCGTGGATCGTCTCGGTCGTGCCGTCGTCGCGCCACTTGTAGAAGTAGTACTTGACCGCGCCGGGCGGGGGCAGGTCGTGCGGCAGGTACTCCCACTGGCAGCCGGTCCGGGACTGGTAGAAGATCGCATTGACGATCTCGCGCATCTCGTACCGGCCCTGATGTCCGCTGACCGAGGGATGCGCCGCCTTCCACGCCGTGATCACGGGCTCGATCAGCGCCCACCGCTCCACGGTCAGGTCGCTCGGGTACCCCCTGCGCTCCACCACGCCACCAGCCCAACACGGCCAAACCCGCCGTGCAGCCGTTTCCCGCCCATACCCACACGATCAGGCGATACTGAAACGGTCAGACCGTCACATCCCGCCCTCTCAGCACGCTTTCGTCGAGACTGAGGAATGCCGAGATGGCTTCGTGCACCTCGGACTGCGAGGGATCGTCGTCGTAGCCTTCGACGGTGAAGACTCTGGCCACCCCGCCGAGAACACGGACGGGGATCGGTGAGCTGCGGTACCAGCCGAATTCTTGATCGTACGTGACTGGGCCGAGACCGGGAATCTCCACGCCCGCTCCTTATCGAGATCGAGATTGAGTTCGAGATTGAGTTCGAGTTCGGGGTCTCAGCCTTCGAGCGCGGCTGTCACTGCTTGCAGCGGGAACGGGGTCAGTCGGCTTTCGCGGGCCATGGTGCGGTAGAAGTCCGTCATCAGTACGGCGGTCGCGGCATGGCGCATGATGAGGTCGGCGGCGAGGGGCGGGATGCCGGTGGGCCGGGTTCCGGCGGCGCAGGCGCGCAGGAATGTGGCGCGCTCCTCGCTCTGGAAGCCGTACAGGGCGGTGGCGAGCCAGATCGTCAGGTGGGTGAGGCTGTAGGCGCGGTCGTAGACCTGGTTCGCGGCGAAGAATTCGGCCTCTCGGGGGTCGAGGTCGAAGCGGGAGGAGATGGCCAGGCCGTAGTCGGCGAAGTACAGGTGCCGGCCGTCCGTCAGCAGGTTCTGGAAGTGCGCGTCGAAATGGAGCAGCCCGCGCGCGTTCATGAACGACGTTCCCGCCGGCACCTCGCGCGCCACCATCGCGCAGGCCTGCGTGACTGCCTCGTCGCCGGCCTTGACCTCCTCGCCGAACCAGTCGTGGAGGTTGTGCGGGAAGTACTCCAGGAACAGCGCGAGGCTTGCCGGGGCGTCACGCATCGCCTCGAGACGGTTGCGTACGCCCGGCGCGCCGCCCCAGAACTCGACGACCTTGTCCACGTCGGCGATCTCCTCGGGCAGCGACTGGCCCGGGTGCGGGAGCACGCGCCAGTGGTACATCAGGGCGAAGCCCTCGAATTCGCGCGCGAGCACCCAGTTCGTCGTCATGACCTGCACGGCGAGTTCGCGCCAGGCGCCCCAGCCGGGTCCTCCGGCGATGCCGTAGTGGCAGTACAGGGGCAGGTCGAAGAGGTTCGCGGTGGAGCGGAGGTTCTCCGGCCGCAACTCCAGGTCGGTCAGCGGGACGCGCTTGACGAACACGCGGGTGCCGCCGACGTCGAGCAGCGCCGCGGTGCCGCCGATGCCGGAGTCCAGGGGCGGTGCCGCGTCGATGAGGGCGGCCAGATCGCGGTCGCTGTGCAGGGCGAGTGAGGTGGAGACGGAGGAGTATGCGGCCAGCCGTTGCGCGTACGCCGAGGATGGTGAAGATGACGAGGAGGATCCTGCTTCTCGCATGTTCCTGGGCTCCTTGGTGCGCGGCGGTCCGGTCGGGCGCATCCCCACGTGCCCCACTGGTCCGGCCGGCCGCAACGACCGCTCTGGACCCGGTGATCGTCGATCGGATCAGCAGCCTGCCTGCCAGCGTACCGATGTGCAAGATTGCGCGTGGACGCGGTCGGGAGGGCGTGGCACTCTCGGCGCGTGCCGCGACCGTTCCCAGTCTCGACGACCTCACAGCCTTGATCCAGGACTCGTTGCTCAATGCAGCCGATCTCCTGGACGACGCGCGGGTCCTGCTCGACGCCGGCGCGCCCCTCGCGCGCACGCCCTGGCGACCTTGGCGGTGGAGCAGGTCGGCAAGTCGCACCTGTGCGTCATCGGCTCCAGGTGGGCACAGATCGAGGTCGGCTCCGTGTTCGGCCCGGGCGGCGAGTCGTTCTGGGAGCGTGGGGCAGTCACGCGGTCAAGCTCTTCTGAGTGCGCTCCTTTCTCGAAGTGGCGGAAGCACCGCCAGATCGCTGATGGCCTGCCCGCCGTCGGCAAGCGTCACCGCGAGATCGACCACGACCCTTCCCGGTGCGTGCTCCCCGAGCGGACGCGTCGGGGCGAGCGCCTCGACAAACCCGGACTCCAGCCCCGTGACCTCTGCTAGATCTGCCAGCAGTCGGGCCCCGGCATGCCCGACCACACTCCTTCCATCCGCCGTCACATGCAGCCGCGGCCGCGGCGAACCTGGAGCTTCCACCCGGAGGGTGCCCCTTTCGCTGTGACTGATCGAGCGTAGAGAAGCCGATCATCCCAGCGCAGAGGGCACCTTCACGTCGCTGACCGCAGTCCGGGCGCAGGGCCCCACCCCTCGCCGAGCCCGAAACCGTCCTCCGGCATCCCGGGCTCGACCGGCGGGCAGTCATGCCCTGCCCCCCACACGTCGGCGCACTCGAGCAACGCACGTTCGCGGTGATCCGTGCCGAAGACGAACGCGACCCCGCTGCCAAGCGCCCGCAGCGTCACCTGCCCCGGCACCGGACGCGCGTCCTCCTCCACGGCGCAGCCGGCCGCCCTCAACGCCGCCATCAATTCGGACTGCCCGACCCGCTCGCGATAGCGCACGAACCACTGGCCGGGCCCGAGACCCGTCCGCGGCAGTTCGATCGCCTCGCGCCATGTCTGCACGGTCAGCGAGAGCACCCGGCGGCACCGGCAGGCACACAACTCCAGATCGCCGTACCCAAACCGGTGAGGCCAGCGGCGCTGCTTTCCCACCCTCCCCAGATCCAACGGAGCCCCCAGATCGGCAGCGATCTCGCCGAGCAGAGCGCCGCAGCGCACCGGGCCGACGGCCCCGGTCAAGCCGAACTGAACGAGTTCGTCGATCACGGTCACCCGCGCAGGCTCGCACCACATCCACGGGAACTCAAGTGAGATACAAAGATCGGCGATACACGTCACTCACCCAGAAGGTGCACCCTGCCGGGCCCTCACACGACGCCAGCCCGCGCTTCGACACGCCCCACAGCCACATCGGCCTGTTCAGGCCTGAACTCGCGTCCAGCCAACTGGACGGACCAGGCTAGGCCGTTTCTTAGTTAGATCAGCTCTCTTCATAGGGGTGCATTTTGCGAGGCCCGAATCCGGACGGCCGCCGGTCGCCGCGGCATGCGAGGTGATGTGGGTGCGCGGCGCGGGGGAGTGGTGGAAGATGGGCGAAGTGCCGTCGACATCATTCCGGCTTGGAGGGGACTTGTGGGAATCACGAGGCCGAGGCAGTTCGATCATTTCAATGAGCTCACACGTCGGCTCTACGGCGATGTGCTGCGGGATCTCAAACTGACCGACGAATCCATCGACGCCCAAGACCTTCATCAGTTGGAAGACTCGCTCGCCCTCGTGAACGACGCCATCCAGCACTCGGATCGGTTCAGCACCTACTCGGTCGAGATCACCCCGCAAGGCACCGTCCTCACGTCGAATTCGGATAGGGCGCACCTTACGGTGGGCATCATGCCGTTCCTCCTGCATGCGAAGACGCGCATCCTCGACCGGATGCGTGAGCTGCGATCACAAGAGGATCTCAGCTCCCTGCGCGAAGAAGTCGTCGAGAACATCGCCGATCCGAGCGAGCGCGAACGGGTCGAGAGCGTCTTCCAAGCACGTGAAGAGGCCGGCGCCGAGGCGAAGCAGCGCCTGGCCAGGGAAGCGGTGGAGACGGCGGCGCAGGAGGCGAGACTTCATCACGACATCCAGGAGCGCAAGGAGAGACTCGACGTGGAGATGCGGTTCCGACGCTCGGAGATCCGCCGGTCCTACCTCCAGCGCGACATGATCGCCGGTGCGGTCGGCCCGATTCTCCTCCTCGGCCTTGCCGCGACGATCGTCACCGCGATGTTCAACCGGGTCGTGGTGTCGGGCACGGTCTCGGATTCCTTCCTGCTCATTCTCGGGTACTTCTTCGGCAACGCGACCAACCAGAAGCAGGGCGCCGCGGGAAAGAAGGGCGGCAGGAAACCCGCACGGCGGAGCGAGCCGCCGGCCATGCCGACGGTGACCATCACGGAAACGCCCAAGCCTGCTGATTCGTTGCCGAACGCCCCGTCGGGCGGGGCGGCCGCGAGCGCGTAGGGCGTAGGGCGTTTGCGCGCGAACGCTGCGTTCGGGCGATGGCGCTAGGTGCGGCGTGGGGCCTCGGCGGCGGCTTTGAAGAAGGCGAGGGTGCGGCGGAGCATCACGCGTACGGACGGGTCGAGGGCGGTGGCCCAGGCGGGGTCGGTTTCGCGGCGGAGGCCGCACAGGCAGCCGAGGGCGTAGTCGTAGTCGGGCTCCTCGAGGTAGCCGAGGTGGCTGTACTCGAAGTCGCCCTGACCCATCAGCATGCGCTCGCTGAGGTCGCCGAGGGGTTCGACCGACCAGCCGTGCACCTTCTTCTTGAAGCGTATCGAGGCGTTCGCGGCGAAAACGCCCATGCCGAGGAAAAGTGACGTCAGGTCCGTGAGGCGCTCGTTGTCCTCGTTCTTGGCGGAGTAGCGCTTCTCGCCGAGGAGTCGGGCGTGGGCGATTTCGTGGGCGACGATGGCGGTCAGGACGGCGGGGTCGCCGGCTTCGGCGAGGTCGACCTCGATGTACTCGCGACCGTCGCGCACGCGGTAGTGGCCCACGGCGTGGCGGGTGCCGGCGCGGCTGCTGAGCTTCTTGGCGTTGGCGGCCTTCTCCGCCGTGCTGTCGAACAGCTCCAAGGTCAGCCGGTCCGGGTCGATCCCCATGACCCGCTCGATTCGGTCGATGAGGTCAGTGATCTGTTCGGGCGTGCCCTGATAGTCGGCCGGATAGAGCGCGCGGCCGGGCAGGGCGATCTGGCCGCGCGCGGCCTCGACGCCGAACTGGTCCCTGAGCCAGATCATCTTGCTCTCGATCCAGGCCTTGCGCTGCGGATCGACCGGACAGGTCGCGTCCGTCCGCCTCTCCCACGGCCGTCGTTCGACGCCTGATTCAATCCGTTCTTCTCCGCCGGACATGCCGCCCCCCTTGATTTATTACCCCGTTGAGATCATCCTCCGCGGCTTTGGTGGGCGCAAGCCTCCGTCGAGCCCTTACGTCCGACGAGGTGGAAGATGCGGCTGATCCGGCGGTAGGGGTCGCGGCGGCCGGCTTCGAGTTCCACGGCGGCGGCCGCCTCGAGCCGGGCCTGGTCGGTCGGGTCGACGGGGGAGCCGCTGAGGTCGAGCCAGTCGACGAAGTGCCAGACGCCGTACCAGGCGACGGGGGCGACGTCGCGGGTGCGGAGCTGGTCGCTGAGGTCTTCGACGGTGTCGGCGCGGGTGGGCAGGCCGAGGACGCCGATCTCGGTCCTGGTGTCGAACGCGGCGAGTGCGTCCTGCCAGCGGCCTTCCAGGGCGGGGCGTACGGCGGCGGCGTCGGCGTTGCCCGCCATGATCGAGACGACGGCGCCGGGGGCGGCGCAGCGGCAGAGCTGGTCGAGCAGGGGCTCGGGGTGCTCGAGGTAGCCGAGTACGCCGTGGCACAGGACCGCGTCGAAGCGGCGGCCGCCGAGCGCGGCGTCGGCCTCGGTGCCGTCGGCCTCCACGAAGGTGACGCGTCGCGCGCCCTCCTCGGGCAGGTGCCGCAGCCGCTCGCGGGCCTTGTCCAGCATGGCCGGCGACGGGTCGAGCAGGGTCACCTCGTAGCCGGCCTGGGCCAGCGGGAACGACTGGTGGCCCGCGCCGCCGCCGACGTCGAGCACGCGTGCGGGGGGCTCGCGGCAGGTGCTCGAGCAGCTGGCGGTGCATCACGTACGTGCGTACGCGGCCCTTCACGGTCGCGTAGGCGCCGTCGGCGAACTGATCGGCCAGCCCGGCCCAGGTGTCATCGGCCATGGCGGCAGGCTATCGTGCCGGCCGGTCAGGTCAGTGCGAGGTAGACGGCCAGCATCAGGCAGGAGACGGCGCAGCAGGCGGCCGCGGTGGCCGTCGGCCAGTGCAGCGGGACGGGCGAGCGCGCTGGGCCCTGCTCCAGTTCCATGGTCTTGAGATACTGGAGGTATCCGAGCACGATGAAGACCAGGCCGATCAGGGCCATGACGATCCCGATCGCGTCCGAGGTGCGCTGCAGGCCGGTTTCGACGCCGAACTTCGCGACCACGAAACCGAGGCCGGCGAAGGAGATCGAGGTCCTGATCCAGGCGAGCAGGGTTCTGCTGTTCGCCATCAGGTCCCTCATGCGGGCGCTGTCCTCGGCGTCCATGGTGCGACCGCTCCTCGGGCTGTGGTCACGGCGTGGTGCGGCCGGCGGGCGTGCGCGGGTTCCACCCGCGGCGCCCCGGGACCATTCTCCCGGGCACGGGTCGAGCGTGCCCGCGCCGAGGGGCCGAATGGAGCAGTCGAGCACGGGATCAGGACGCGCGGGCCCCGAGTGCCGGACTCAGGGCACGACGGTGACCGGCCAGCGGCCCGCCTTGACCAGGCGCAGCGCGACGGAGCCGAGGAAGCGGTGGCCCGCCTTCTCGGAGGCGCCGATGACGACGGCGTCGGCGCGCAGCCGGTCGGCGGTCTCGACGATGCCGGAGTAGGCGTCGCCGCGGACGGTGTGGAACTCCCAGCGCACGCGCTCGTCACCGGGCACGCGCTCGACGGCTTCGCGGATCTGGCGCTCGAGGTCCTCGGCGATCTGTCGGCCGATGTCGGCGGACGCGGCGGCGGCCTCGGGGGCGCTGACCATGCCCAGCGGCTGGACGTAGACGAGGGCGAGCAGCGAGTGCTGACGGCGGGCCAGGCCGGCGGCGTACGCGGCGGCGCGCAGTGAGGAGTCCGACCCGTCAAGGCCGGCCAGGATCACCGTGGGTCCGTCGGTTCCCAGTTCGAACATCGGCCGCCCTCTCGCCTCCGGACCGTCGCACGCGCGGTCCGTAACCTCGTCCTCGTCCGCGCCCCACCGTACGGCATCGCGCTCGGCGCCACGCCGCGCCGGTCCCGGACCGGACGTCGTCGCGCGGTTCTCGACGCGGGCCCCGCGGTGCGCGACTCTGTCCGGTATGGAGTCGACGACGGACACATATCGCGCCGCGCGCGACCTGCTGCAGGAATGTTCCCGCGACTACGCCGGGGCGGTGGCGCGCTTCAGCTGGCCCGACTTCGGCGACCGGTTCAACTGGGCAGTGGACTGGTTCGACGCGGTGGCACGCGGGGTGGAACGGACGGCGCTGTGGATCGTGGAGGAGGACGGGTCCGAGGCCCGGTACTCCTTCGACGCGATGGCCCGGCGCTCCGACCAGGTGGCCGCTCACCTCGCCGCGCACGGGGTGGGGCGCGGGGACCGGGTGCTGCTGATGCTCGACAACCAGGTGGAGCTGTGGGAGTCGATGCTGGCCGTGATGAAGCTCGGCGCGGTGGTGCTGCCGACGACCACGGCGGTGGGCTCGGCCGATCTCGCGGACCGGGTCGCGCGCGGCGGAGCGAGGCACGTGCTCGCCAACGCGGCCGACACCGGCAAGTTCGTGGGCGTGCCGGGGGACTACACCCGCTTCGCCGTGGGGGACGCGCCGGAGGGGTGGATCGCGTACCGCGACGCCTACCTGCGCGATGCGCCGCCGTCGCCGCATCCGGGCACGGCGCCGGGCGATCCGCAGCTGCTGTACTTCACCTCGGGCACCACGAGCCGGCCCAAGCTGGTCGAGCACACGCAGGTCTCGTATCCGGTCGGGCACCTGGCCACCTCCTTCTGGGTGGCCGCGAAGCCGGGCGACGTGCACCTGAACATCTCCTCGCCGGGCTGGGCCAAGCACGCGTGGAGTTGCTTCTTCGCGCCCTGGATCGCCGAGGCCACGATCTTCGTCTTCAACTACGCCCGCTTCGACGCCGCCGCGCTGCTCGCCCAGGTCCGCCGGGCCGGGGTGAACACCTTCTGCGCCCCGCCCACGGTCTGGCGGATGCTGATCAAGGCCGACCTGTCCGGCGGGCCCGGGCAGCTCAGGGAGCTGATGTCGGCGGGGGAGCCGCTCAACCCCGAGGTGCTCGACCAGGTGCGGCAGGCGTGGGGGCTGACCATCCGGGACGGCTACGGGCAGACGGAGCTGCCGCTGGCCGTGGGCAACGTGCCGGGGATGCCGGTCAAGCCGGGCTCGATGGGGCTGCCGCTGCCGGGCGTGCCGATCGTGCTGGTCGACCCGCTGACCGGCAAGCCGGGGCGGGAGGGGGAGATCTGCGTGGACCTCGCGCGGCGCCCGTTGAGCCTGATGACGGGCTATCAGGACGATCCCGAGCGCAACGCGGAGGCGATGGCCGGCGGCTACTATCACACCGGCGACGTGGCGTCCGAGGACGAGGACGGCTACATCTTCTACATCGGGCGCACCGACGACGTGTTCAAGGCCTCGGACTACAAGATCTCGCCGTTCGAGCTCGAGAGCGTGCTGATCGAGCACCCGGCCGTGGCCGAGGCGGCGGTGGTCCCGGCGCCGGACGAGCTGCGGCTGGCGGTGCCCAAGGCGTACGTCGCGCTCGCGCCGGGCTACCCGCCGACGCGCGAGACCGCGCTCGAGATCCTGCGGCACGCGCGCGAGCACCTCTCGCCCTACCAGCGGGTGCGCCGGATCGAGTTCACCGAGCTGCCCAAGACCATCTCGGGCAAGATCCGGCGGGTGGACCTGCGCGGACGCGAGCAGCAGGCGGCGCTGGGAGACGTGGAGCTCGCGGAGTGGCGCGACGAGCAGTTCCCGGAGCTGCGCGGGTAGCCGGGCGGGCGCCGCGGGGATACGG
>NZ_JAGSOG010000306.1 GCF_018139695.1 Actinospica durhamensis | reverse complement strand
ACGCTTCGGGCGCGGCGCCGGGTCGTGCTCGTGATCGGTCGTGCTGGCCATGCCGGGGGTGCTCCTGTCTCGCCCATCTAGACTAACCCGATAAACCGGGTGTCTCAGCCGAGGCTGTCAGAGAGGGGATGGTCTCGAAGACATCGGGATCCGGCTCTGGCAGTCCTGCAGAGTTTGGGCGCGAGGTTACGATGACCTTCGGCCCGACCGTATACGACCTGCCTCGCGCACAGAAGAGGTCGATCTCGCGGATGACGCGCTTTCGGTCTGCGACGTTGCCGACCTCATCGAGTCCATCGAGTACGACAATGCTCGGCACGCGTTGGAAGAGTTCCTGTACTTCGGTCGTGCTGACGGTGTCACGTCCGCTAGCATGCGCCATCAATTCGGCCATGAACGCTTCGATGGTGCTTTGAGCCGCTGACCGCCGCCTGCCCTTTTTGAGCTCTGTGCTATCCGACTCGTCAAAGACGTCGTAACCCTCGATCCACGCGGCATAGTCTCCAAGATCGAGCCGAATGGGAAACCGCGGCTCCTTGATGTTAGGCAGGCTACTGGCCGCCCTTATCTGGCTTGGGAGGAAGGCGATACGGAAGGCTTGGCAGACGTACTGGCTCAGCGTGGATTTCCCCTGTCCCGGCGCACCAAGCACCAAGGTGAACGGGTGAATCGACTTGCTTGCTAGATACTCGGCAGCGCCACCGAGCTCCGGACCGTCCGCGCCGTCGAGCGAAGCCCTCCGCGCTGCATGGATCCGCTCAGCGGGTACATCTACGAACAAGTCGGCGAGATGCTCGCGGTCAAGATCAACTTGGCTGAACTTGATGCGCTCGTCCTTCCGCCACTGCGCTGCGGCAACCAGCCGCAGCAAGTCCCGAAGCTCAGAGGCCCTGCCCTGCTCCACGTGCTCGCTGGAGAGGTAACGGACCAAATCCCAGCCAGCCAACATGTCCGCGTAGGCCCACTTGGTCTCGACCGGAGCTGAGTCGACCATTGCATTGAGCGCCTCGCGCCAAAGGCACGACATCTCGAGCCCGTACTCCTTCGAGTACGCCTTGAGCTTCGCATTGAGCTTGTCGAACGTTCCGGTCTTCGGCTTCGCCGTGCTGGCGACGTTCGTGACGAGGGCATACCTCCGCACTCCCTCAGCTGCGAAGCGCTTGATCTTGTCAGACTCGCCCCTGATCTCCGCATCCAGCCACGACACGGGGTCCTTCTCTTGGCCGTTCACCGACCACTTCACCTGGTAGACCAGGAGTCTGGACGGGTCGACTCCATCGCGCCCGCCATCTTTCTGCCGCAGTGGAAGCGGGACGAAGTCGGTGAACTGCAGTTTGAGCAGGGCGCCCACCAGTTGCTGGAAGTCATGATCTCCCAGGCGCTCGTAGAGGTACTTGAAGCGGCTCTCCGGCACGGCCATCCTTCCCTTTTCTTGTCTGCCGTGTACTAGCGGACGCGCTGGGCGTTGCCTGAGCCGTCCGACCAGGGGGTCGATCGAGCAGGTGCAGATCTGGCAGATCCATCGCCGATGCGCCGCCGCCTCGCCGGTGAGATCCTCGCCAACTCAGCCCGCTCAGCGATGGCAGTTGTCGGTGGAGCGCTCGGGCATGGAGGAGGGATGGGTGAGCTGGGCGGCGGCCGCGGCTGCGAGCCAGTTTCCCCAGCGCGTGATGAACTCGTCGGGCGCTGTGGGCTCGATGCGGTTGAAGGGCCACGCGAGCTGGGTCCTGGCGATGCCCGGGTTGATTGCGGCCCAGGCGTCCGTGCCAGGGTCTAGGGAGAAGGGATCAATGTCCTCCAACGTCGATGACATGGCGAAGCCCGGGTAGGGGGTGTGCATGAACGCCGTTTCGTACCAGTAGTACTCGCCGGCGCTCTGGGCATCGCAGTACCACAGTGAATGACTGCGCCCCTTGTAGCCGTGCCGGCCGTTTGCGAAGGACAGCAGGACTGTGGCGCGCGCGATGACATCGAACCGGGCGTTCGTCGCCTGGGGCGCGGTACTTGCGCCCGTCATGTAGAGGTTCGCATCGCCAAGGCTGAAGGTGACGCCGCCGTCCGCGTGAACGCGGTCTTCGCCAGAAGATGCCGCACCCTTCAGCCGGACCACCAGGGTCTGGGCGATCCATCGGTGAGAGGCCCTGGCAGCCTCAAACAGTTCTTGGCGCCGCTCGCTCTCCGTCTGCTGCTTGGACTCGCTTCGCTGGGATTCCGCGACGCGCGCGACGTGGGCTCTGTTTGCCTCGGCGAGCGCAGCCAAGCCGTCGATGGCCGGGGCCTGCGCGATGCCCTCGAGGCGGTTGCAAAGGTTCGCGGGAGTCGGTCGAGCTTGCGCCCCCCGGTAAAGGCACTCGTTGATCAAGGCAGCGAACTGGGCTGGCGCATGCGGCATAGCCGGGACCGGATCATGCAGGTGTTGGCGAGCGAAATCGGATGCCTCCGGGCCGAGGAAAGGAGTTCGGCCGCTGAACAGCTCGAATCCGATGACGCCCAGCGAGTAGACATCTGATGCGATCGTCGCCCGATCGGAACGCCACCGCTCCGGAGCCACGTATGCAGAGGTTCCGTGGAGCTTCCATGTCTGAGCCGCGGTGGCCGCCTCGGCGTAGCGCGCGATGCCGAAGTCCGCCAGGCGCCATGCACCGTCGAGTAGCAGCACGTTCTCGGGCTTGAGATCCCGGTGCACTACCTGACCGTCGAGATCGGCCAGCGCCTGGGCGATGTCCAGCAATACCCTCACACACTCGTCCAGCGGGAGGGAGCCACCGCGCTCCTCCAGGTGGCGGCGCAAGGACTTCTCCGCGCGCGGCATCACGATCGCCCAGAATTGCCCGTGCTCGCCGGAGTCGAGGATCGGCACGACGTTGCGCTTGCCGAATCCGTCGAACAACAACTCGCGCTCGGCTCCCGGAGCCTTCGGGATGAGTTTGACCACGACCGGAACGCCGTCAGGCGAGTTGGCTTGGAAGACGCGGCCGAAGCCTCCTGTGTCGCTATCGAGCGCATCGCCGAGTTCCCACACCTTGGTGAGTACGAGCTTTTCCACCCTGCACCCCACGTCCCTGTCTCCATCGGCGGCTGCGACACCATCCCTGTCGACCATGATGCCTTACGCCTCCGACACTCAAGGAGGCGAGACGCGCCGACTGTCGCGCCGCATCATCCGGCCGCCGCCTCTCGCCCACACCGCGCGCTGGAAGAGCCCGAACTCCTGCTGCCGTACCGCGCGACCGCGTCGCCGCCGCGGTCCACGAAAACGCGCTCCATATCGAGCCCGGCCCGCGCGACCACCTGTATCCAGCGCCTCTCCAGCTGCGAGAGCATCGCGGCGCGCATGGCGGAGGTGGTGTGGGTGTAGAGGCTGCGCACGCCCGGTGGGTGGTGTCCGAGGCGTTCGTCGCGCAGCGCTTCGGGGACGGCCAATTCGGCGAGCATGGTCGCGTGGGTGTGGCGAAGGTCGTGGAACCGCGCCCCCGGGCACGGCCCGGTGCGCGCGCGAGCCGGCCTGCCGCGCCCGGTGACCCCGTCGCACGCCGGGTGCCACCGGGCGAGCCAGTCGGAGTGGCGGATCGGCTCACCGCGGGCGTTGACGAACAGCAACTCCCGGCCAGCTGTGGCTTGGATGTGCCCGGCCAGTGCTGCGGCGAGGAACGGGGGCAGGTCCACGGTACGCCCGTGCCCGCCCTTGGGCGGCCCGAAGAACCGGCGCGCGTGCACGTCCTCGTGTACCGCGCCGATCCGCGCGTCCACCTCGTACCACGCCGCGTCGCCCTCGCCGGGTCCGGTGTCCGCCTGTGGCAGGTGCAGGAACGCGCAACGCATCGCGCACACCTCGCCCCACCGCATCCCCGTGAACGCCGCGACGATCACCATCAGCGCGTCCTGCGGCGCCAGCCGCGCACACACCTCCAGAACCGCCTCCAGTTCCAGCGCACGCCCCGCCCTGCCCGGGCCCGGCCCGCGCCGGTTGCGCCCCCGCCCTGGCATCGCCGGCGCGGCCGCGATCATCCCGTCCGCCGCCGCGTCCGCCAGCAGGTCCCGCAGCACGCTCATCACCACCGACACGCTCGACGGCGACAGCCCCCGCCCGCGCAGCCCGCGCGCGAACCCCGCCAGATCCAGAGCCGTGATCTGCCCGATCGCGACGGTGGCGAAGCGCGGGGCGATGTGCCGCCGGAACTGCTGGGCATAGTTCTCCAGCGTCGCCGGCGCCAGATCCTGGGCCGGCAGCCACCTCTCCCACCACGCCCCAAGCGTCACCCCAGAGACCGATTCGGCCTGCGCCGCGGCACGCTCGGCGACCTCGCGGGCGTCCGCGAAATGCTTCGCCTCCCACTTGACCGCGAACCCGGACCGGCTGCCGTACCGGCGCCCGTCGGCCAGCAGCCACCGTGCCCGCCACACCTTCCCGCACCGCTCCACGTACGCCATCACGACACCAGCCACGAACACTCCGATACTGTGATCATGAACCGAGGTCATCGGCCTGTCCATAGACCTTCTGGTCCACGACGGCGTGCGCCCGCCGGACTCGAAGGCGGCGGCGGTCCCCGGGAATGCTGAAAGCACAGCGATCATGCCGGGCACCGTGCGAGAGTGTGCCGAGCGCTCCCGTGGAGGAAATCGCATGTCTGACGAGACCGGGCCCCTTGCCGACGAGTCCGGCGACGACGTCGAAAAACTCGTGGCCGCCTGCTCACGCCTGCTTCCGCCGCCCGAGAAGTGGACCGGAGTGGCCGGTTACCCCGAGGGCATCGCCCTCGCGGTGATCGACGCGATCTGGTCCATCGGCACCCGCTACCCGATCACCCGCGGAGTGATCGGCCGATATCGCGGGTTCAGGCGCCTGGAACAGGCGGACGCCTCCAACGACTCCCTCACCGACCTGCTGGACCTCTACGACCGACTGGGCGGCATCGACGCGTTCATCGACACGATCGGCACGCGCAACCGCGTCTCGACGCAGCCGGGCGCAACACGCAAAGCCGAAGCCGTCCACACGGCCGCGTCGCTACTGAAAGAACTCGGCATCGACGCCGCCGAGCAATTCCGGGCCGCCGACGGCACTGACCTGGGCCGCAGCGCTCAACAGGCCTGGCGCACCGTGCCCGGCCAGGGATCCGGGATCTCCTGGCGGTATCTGCGCATGCTCCTCGGACTTCCCGACGTCAAACCCGATCGGATGGTCAGAAGGTTCACCGCCACGGCCCTCGGACTCGAGCAGGACACGCTCACGCCGGACGACGTCGCCTCCCTCGTCCAAGCCGCCGCCACCCGCATGAACGTCGACCCCCGGGCACTGGACCACGAAATCTGGGAGTACCAGTCCGGCCGCGCCGCCACCCACGACCCGCAATCCACCCGCGAGCACCTCAAGACGGCCGCACGGGCCTTCATCGGGGCCGCGATGCCCGCCTTCGCCGAGTACAACCTCATACCCACCTCGTTCTACCGGCCCTTCCTCCGCGTCGGCCACGACTATGAAGGCGGGGTCGTTCTCGGCCTGCCGGAGTTCAAGGAACTCGAATCCGCCCTCACCCGCGCCTACCCCGACCGCTTCCCCGACACCCCGACCGCAGGCATCGACCGCGAATTCCCGATCACCTACATCCTCAGGTTCCTGGAAGCCACCGTCGCCCGCTGCGCTGCCAACGCCGAGGAGTACGAGGCAGACAGTGATTTCGGCAGGGTGTTTCGTGCCCACTTGGGCAAGTCGTGCTGGACCCACGTGGGGCTGAATGGGTGGCAGGTCGTCGGAGTGGGAGGATGGGTTGGGCAGAGTTTTGGGACCCACCCCTGTTCGGGTGATTTCCACCCGGTGTGACACGCAGTCAGCTGTGAGGTGGGCGTGTCGTGTCGGGTGGGTGGATACGGTGGTGGCCTCGGGCCTTCCCGGGGCTTGTCCCTGACCGGCAAGCACCGGGTAGGTCCGGCCACTTGTGCTGAGGCTGCCGCTAATCGATGCCGGGCGCGGGGTTAGACATCACTGGATGTGCGATGTGGTGATTATCACGCCGCCTTTTTGTATCAGGCCTCACAGTGGCGCCTCCGCGCGCGGTAGAGCACGTCGAGCGCGTCCGGGGACGTCTGCGCGAGTCCACCCACACCATCCGGCGACATCACTTTGCTCCTTGACGGGTATCTAGTCCGCTATAAGACTCAGGGTTCGAAGATACTGGTAAACCGGTATCTACCCATATCGCGAACCGTTTCCTTTGTCACCCTGGGGGCCCTTCGGCATGCCGTAAAGAGGGTTGACCGGCGGAGCGGAGGCACGTCGTCGTGACCTGACATAGGAGGAAAATCACGTGTTGAGCAAGAGCGCCCTGCGCATGAGCGTGGCGGGGGTGATGCTCGCGTTCCCGCTGTCCCTGGCGGGCGTCGCGTCCGCGGCGACGGGTTCGAGCCCGTCGCTCGTGCACCCGATGAGCGCCACCGAGTGCTCCGGGAACGTGTTCATCGGCGACGACACCGATGCGACCAAGATCTGCACCGAGGTCAACGGCTCCGGTCTCCGTGTGAACTGGATCGTCGTCCAGGTCTCCGATTACAACAACCCGCCGGCGAGCACCGACGACTGGTTCCCGACCTACTCCGGCTGCACCGTGCAGGCTTCATGGATGTTGTGGAACAACGCCGGAAACAGCAACTACAACAACACCAGCCCGGTGATGTCGTGCAGCGAGCTGAAGAGCAGCGGCGGCTGGCAGGACGACCCCGAGCGGACCCTGGAGGCCGGCGAGCTGTGCTCGTACCTGACCTTCAACGCCTTCGGCCAGTACAGCGGAGGCAACTGCGTGGGCGTCCACTCCTAGCTCCATGCCGATGACGACGGAGCTTTAACGGCGAACGCACGAACCGGGCGTCTTGGCTACCAGAATTAGCCAAGGCGCCCGGGTCTACCTCAGGATACGTGCTAGACAGAGAAGGGCGATAGGTTGAACAACGACGTGCACGACCCCGACGATGCGGACGATTCCGGGCCGGAGACAGACCTCGATCTCGATTTCACGTCGGCCGAGACGGTGGAGGCGCCCACCGCGCACAGGCATCGCCGATGGTGGCTACCCGCCGCGGCGCTCGTGAGCGTACTCGCGGCTGTTGCGGGCGGAATCTACGCGGCGCACTGGTCATCCCAACGTCACCAGCAAGCGCTCCAGCAGCAGGTCTCGGACCTCACCGAGGTCGTCGCGCACAAGGCCGGGCCCGGATTGGACACGGCGTTCGACTTCAGCGCGGATGCGAAAGACGGTCGCCTGACTCTGTCCAGCCCAACGACGTTCTACGTGGCCTGCACAGCGGGGCGCGCAGTCATCGGGCCCTTCACGAACCCGTGTGACGGCAAGCTCGCCGTCTACGGACCCTACGGCTCCGCCGGCACAGTACTTCACCTGTCTCTGCCCGCAGCACCATGGGCGCTGATCGCGCGCCCGCAGGACCAGGGGCTGGTGCCCACGCCGGGCGCCTCCCCCGCAGCCACCGGCGAGCGTTGAAGGGGTAAGGAGTGCGTTCAGCCGGCGTGGGCCTGGAAGGGGTAGGTGTAGGCATCGAGGGCTTCCTGCAGGTCGTCGACCTCGATCTCGAGTGCGGCGGCGTAGGTGTCGGCGGCGGGGGCGAACCCGAAATGCTCGTCCAGCAACTCGGCGAACTGCCCGTCGGCGTCTTCGAAGCACCGGCCCAGGTCCCGGAGCAGATGCAGCAGCCGGGCGGCGTGTTCGGGGCCGAGCGCGACCGCGTCGGCGCCAGGCGGCGCACCGCCCCAGCACCCGCCCGGCTGCCCGCGCCATGGCGCCGGTCCGGTCATGCGGCCCGGCTCGCGCGGGTGGCCGCCAGCCGGTAGGAGTCCTCACCGGTCATGATGATCACCCCGTTGTAGGTGGCGCGATCGACCACGGCGGCGCACAGGCGCGGGTCGGTGAAGGTGTTCTTCCACTCGCTGAACGGTGCGTTCGAGACGATCGCGATCGAGCGGCACTCCTCGCGCTCGGTGAAGACCTGGAACAGCAGGTTCGCCCCGGGCTTGTCCAGATCCAGATACCCGAACTCGTCCAGGGCTAAAAGGTCGTATTTACTGTAGCGGGCGATGGTGCGGGCCAGCTGTTTCTCGTCGGCGGCCTCGGCCAACTCGTTGACCAGCGCCGCGGTGGTGGTGTAGCGCACCTTCAGCCCGGCCTCGGCGATCGCGGTGCCGATCCCGATGAGCAGATGCGACTTGCCCGTACCGGAGTCCCCGATCAGGCACAAGGGCTTGCCGGCCCGCACCCACGCCGGATCGGTCAGCGTGCCGACCACCTCCGGAGCCACGTTCGGGTTCGCCGTGAAATCGAAGTCCTCGATCCGCTTCGGCCTCGGGAAACACGCCTCACGCACCAGGCGAAGGCGGCGGCGCCGGTCGCGGTCGTCGCACTCGGCCTCGAGCAGGTCGGCGAGGAACTGCTTGTAGGAGGAGCGCTCGGTGAGCGCGGCCTGCGCGTGCTCCTCGAAACCGGCGCGGATCGCGGGCAGGTGCAGCGCGCGGCAGGCCTCGTCGATCGCGACATCCAGCGGGTCACTCGCCGGGGCGGCCTTGCGCGCCCTCGGCAGCGCCTCGGGGGACACGGTCGTGCTCATGATGCGGAACTTCCCTTCGAACGGTAGGTCAGCAACTGGTCGTAGGCGGCGACCGAGGGCAGCGGGCGGCGGTCGGCGGGAAGCGAGAGCTGGCGCGGGCGCAGCGTGAGCACATTGCCGGGCGTCGACGCCTCGCCCTGGTCGGCGGGCTGCGCCGGGGCGGGTTCGACGCCCTGCGCGCCCTGGTCCCCTTCGGCTCTGCGCGCCTCGATCGCGACCAGTTCCGGGCTGCTCGCCCCGGCCTGCACGGCCGCCCGCAGCCCGGCGTCGACCGCGTCCTTCGGCATCCGCCGGTAGAGCAGCAGCACCTCGATCAGGGCCCTGGTCCCGGCCGCATCCCCATGGGCCTTGCGCGCCGCCGCCCAATACGCGTCGTGCAGCGCGGTGAACGCCCCCTGTTTGCGGGCCTGGGCGAGGGCGGCCGACCCGGCGAGCGCGCCGGGCTTGACGTTCAAGATCTCCAGGTAGTGATCCAGCACGTCGCTGTGCGCATACCGGTGGGTGAGCCGGGGGTGGCGCGCGACGACGCGCGGCCCGTCGAACACCAGCAGATCGTTCGCCCGCAGCGAAACCCGCACCCGCGCACCGATGAACCGGGCGGGCACCGAGTAGTACGACTGGCGCACCACCACCCGGGAGTCCTTGCGCACCAGCGGTGTGAGGGTCAGCCCGCAGTCGAACTCCTCGGCCGGCAACGGGTGCAGCAACGACGCCTCCTCGCGGAAGCGGAAACCGACCGTGGCCGGATTCCCGTGCACGAACCGGGCTTCCTCCTCCAGATCGATCCGCTCGAGGCGCTCGTTGAGCTCGGCCAGCGAGTCCACCTCGGCCACCGGCACCAGGTGCTTGCGGCGAAACCGCCCGCCCTCGTGCTCCACCCCGCCC
>NZ_JAGSOG010000305.1 GCF_018139695.1 Actinospica durhamensis | reverse complement strand
CGCCTAGCCCCCCGCGCCCTCATGGACGCCGCCACCGAAACCCCCGGCTGCCTCTTCGAACCCCGCTGCCCCTTCGCGACGGAGCGCTGCCAAGCCGAGCACCCCACCCTGGTGGAAGAGACCGTGGACGATGTCGAAGTCCGCCACGCCTGCTTCCATCCTGCGGTCAGGAAGGTCGCGGCGGTGGACTTGGCGGAGGCGTGAGTCGACTCAGTTCTCGAACACCGCCCCCGGGTTGAGCAGCCCCTGCGGGTCCAGGGCCGTCTTGATCCGGCGGTTGAGGGCGAGGACCTCGGGGCCCAGGTAGGCGGGGAGCCAGCCGCGCTTGAGGCGGCCTACGCCGTGTTCGCCGGTGATGGTGCCGTCGAGGGAGAGCGCGAGGTCCATGACGGCGTCGAAGGCCAGGGCGGCGCGGGCGGCGGAGTCGGGGGCGCCGGCGTCGTAGACGATCATCGGGTGGGTGTTGCCGTCGCCGGCGTGGGCGACGAGGGCGATGGTCAGGCCGTACTCCTCGGCGATCTCGGCGACGCCCTCGACCAGTGCGGACAGGGCGGGCAGGGGGACGCCGACGTCTTCGAGCAGCAGGTCACCGCGCTGTTCGAGGGCGGGCAGGACGGTGCGGCGGGCTACGGCGAGGGCCTCGCCCTCGGCCGGGTCGTCGGTGGCGTGGATCTCGGTGGCGCCGTGGCGGGTGCAGATCTGCGCGACGGCCTCGATTTCGGCGGCGGACGCGGGGCCCGGGGCGTCGGAGCAGACCAGCAGCAGTGCGCCGGCCTCGCGGTCGAGGCCCATGCCGAGCTTGTCCTCGACCGCGTTGACGCTGGTGCGGTCCATGAGTTCGAGTACTGACGGACGCAGCCCCGCCGTGATGGCGAGTACCGCGTCCGCGGCGCGGATCATGTCGGGGAACGCGGCGACGAGCGTCGAGGCGGGGGCGGGGGCGGGCAGCAGCCGCACGGTGACCTCGGTGATGACGCCGAGGCAGCCCTCGCTGCCGACGAACAGCTTCATCAGCGAGAGTCCGGCCGTGTCCTTGATCCTGGGACCGCCGAGCTTGACCGCGGTGCCGTCGGCCAGCACCACCTCGAGTCCGAGCACGTAGTCGCCGGTCACGCCGTACTTCACGCAGCACAGGCCGCCGGCGTTGGTGGCCACGTTGCCGCCGATGGAGCTCATCTCGAACGAGGAGGGGTCCGGCGGGTACCAGAGCCCGTGTTCGGCCGCGGCCCGCTTGATCTCGACGTTGAGCGCGCCGGGTTGGGCGACGGCGACGCGGGTGTCCGGGTCGACCGCCACCGCGCGCATGTGCTCCAGGGTGAGCATGACGCAGCCGTCGACGGCGCCCGCCCCGCCGGACAGGCCGGTGCCGGCGCCGCGCGGGATCACCGGCACGCCGTGCCGGCCGGCCCAGCGCACGACCGTCTGCACCTCGCTGGTGCCGGCCGGGCGCACGACCGCGCGGGGCCGGCCGACGCGGGCGTCGCGGGCGCGGTCGTAGCGGTAGCCCTCGATGATCGCCGGGTCGGTGATGACGCGTCCGGCCGGCAGCAGCGTCGCGAGCACGTCGACCGCGTCTCGTCCTGGCATTCCCGGTTTCCTCATTCCGCCGTGAGCTGGGTGAGCCGTGCATGCAGGTCACGTGCACGATCGGGTGGGTGGATCGGGAGCGCGGCGAGCCAGGCCGCCCCGGCCGCGCCGTCGATGGCGGCGCGGATCGGCGCGTCGGGCCAGGCGGCGGCGAGCGCGCGCCGCACCAGGCGGTCGACGCGGGTGCCGGGGTGCAGCAGGCCTCCGGCGAGCACGATCGGCGTGGTGGCGGCCGGTTCGCGGACGTGGCCGAGGGCCGAGGTGAGGTGCCGCGCGGCCTCGGCCAGGATGCCCGCGGCCACTTCGTCCCCGGCGTCCGCGGCGTCGAGCACGCACGGGACGAGCGCGGCGAGGTTCACCGGCGGACGGGCGGTGACGGCGGCGATGAGCGCGGAGGTGCGGAGCCTGGCGGGTACGGGCGCGGGTACGGGGGCGTCGTCCGCCGACTCAGTGTCCAGATACGTGGCGAGTACGGACTCGACGAGCGGGCCGGCTGCGGGAGGCGCGGCGGCGGGGCCGGACGCGTCGAGGGCGGCGAGCGCGGCGCGGGCGGCCTGCCGACCGATCCAGAACCCTGATCCGTCGTCGCCGAGCAGCCAGCCGTGTCCGTCGCGCCAGCGCCAGGGGCGGCGCCCGGCCACGGCGGCCGCGACCGCACCGGTACCGGCGACGAGGACGGATCCGTCCGGCTCCGGCGTTCCCGCGGCGAACGCGGCGGCGGCGTCGGAGACGATCGCGACCTCGCAGCCCAGGCCGAGGGCGAGCCAGAGTCGCGCGAACTCGGCCGCCGTGCCGGGGTCCGCGGCCACCTTGCTGGCTCCGGCCAGTCCGACCACGCAGGCGTGCACGTCGGCCGGATCGCGGCCGGCCAGCGCTTCCTTGAGCGCGGCGGCGATGTTCTCGGCGGCCCGGCCGACGCCGTGGGCGACGGGGTTGGCGCCGGGCGCGCGGCCCGAGCCGAGGCGTTCGCCGGAGACGGCGTCGACGGCGAGGGCGCGGGTGGAGGTCCCGCCGACGTCGAGGCCGAGCACGAGCCGGGCTGTCACGACGGCGGACCATCCTTTCCAGGCGAGCGCAGGGCTGGAGCAGACCGAGACAGTGGATGTGGTTTCTTGTGGAATGCTGCCAGCGCGGCGGTGGGAAATCAACAGCAGGGTTCGAAATCACTAGGTGCGAAAGTGCGGGTGGCGCGGGAGAACGCCGCTGCGTCAGGCTGCGGGAGTCGCTGCGGTGAAGGCGGCGTGGGCGCGGCGGCCGAGGGCGCGATCGATGCGGCGGGCGGCGAGCCAGAGGGCTCCGCCGGGGCCGGGCGGAGCGAGCAGTGGGGCGCGGCCGTGCCGCTCGGTCAGGCGGCGGGTGACCTCGCGGCGGATCAGGCCGTCCTGGTGCATCAGCGAGCCGGCGAGGACCAGCGGCTCGCCCGGATCATGGCCGTCCGCCGCGATCAGGGCGTCCGAGGCCTGCACCAGCAGTTCGACGGCCTGCTCACTGATCCGGTGCGCGACCTGGTCGCCCGCTTCGGCGGCGGCCGGCACCAGCGGAGCGAGCGCGGCCAGGGCGACGGGAGGGCCGTCGTACACGGCGTCGCGCAGCAAGGCGACGCGTTCGGCCTTTCCGGTCGGGACCCGACGTCCGCCGGCGACCGCGGACAGGACGGCGTCGAGCAGCAGCGTCGGTTCGCCGCGTCCGTCGAGCACGGCGAGCACGGCCCGCACCGCCTGCCGGCCGAGCCAGAACCCTGAGCCGTCGTCGCCGACGAGCCAGCCGTTGCCGTCGATCCGCGCGGTGACCCGTTCGCCCTCCACCCGCGCGGCGATCGCCCCGGCTCCGGCGATCAGGACGCTGCCGCTCGGGCGCGTGGTGCCTGCGGCGAAGGCGGTGACCGCGTCGGGCACGACGGCGACGGGACAGTCGAGCCCTGCTTCGCGCCAGAGCGTACGGAGCCGGTCCGCGGAGCCGTCGCGCTGGAAGCCGAGGATGCCGGCGGTGCCCACGACGACCGCGCGCACCGCCCGGGCGTCGATTCCGGCCAGCGCCGCGGTCGTCGCCTCGACCAGGTGCGCGGTGACGTCGGCGAGCGGGAGCGCGGAGGGGTTGGCCGAGCCGGACCGGCCGCGTCCGTACCCGGTGCCGTCGAGGTCCGCGACGGCCGCGTCCACCCGGAAGGTGCCCGCCTCGACGCCCAGGACCAGCAGGTCGGGCGGAGCGGACGGCAGCGTGTCCTCCATGGTTGCCCAGGATGCCCCGCCGAGCGCGGCGCCGTCCACGCCGCGCCGTCGGCGTGAGAGCACGCGGATACGTGGGCTGCGACTGTGGCCTCTTGACGGAGCTGCCGGAGCTGACGCAGAGTAATCCACATGAGTGGTCATCTTTGGTCAATCCGCGCGCCTCGGGGCCGGGACCGGGGCCGGGACCGGTGAAGATCCTCATCTCCGCCGACATGGAGGGCGCCACCGGGGTGACCTGGCCCGGCGACGTGGAGCCCGGATCCGCCGGCTGGGAACGCTGCCGGGAGCTGCTCACCGGCGACGTGAACGCGGCGGTCGCCGGACTGTGCGCGGGCGGCGCGGACACGGTGCTGGTCAATGACGCGCACTCGACCATGCGGAACCTGAGGATCGAGTCCCTGGACCCCAGGGCCACGCTGATCACCGGACGGCACAAGGACCTTTCGATGCTCGAAGGGGTCGAGGATCCGCGGGTCGAGGGCGTGGTGATGCTCGGCTACCACGTGGGCGCGGGCGCCGACGGCGTGTTGGCGCACACCTACCTGCCGAACACGATCACGGCCGTTTACGTGGACGGGGAGCTGGCGAGCGAGGGCCGACTGAACACGCTGGTGGCCGCGGAGTTCGGGGTGCCGGTGATCCTGGTGACGGGCGACGACCGGGCCTGCGAAGACGCCGCCCGGTACGCGCCGGCGGCCCGCACGGCTGCGGTCAAGGACCACGTCTCGCGGTACGCGGCGCACTGCCGCCCGCCCGCCGCAACCAGTGCCCTGATTCACGAGGCGGCCAGGGAGGCGGTCGCGCTGGCCGGGCGGCGGGAGCGTCCGGCGGCGTCCGGGCACCGGGTGGAGGTCGAGTTCGACGCGGCGCACCTGGCCGCGGCGACGACGATCATCCCCGGGGTGGTCCGGGTGGACACCCGGCGGGTGGCGTACGCATCAGAGTCCGCCTATGCCATGATCCGCTGCTTCAAGGCCGTGACGGTCGTGGCTTCGGCGGCGGTGGAGGCGCTGTATGGGTGAGGCGGAGGAGCTGCTGGCCGCGGTGCTGCCGGAGGAGCGGCGGCTGCGGATCGCGGCCCTGCTGCGGCGCGACACCCGGGTGCGGGTGGAGGAGCTCGCGGACCGGTTCGCGGTGTCCGGGGAGACGGTCCGGCGCGACCTGAAGGTGCTCGAGGACCGGGGGCTGGCCCGCCGGGTGTACGGCGGGGCGGTCGCGGTCGGCGCCGGCGACGCGGCGGCGGCCGGAGCCGGAGCGGCCACGGTGGAGGGCGGCGCGCGGCGGTCCGCCGGGACCGAGCGGGACGGGCGGGAGGCGCGCCGGGCCATCGCCTCGGCCGCGGCGGGGCTGGTCGAGCCGGGCGAGACGCTGATGTTCGGCATCGGCGGGATCGTGGCCGAGACGGCCCGCGCCCTGCCGCTGACCTTCACCGGCCGGGCCCTGTGCGCCTCGGTGCCCGCGGCGACCGCGTTGGCCGCGCGGGCGGGCGTGGAGGTGCACCTGGCCGGCGGGCTGCTCCGGCGGCCGGACCTGGCCTGCACGGACGACGCGGCCGCCCGCTTCTTCGACCGCTTCTTCGCCCGCCGCGCCTTCCTGGCCGGGGACGGGGTGGACGCGCGGGCCGGACTGACCTGCGCGCACCTGGACGAGGTGCCGGTGCGCCGGGCCCTGATCCGGCAGGCCGCGGAGTGCTACGTGCTGGCCGACGCGGCGAAGCTCGGCGCGGTCGCGGTCGGGCGGGTGGCCGCGCTGGCCGAGCTCGCCGGCATCATCACCGACGAGGCGGCCGACCCGGAGATCGTGCAGGCCCTCGAGCACGCCGGGGCACGGGTGCTGATCGCGCCCCCGCTGCCCCGGCTGGACTGACCGGGCCCGCCCCCGTACCCGGCGGCGGGCTCGGCTGGCGACGCGGTGGCAGCCTCAGCGCTGCCGGGCGTCGGCGTCGCGGAGGTAGCCGCGCACGGCCTCGCGGGCCTGGTCGCTCACATGCGGGCCGTGGGTGAAGGCGGCGACCGTGTACTCCAGCTCGCCGAGGACGTGCGCGGAGCGCTCGTTGAGCTTGACGTCCTGGCAGAACGCCTTCACCCCGTAGCTCAGCTTCCTGACGTTCCAGATCGCGTCGCCGGTGACCAGCACGCCGGTGGGCTGGTGCAGCAGCGAGACGTGTCCGGCCGTGTGGCCCGGGGTGTGATGCACGCTCAGGCCGCCGGCCACCGGCAGCACGTCGCCGTCCACGAACTCCTCGGCCACCACCACCGCGGGGAAGGCGTTCGAGCCGCGGTTGGCCAGCCGGCCGAGGAAGGTGGAGGTGTCGCGCGGCGGGGCGTGGCCGTCCCGGGCGAAGGGGGCGTCCGTCTGATGGATCGCCACCCCGGGCACGCCGGTGCGCTCGAGCAGGCCGGCGGCGCCCCCGGCGTGGTCGGCGTGGGCGTGGGTGAGCACGATCCGGGTCACGTCGGCGACCGACTTGCCCATCAGCGCGAGGCCCGCCTCGATCCGTTTGGCCGAGGACTTCATGCCGGTGTCGACGAGCGTCACCTGGCCGTCGTCCTCCACGAAGGCGTAGACGTTGACGAAGGAGAACGGGGCGACGGGGATGCGCCAGAGGTTCGGCGCGACGCAAAGGGCAGCGGGCTTCGACATACCAGGGAGCATGCCCTAACCCGGCGGCCCAGGACGTCGGTTCACTCGTTCGGCCCGCGCCCGCCGCCGCGTCCGGCATCCGTCGCGCCGGAGGGGGTAGCCAGCTGAGCATGGATCAGCAGCCGGGCCGACACGCGGTGAGCCCAGGGCTGCGCCGGGCGTCCGAGTACGCACTGCGCCTGCTGATCCTGGGGGTCGCGGTCTATGCGGTGTTCCGGATCGCCCTGCTGTTCGAGGTCGTGTTCATCGCGCTGTTCATCGCGCTGATCCTCAGCTCGCTGCTGCGGCCGCCGGTGAACGCGCTCGACCGGCACATGCCGCGCGTGCTGGCGCTGGCGCTGACGGCGCTGGGCAGCCTGGCGGTGCTCTCCGGCGTGGCCTGGCTGGTGGAGTACTCGGTGGCGAACGAGACCAGCGACCTCGGCCAGGAGTTCCGCGGCGGGATCGACCAGATCAAACGCTGGCTGCAGGGCCCCCCGTTCCACGTCAAGGCGAGCACGCTCTCGAATCTGCAGAGCAAGATCGGCAACTACGTCTCCGCGCACCGCTCGTCGCTGCTGTCCCAGGCGATCAACGAGGCGAGCCGGCTGATCGACGTGATCACGGTGATCGCGCTCGCGGTGTTCTGCGCCATCTTCTTCACCCATTCGGGCGCGCAGATCTGGCGCTGGTTCCTCAACCAGCTGCCCACGCACCTGCGGGATCTGTGGGACCGCTGCGGGCAGTCGGCCTGGCACACCTTCGCCGGGTACACCCGCGGGATCATCCTGGTCGCGGCGGCCAACGCGGTGATGGTGGGGGTCTCGCTGAAGCTGCTGCGGGTGCCGCTGGTGCTGCCGCTGACCGTGCTGGAGTTCCTGGCCAGCTTCGTGCCGCTGGTCGGCTCGCCGATCGCGATGGCGGTGGCCACGATCGTCGCGCTGGCCTCGCGCGGACTGACCACGGCCCTCGTGGTGGTGGCGCTGATCGTGGTGTTCGGGCAGATCGAGGGGCACGTGCTGCAGCCCTTCGTGATGGGCTGGGCGGTGCGGCTGCACCCGGTGGCCGTGGCCGTGTGCGTCATCGCCGGGACGATCGTGGCGGGGCTGCTCGGCGCGGTGGTGGCGGTGCCGCTGGTCTCGATCGCCTGGGCGGTGATCCGGGTGGTGCGGCAGAACAACAGCCCGCCGAACGGGCAGCGCGGCGGGGACGGGAACGGTGACGAGGACGTCGGGCCGGGGCCGGGGAGCATCGAGGGCATTCCGCCGGGCCGTTCACCGGAGCCCTCGACCGGGGAGACGTGACCGGGCCGAGGAGTAGCCAGAGCGAGAAGTGACCGAGGAGTAGCTGCGCTGAGGAGCAGTCAGGTGGCGGGCGGCTCGGCGCGGGATTCGGCGGACGAGTCGGTGGAAGTGTCGGTGGCGGAGTCGACGGCGGAGTCGGCGGACGAGTCCGCGGGTGACGGCTCGTCGAACTCGCGGGAGACGATGGTGACGCGGCCGGTCTCGCACTCGAACCGGACGGTGTCCAGGCCCATGCGTTCGAGCTCGGCGACGGTGGTGGCGTGCTCGCGGGTGTGCAGCGCGATGACGCCGAGGCCGGGGTCGGGCAGGGACTGGTCGGCGAGCTGGGCGAGGGCGCGTTCGACCAGGCGCTGGGCGGAGGCGGAGGGAAGCGGCTCGTCGACTTCGAGGTGCAGCATGAGCTGCTCCAAACCGGTGTCCAGCCAGCGCGCGAGCGAGATCCAGATGGTGCGCACGGCCGGGTGTTCGCGCACGTGCTCGCTCAGCACGGCGCGCAGGGCCAGGGCCCGCGGGTGCGTGGTCCAGGTCAGCCTGAGCCGCTCCCCCTGGCCCTGCCGGCCGCGGCGGCGCAGGGTCTGCAGCACCAGCGGGACGGGCACGCGGGCGGAGCCGGAGTCGGCGAACAGCAGCAGCATCGGCACGCCGGTCTGCCCGGTGATATCGACCAGCCGCAGCACGTCGCAGTACACGGACGTGCTCGCCTCCGGCAGCCGCCGGGCCCGGCACTCCTCGCTGACGTAGCCGGGCAGCGCCGGAGTGCCGCTCTCGTCCTGCACGAAGACCACGCGGCCGTCCTCACCGATGGGTACGTGGACGCCGTGGTCGATCAGGGCGGCGAGCACGGCATCCGGTTCGGTCGCGGCGGCTCGGCGGTCGAGCACGTCGGCGAGGGCGGTGTTGACGGTCATGGCCGAAGCATAGGGAAGCCGGAGGGCATTCCGGGACGCTGGGCGTCTCCCGGGTTGCAGAACGTGGTGAACGGTGCGACCGGCGGGCTCGAACGGCGCGGTAGCGACGGCGTCGGAAGGCGCGCGCCACCGTCCGGCAGAGCACCAGCAAGGGCAGGAGCAGAACCGGCAGGGCGACGGCGATGTCCACGGTGTGCTCGGCGCCGGGCACGAGCCTGCCGACGGCGTACCCGGCGGTGGTGACCCCGACCGTCCACAGCGCCGCGCCGAGCGTCTGCCAGAGCGCGAAGAAGCGGGCGGGCACGCCGACGGCTCCGGCGGTCGGGCCGATCACGGTGCGCACGACGGGCACGAAGCGGGAGATGATCAGGGCCCTGCGCACGCCGAAGCGGGCCAGCAGCCGCTCGGTGCGCTCGAACGCGGCGGCGAGCTGGGTGTCACGGCCGTGGGCGCGCAGCCTGCCGCCGGCGCGTCGGCCGAGCAGGTAGCCGAGCTGGCTGCCGAGCACCGTCCCCGCGGTCGCCGCGACGAGCACCCAGGGCAACGGGAGCCGGGCCGGACCGGTGCCGACGGCGCTGAGCAGACCCGCCGTCAGCAGCAGCGAGTCGCCCGGCAGCAGGAAGCCGACCAGCAGCCCGGTCTCGGCGAGCAGGACCAGGAAGATCCCCGCGATCGCGCCGTGGCCGAGCCAGGCCAGCAGTGCGCCCGCGTTCACCAGTGTGGCCATCGCGATCCCGCCCCCAGGTCTCCTTGGTCCGTCCGTCTCCTCCAGCCTCGGCCATCGGGCGGCGCGGGTCACGGGGGCAGGCACCCGGGCGAAGGTGGAGTTTTCCCCACCGTCAGGACGGTGGGCGGGCTCCTAGGG
>NZ_JAGSOG010000304.1 GCF_018139695.1 Actinospica durhamensis | reverse complement strand
GCCCGCGCCCAGCCCCCGGGTTCTGCGCGGCCCACCCCTGTCCGTCGTGTCGCACTGAGAAGCAGCCCACCCGACACCCTGGATAAGGACACGTACGCTCATGCTGTCTTCCTTCGGCGTGCCCGCACGCCGCCGCGCCGCCGCCGTGGCTGCGCTCACCCTCACCGGCCTCGCGCTCGCCTCCACCGCCTCCGCACACGTCACCGTCAGCCCCGACTCGCTGCCGCAGGGCTCGACCGCGGAGCTCAGTTTCAAGGTGCCCAACGAGGAGTCGAACGCGAACACGGTCGAGCTGCAGCTGCAGATCCCCACCGACCACCCGATCGCCCAGGTGCTCGCCAAGCCCGTGCCCGGCTGGACCATCGCCGTGCACACGGTCAAGCTGGCCAAGCCGCTGACCACCGACGACGGCACCTTCACCACCGCCGTCGACGAGATCGACTGGACCGGCGGGAGCATCCAGCCCGGCCAGTACCAGGACTTCCAGATCTCGGTCGACCCGCTGCCCGAGGACACCACCCAACTGGTGTTCAAGGCCGTGCAGATCTACTCGAACGGCGACGTCGTGCGCTGGATCGACCTGAGCACGACCGGGGACCCGGACCCGGACCACCCCGCGCCCGTGCTCACCCTCACGCCCGCCTCGGCCGCCACCTCCACGGCCGCCGCCCCCGCCACGACGCCCACGACGACCGCGACCGCGACGACGGCCTCGTCCGGCTCGTCCTCCTCGGGTGACGCGCTCGGCGTGGCCGGGCTGGTGCTCGGCGCGATCGGCGCCGTCGCGGGCGTCGGCGCGCTGCTGACGGTCCGTAAGAACCGTTCGTCCGCCTCGGGCGGCGCGGGCGACGGGGGCAGTGCTCGGTGAGCAAGCCCTCGCTCGCGCGACGCGTCGGCCGCCGCCGGGGTCTTCGGGCCCTGCTGGCGGCGGTCGGCGCGGCCGTGGTGGTCCTCCTCGCCGCCGGGCCGGCCTCCGCGCACGCCACCCTGGAGAACACGAACCCGGCCCAGGGCGCCGTGGCCTCCACCGCACCCGCGCAGGTCAGCCTGACCTTCGACGAGTCGGTCGGTATCAGCGCGGACAGCATCCGGGTGTTCGACCCGAACGGCAAGCGGGTCGACGACGGCCAGACCGTCGCCACCTCCAACCCCGACACGATCGCGATCAGCCTGCGCTCGGGCCTGGCCGACGGCACCTACACCGTCGCCTGGCACGTCATCTCGGCCGACTCGCACCCGGTCGAGGGCGCCTACGTGTTCTCCGTCGGCGCGGCCGGCTCCACCAAGGTCGATCAGGCCACGATCAACGTCTCCTCCAGCCGCGCCGTCGGCGTCTTCTACGGCGCGCTGCGCTGGCTCGGCTACCTGGGCTACGCGCTGCTGTTCGGCGGCTTCGTCTTCCTGGCGCTGTGCCGTCCCGCCGACGCGGCCGACCCGCGGGCCTTCCGGCTGCTCGCGATCGGCTGGACCGCCTCGCTCGCGGCGGCGCTGGGCGTGCTGATCGTGCAGGGCGCCTACGCCGGGGAGCTCCCGCTCGGCGACGCCCTCGACGCGAGCGTGCTGCGCGGCACCCTCGACACCCGGTTCGGCCAGGCCGTGCTCGCCCGGCTGATCCTGCTCGCGGTCACCGCGCCCCTGCTCGCGGCCACGCTCGGCCGCCTGCCCGCCGCCACCGGCCGCGGCCGCGCGCTGTTCCTCGGCGCCGCCGCGACCCTCGGCGTGGCCGGAGCCGGAACCTGGGCCGCGGCGGACCACGCGTCCACCGGCATCCAGGTGCCGCTCGCGGTCTTCTCCGACCTGGTGCACATCAGCGCGATGGGCCTGTGGCTCGGCGGCCTGGTCATGTTGGCCCTGGTCGCCTGCCGCCCGAAGGACGAGGCGGGGGCCGAGGGCGCCGTGCCCGCCGTGCGCGCCTTCTCCCGCCTCGCCCTGTGCTGCGTCGGCGCGCTGGTGGCCAGCGGCGTCTACCAGGCCTGGCGCGGCGTCGGCTCCTGGGCGGCGCTGAGCGGCACCGCGTACGGCCGCCTGGTCGTGCTCAAGATCGGCGGCATCTGCATCCTGATCGGGCTCGGCTGGATGGCTCGCGACTGGATCCGCCGCGCGGTCGAGCACACCGGCAGCGCCGCCGTCCCCGAGGCCCAGCGCATCGACGCGGACGGCCTGCTGCGCCGGCTGCGCCGTTCGGTGGTGCTGGAGGCGGGGGTGGCCCTGATCGTGCTCGTGTTCAGCTCGATCCTGGTCGAGTCCGAGCCCGGCCGCACCGCCGAGGCCGCGGCCGCCGGCCCCACCTCGAGCAGTGTGGCCTTCGACACCGGCACCGTCAGCGGCACCCTCAGCTACTACCTCGGCCCGGGCAAGGTGGGCCTGAACCAGGCTCACCTCTACCTCGACAACAGCAAGGGCCTGCCGTACGACGCGGCGCAGCTCACCATCCAGTTCTCGCTGACCTCGGCCAAGCTCGGCCCGGAGAACGCCACCGTCGTGCACGACGGCCCCGGCCACTACATCGACACCCCGATCGACCTGACGTTCGCTGGCGAATGGACCATGTCGGTGACGATCCGCAGCGACGACTTCGACGAGACGACGGTGAACCTTCCGATCAAAATCACCCCCTGACCGGCCCCTCGCCACCCCCTGGGCGGCCCCGTGATCGGATCCCGATCGCGGGGCCGGCGTAGTTCGCCGGGACGTCGTCGGGGTGCGATTCACCTGGATGCGCGATTAAGCATCGGTATCCGCGTGTCGGAACTCAGACGTACTCCATTTGCCTGACTTATGCGAATAATTCCTCGCAAATGGGTCAGAACTACCACCGTGAAAGCGACGATGAGGTGGAAGGCCCCCGTGGCGCTCGGCGTCGCCGGGGCCGCAGTGATCGCGGCCGGAGGTATCGGCCTGGTGAAAGCCGGGGTGTTCAGCAACGGCGCCGGCGACGACTACACACCGAAAGCGGTGGCGAACGCGGCACCGGCGAAGCTCTCCATCGCCAACGGCGCCGCCGGAATCACCCCGGATACCCCACTGGTGTTGACCGCTCCGCCGGGCGAGACGATCGGCTCTGTGACCGTCGCCGACGCCACGGCGCACGCGGTCTCAGGGACCTACAGCGCCGACCGCAAAACCTGGACGGCCCAGAGCGGACTGCGCGTATCGGACGCCTACCAGGTCACGGCCGTGACCACGAACGCGTCCGATAACGGCGTGGGCGTACAGCACTCGAGCTTCCAGACGACCGCGGAGCCCGACTCGATCAAATTCGAGTCCCTCTTCCCGGCCGACGGCTCGACGGTCGGCGTGGGCCAGCCGGTGGTGCTCTCGTTCAGCCAACCGATCCACGACAAGGCCGCGATCGAACGGGCCATGACCGTCTCCTCTGATCCCGCGCAGCAGGGCTCCTGGGGCTGGCTGTCCGACGAGCGGGTGGACTACCGCCCGGCCGGCTACTGGAAGCCGGGCACCAAGGTCAACGTGACCATGGCCTTCGACGGCGTGAACCTCGGTGGCGGGAAGTTCGGCGCGAAGGACCACACGGTCGCGTTCACCATAGGCCGGGACCAGGAGACGCTGGTCAACGTCTCCACCGACCAGGCCGTGGTGGAGCGGGACGGCCAGCAGGTGCACAGCTTCGCCGTCAGCGGCGGCATGCCGGGCCTTGACACCTGGGACGGCACCTACGCCGTGATCGACAAGGCCGCGGACGTCACGATGGACTCGCGCACCGCGGGCCTCGGCGACGAGTACTACGACCCCGACGTGAAGTGGGACGTGCACTTCACCTATTCGGGCTCGTACGTGCACTCGGCACCCTGGTCGGTCGGCGCGCAGGGCCACGAGAACGTCTCGCACGGCTGCGTCGGCACCAACCCCGCTGACGCCCAGTGGTTCTACGAGAACACCCTGCCCGGCGACGTCATCAAGGTGGTCGGCTCGCCGCGCACCGCCGCCCTGGGCAACGGGTTCAACGACTGGCAGCTGTCCTGGACCGACTGGCAGGGCAAATCCGCCCTGTGAGTCTCCCAGCCCTCCGAACTCCCGTGGAAACAGCGGCGCCCCGGACCGAGTGGTCCGGGGCGCCGCCTGCTGTGTCCCGTGCGCCGCGGCGCACGGGGTCAGCGCGGGAAGATCACAGCAGCGGGATTCACAGCAGCGAGGCGGCCAGCGCCTGGGTGAGCGCGCCGGTGCTGGTGTCGCCGTCGAGCGACCAGACCGAGGCACCGCGCAGGCCGGCCAGGTCGATGTACAGGCCCTTCTCGGCGACCGTCTGCGGGTCGTCATAGGTGTAGAAGGTCTGCGAGGCCGCGTCGTACTTCCAGACCGAGGCCGTCACCGGGTCGTAGTGCACCGTGCCGGGCGCCGCGGCGGCGAGGCTGTAGGACTCGGAGTCGGACGAGGCGGCGCCGGTGGCCGGCTGGTAGAGGCCGTTGTCCGTCGATCCCACTCCGGCCCACGCGTGGGCGTAGTACGGGATCTCCAGCGCGATCTTGTTCGCCGGCACGCCGTGGCTCTCGTAGTACGCCACCGTCTGCACGATGGAGAACTTGTCGTTCGAGGCCTGCGGGTCCTTCGGGTCGGGCAGCAGGTTCGAGGAGAAGTCGGTCTGGTCCTCCCAGCCGCCGTGGAAGTCCACCGTCATCACGTTGAGCCAGTCGGTGGTCTTCGCCAGCTGCGGCAGCTGCAGCTGCTGGGCCGTGGTGTACTGGTTCGGCGAGACGTCGGCGGTCAGCACGTAGTGCTCGCCGTTGGCCTGGCCGGCCTGGTCCTCCGCGGTCCGGAAGGTCTGCATCAGGGCCGTGAAGTCCGCGGTGTCCTGCGGGCCGTACGGGTTGCCGTTGCCCGGCTCGTTCGGGTACTCCCAGTCGATGTCCAGGCCGTCGAAGATGCCCTTGGCCGCACCCGGCGCCAGGCCCGGGATGTTGCCGTTGAGGTACTGGTCCACGCAGGAATTCACGAACGCCTGCCGCCCGGCCGCGGTCGAGGCCAGCGCGGAGAACTGGTTCGACCAGGACCAGCCGCCGATCGACATCACGATCTTGAGGTTCGGGTACTCGGCCTTGAGTTCCTTGAGCTGGTTGAAGTTGCCCGCCAGCGCCTGGGTCGAGGTGTCGGCCACCCCGTTGACCGCCTCGCTGGCGGAGAACGGCCGCTGGTAGTCGGCCCAGGAGTCGCCCGAGGTGCACAGGCCGGCGGCGGAGACCGAGGAGAACGCGTAGTTGATCTCGGTCAGCCGGCTCGCGGCCCCGTCCGAGACCAGGTTCTTCTCCATGAAGCCGCTGTAGATGCTCCACTGGGTGAAGTAGCCGATGGCCACCTTGCCGTTGGCCGCGAGGGCGTGCGCGGTCGCGGCGGGAGCCGACGAGGCCTGGGCGGCACTCGGTAGCGCGGCCGCGGCCACCGTGGCCGCGGCGACAAGCAGAGTTCTCATTCTCAGGGTGCGCATTGCTCTCCTGTTCGGAGGGAGCCGGGCCGAGAGCGGCCACAGTGGACTAGACCATGCGTCTGTAGCCGAAAGGTATAGTCCAATTCCGCGTCCAGGACAAGAGCCGTCCACTTCCGGCGGCTCGCGCCCTCAGTGCCGCCCGCGCCGGCGCGGCAGCGCCCGGATCGGACGGCGCATCACCAGTCCCGCCATGAGCAGGAAGGCCCCGCCCACGCCCAGCGCCATGCCCTCGTCCCGGCGGCTGAGCGGGTCGGCCACGTCCGCCGCCTCCAGCTGCAGCGCGGGACGACGCACCGAGCTCGCCGCCGCCGACACGCTCGAGGCCGCGGCCGCCGCCGAGGAGGAGGACAGCCCGGCCGGCTGCAGCGTGGAGACCCCGGGCGGGTCCACCTCGGAGCCCTGGCTGGCCAGCGCGTTGTAGTTCTGCCCGTTCACCGACAGGGCCGAGAGCGTGCTCGAGCCGACGATGCCGTCGTAGCGGAACGGCGCGAACCCGTTGTCCAGGAAGGCCGAGAGCGGCGCGTCCACCACGTAGCGCGCGTTCGTGCCCTGATGCGCTTCCTCGAAGTAGTCGAACTCCGTGTGCGCGGTGTCGGCCCACCCGGCGAACAGGATCGTGTGCTTGGCGGACAGCAGGATGTCGCCCGGCAGCAGCGTGGCGGCAGGGATCGTGCGCGAGACCAGGTTCAGGTTCCCGGTCCAGAAGTCCGTGTACTGGTCCAGGTCCCAGGCCATCGAGACGTAGCCGGAGCAGTCCTGCCGGTAGGTGCCGTTCACGTTCGTCCACCAGGCCGTCTGGCTGTAGGGCACCTGCTGCGCCACCCACAGTTCGGCCCGCGCGATGATCTGCGCCCGGGTGAGCGTGCCGGTCGGCAGCTGGTAGCCGGCGTTGCCCGGCGGCACCGCGGTGTAGTAGTAGCTCGAGCCGGTCGGGGAGTCCGTGTACACCGGTATGGACGGCTGCGTGGAGGGCGCCTTGCTGGGCGCGGCGCCCTTGCCGGTCATCGTCGGGGTGGCCGAGTGCGTGGGAGCCGCGACGGCCGACCTGGAGGGCGAGATCCGCCCCGAGGAGGGCAGTACGGCCGACACCGAGACCGAGCACGGGCTCGAACTCGCGGCGGCCGTCGCCGTCGCCGTGGCGGAGTCCGTGGGGGTCTCGGCCGGCGTCGCGCCGCCCGACCCGTCGGTGGCCGAGTCCGTCGCAGGGTCCGTGTCCGCCGGGGTCGCGGACTCGGCCGCGGCCGAGTCCGACGCGGAGGCCGTCGGGTCCGTGGCCGCGGGGCTCGACGCGGCGGGGGAGCAGGTCGGCGCGGCCGCGTCGGCCAGCGCGTCGGCCGGAAGGACCAGCGAGGTGCCGTACACCAGCGAGGTCACGCCCACCGAGACGGCCACCGCGGCCGCGGCCCGCCGGCCGCGGCCTGATATCCGGTTCGATGAGCCCTGATTCGACGCTTCGGCCACGGCCCCTCCTGAAAGCGTTGCGGGCGAACAGATCTTGCCGACGACCAACCTAGCAACCAAGGCGGTGATTGGGGACCGGGAGATCCGTAACACTCGGGAAATACCATCCGAAGATGCGCCTCTAGCCAACCGGCGCGCGTCGCACTACGTTCCGATCGGGGCGCGCGCTGTGAGCGCGCCCCCGTCTCGGAGCGGTGCGCGAGCACGGGCAGGGCCGCGACCGGACGCGGATTCCTCCATAGAGGCGGGAGCAGCCGGGTGAGCATCGGCGCCATGGACGGAGCGTCGCCGGACCGGTCGACGGTCGCAGCACGTCCGGTGGAGACCTGGTCGGACGCGGTGATGGGCGTGGACCTGCCCAGGCTGACCAGATACCTCACGGTCCGTCTGCCCGGCTCCATCCGGCCCCCGCTGCGGGCGATGCCGCTGCCCGGCGGCCGGTCCAATCTCAGCTACGAACTCTGCGACGGCGACGGCCGGGTGCTGGTCCTGCGGCGCCCGCCGCTGCCGCTCGGCCCCGGCGGCCCGGTCCCGGTCCCGGCCGCGCTGGCCACCCCGGCCCCGGAGACCAGCCGCTCCGACATCCGGCGCGAGTACCAGGTCATCAGGGCCCTGCACCAGGCGCAGGGCCGGGCCGGGCGGGTGCCGGTGGCCGAGCCCTACCTGCTGTGCCAGGACGCCTCGGTCATCGGCGCGCCCTTCTTCGTCACGGCCAAGGCGGCCGGCACCGTCTACCGCTCGGAGAAACAGTGCGCCGCGCTCAGCCCCGGCCAGGCCCGCGCCGTCTCGCACGGCCTGCTCGACGTGCTCGTGGCACTGCACCTGGTGGACGTGCGCGCGGTGGGCCTGGCCGACTTCGCCCGCACCGACCAGTTCCTCATCCGCCAGGTCGACCGCTGGGACCGGCTGCACGCCGCCAGCGCCAGCCGGGAGGTGCCGCGGCTGGCCCGGCTGGCCGCCGCGTTGCGCGCGGGCGTGCCGGCCGGCAGCCGGGTCGCCGTGCTGCACGGCGACTACCGGCTGGAGAACGTGGTCTTCGACCTCGCCTCGGTCGGCCGGGTCAACGCCGTGCTGGACTGGGAGGCGGCCACCCTCGGCGACCCGCTGGTGGACCTCGGCCTGCTGCTGACCTTCTGGGAGGGCCCGGACCAGCCGCTCAACCCCATCTCCTCGGCGCACACCCGCACCCGCGGGTTTCCCACCCGCCGTCAGCTGGCCGACCGCTACGCCACCCGCACCGGCTACGACCTCAGCCGTATCGGCTGGTACATCGCGCTCAACCACTACCGGGTGGCCGGCCTGCTCGAGGTGCTGCACTACCGGGTCAAGCACGGCCTGCCCGTCCCGCCCGGCCTCGAGCGCGCCGGCAGCTGGGTCGGCCCGCTCATCGAGGCCGGACTCACCGCCCTGCGCGAGAACCTCTGAGCCCTGCCTTACACCGCGGCCGTGGGACTTTCAACCCCGGGACACCCGGTTCCCGCACTCTCGGCCCTGACACGCCAGGCCCGCGCGGGTCCCGGTCCTCGCCCAGGCCCGCGGCTAGGGTGGCTGCCATGTCGGCGCAGGCTGCGTGGGCGACCTGGTCAGCGCGGACGGCGACGGCCTGGCACGGCTTGGCCGAGGAGTGCGCGCGCGTCTTCGGCCCGCCGGCGCGGGCGGTGCGTGCCCGCGGTCCGCGCTCGGTCTCGCTGGCCCTGGTGTGCGCCGGCCTGGTCGCGCTGTTCGGCCTGCTCCAGCACACCGGTCCAGGCTGGCGGCTGGTGGAGCACGCGGCCGCGGTCTACCAGGCCCTGCCGATCTGGCTGATCGTGCTGCGGCTGCCGCTGTCGATGTTCGCCCCGGCCCCCGACCTGCCCGCGTGGGGCGCGGTGGCCCAGGTTCTGGTCGTGTTCGCCGTCGCCGAAATCCAGTTGGGGCGTTGGCGCACTTCACTGGTGGCCGTGTGCGCCAATGCGCTCACCACGCTCTCCGCGCGCCTGATGTGGGTGATCGGCCAGACACTCGGCGTGGGCACTCCGCAGATCGACGCGTACGAGTTGGACACCGGCCCGTCCACCGTCGTGGTCGCACTGTCCGTGTACGTGCTGCTCAGGGCGCGCGCCTGGCGACTGCTGGCGCTGATCACGCTGGCGATGGTGCTCGAGACGCTGCTCGCGCCGAATCTGGCCGGCCGCGAACACCTCGTCGCACTCGGCCTCGGCGCCGTCGCGTATCTGCTCGGGGACCGGGTTCCGATCGCGGTACGTAACCGGAGACGGCATCCGATACTGTGATGCCTGTCACACCTGACGGTGTTTCAGCGCGTATCGTCCCTTGCCGGAGTCGACAAGGGGGCCGATCTTGGAATATATACGAATACTGATCGTAAGGTCGGGTGGGCGGTGCCCGGCCGGCCTTGGGGCTATCAAGGATCGGAGCCGGAACCGCAGTGACGCCAGAGCGCGCCATACCGAGACCCCGCACGGGCAGCGGCGCCGTGCCGGCCGCGGCCACGCCGGCACCGCAGCTCGCGCCGCACCGTGACCGGGGCACGGTGGCGGTGATCCTGTTCCAGCACGGGCCGCTGTTCGAGAACTCGATCCCGCTGACCGTCTTCGGCGTGGACCGCCGCGGCCACGGACTGCCCTACTACCGGCTGCTCGCCTGCATGAGCGAGGCCGGCCCGCTGCCCACCACCGGCGGCATCCTGCTGGCCACCCCCTACGGCCTGGCCGCCGCCGAAGCCGCAGGCACCGTGATCGTGCCCGCCTGGCGCTCACCCACCGAC
>NZ_JAGSOG010000303.1 GCF_018139695.1 Actinospica durhamensis | reverse complement strand
GGCGGGGAGTGCGCCGGGGCGCTGGGATCCGGCACCGAGTTCGGCGGCGCCGCCACCGTCCGGGGAAGTCAGCATCGAGATACCGGTGGCGGCCTGGACGATGCTGTCGAAGCCGCGGCGGTCCTGCCACGGTCCGGCGTTGCCCCAGGCGTCGAGCGTAGCGATGACGAGGCCCGGGCGGCGGCGGGCGAGTTCGGTGGGGGCGAGGCCGTAGGCGTCGAGGGAGTGCGGGCGGTAGCCGGTCACGACCACGTCGGCCGTCTCGAGCAGCCGGTCGAAGGTCTCGCGGTCGGCGTCCTTGCGCAGGTCGAGCAGTGCGGAGCGCTTGCCCATGCCGTTGTCGAGGTGCTGGGCAACGATCTCGGGCATGTTGGGGTCGTCCACGCGCAGGACGTCCGCGCCGAGGAGGGCCAGGGTGCGGGTGGCCACGGGGCCCGCGATCACGCGGGTCAGGTCGAGTACCCGTACTCCTGCGGCTGGGCTGTTCGGGTCGCGCAGCTTGCCCGGGTACGCACGCACCGGCGCGGCGCCGTGGTCGCCGAGTGCTTCGATGCCGACGAGCGGCAGCCCGGCTACTGCCGTGGACTGCGGGTGCGTGGCCCACTCCTGCGGGGTGCGGACGGCCACGGCAATGCCCTGATGCGCGCGGACGCGCTCCTCCGCGTCGAGCGCGTCGCACTCGGCCAGGCGTGCGACGAGAACGTCACGGCCGCTGTCCTCGGGCAGGTCGAACGCGGCGAGCAGCCGGGCGCGGTGGTGCGGGTAGTTCGCGTGGGTGCGCACCCACCCGTCGCGGGTGCGGAAGAAGCCTGACAGCTCGGCGAAGCCCGGGAACGCCTGGCCGTCCACGCGCAGCAGCTGGTCACCCCGGTACGAGGCCGCGACGGCGCGCGCGGGCACGGCCCAACGCGTCGTCACCGGCGAGGCCCCGCGGGCCCGGGCGAAGTGCGCGGCGGCGGCGGCCGCCGCGGCGACCGCGCCGACGGCGAGTTCGGTGACGGCCAGTCGCGACGCAAGCGTGACCTCGTCCTCCTCGACGTGGGCCGAGGAGGCGGCTGCTTCGTACGCGATACCGGTCGTGGAGCAGAATTCAGCGAAGATCCGGTTCACGTGCGCCAGTGTCGCACACGCCTGACCGGGCTCAGTGCGCCGACCAGCCGTTCAGCGCCCGACCGTACGGTCGTCACCCGGCAGTACGTTCAGCACCCGACCGTACGTTCATCGCCCGTCAGTAGACGTCGCGGACGTAGCGCTTGTCGCCGGCCAGCCGTTTGACGTAGGCGTCCGCGGCCTGCTCGGTCAGCCCGCCGTGCAGGGTGATGATCTCGCGCAGCGCCCTGTCGACGTCCTTGGCCATGCGCGAGGCGTCGCCGCAGACGTAGACGTGCGCGCCGCCCTCCAGCCACTGCCACACCCGGTGTCCGTGCTCGCGCATACGATCCTGGACATAGACCTTGTTGCGCTGGTCCCGGGAGAACGCGGTGTCGAGGCGGTCGAGGGTGCCCTCCTGGCACAGCGCGGCGAGTTCGTCCCGGTAGTAGAAGTCGGTGGCCTGGCGCTGCTCACCGAAGAACAGCCAGTTCGGGCCGGGGTGTGCCTGGGCCCTGCGATCGTGCAGGAAGCCGATGAAGGGGGCGACGCCGGTGCCGGGACCGACCATGATCATGGGCGTGGCGGGCGCGCCGGGCGGACGGAAGTGCGGGGAGGGCTGGACGTGGACGGTGACGGGCGTGCCCGGCTCGGCGTCGGCGAGGTACGCGGAGCACACCCCGTGGCGCGGGCGGCCGAGGGCGCTTTCGTAGCGGACGACGGAGACGGTCAGGCTGACCTTGGTGGGATCGGTGCGCGGGCTCGAGGAGATGGAGTACTGCCGGTTCTGCAGCCGGACCAGCGCTGCGGCCCACTCCTGCGCGGTGGCCTTGACCGGGAACTCGGCGAGTACGTCGGCGGCCTGACGTCCCCAGCACCACTGGGCCAGCTCGCCCTTGTTGTCGGGGCGCAGCAGCTTGCGCAGGTGCCGGTCGTCGGTGCGCTCGGCCAGGAATCCGAGCAGGCCGGAGGTGATCTTCGTGATGTCGAGAAGGCGCAGCAGGGCTTCGCCGAAGGCGATCGTGCCGGAGTCCGCACCGGTGGCGGCAGCGCGCCCGGACCCGGTGCCGGCGAGCTGAATCGGGGTCAGCCCGTCGACGGCGGTGAGGGTGAGCCACTCGTCGACCAGAGCCGGATGGTTCGCGGGACGGATGCTCAGCGCGTCTCCGGCCTGGTAGACGAGCGGGGTCCCGGTCAGGTCGAAGGTGAACCGGCGCACCTCCTTGGTCGAGCCGGGCAGGCTGAGCAGGTCGTTGCCGACGAGCGAGACGGTCGCCGGGACCGGGGCGGCTCTGGCCGGGGGCGCGGGCGCCGTGCGCACCGTGGCGGACGCGACGGCCACCGGCGCCTGCGACGTCGACCCCTGCGTCGGCTCGGCGAGTTCGGCGGGCTCCGCGAGCGCGGCCAGGGACGTGACGACGTCCTCCAGCCAGGCCGTCGCGGTGGGTTCGAAGTCCGGCTCGCAGTCGGCGCGCGGGGCGAGCCGGGTGGCGCCGAGTTCCTCAAGGCGCTGGTCGAGGCGGCGGCCGTGGCCACAGAACTCGTTGTAGGAGGAGTCGCCGAACGCCAGGACGGAGAAGCGCAGGTGGTCGAGCCGGGTCTGGGTGGCGGCGAGGCTGTCCCAGAAGCCGCTGCCGTTGTCCGGGGCGTCGCCGTCGCCGAAGGTGCTGGTGATCAGGAGGGTGTCGGCGGGTGGCAGCGCGGCGGGGTCGGCGTCGTCCATGCCGAGGACGGTGACCTCGTGCCCGGCGGCGGTCAGACGCTCGGTGGCGACGGCTGCGAACTGCTCGGCGGTCCCCGTCTGTGACGCCCACAGGATGGTCACCGCGCGCCGGGCCCCCGCACCGCCGCCCTCGTGTTGCGCCACGCCCGTCCCCAGCGCACCGAGCAGGCCGGGTGTGCCGAGCGCACCTGGCTGCGCGCGGGAGAATCGCCCCGCGAGCAGGCCGTCCACCCACGCCGCGTGGGCCGAGTGCAGCGGCGCGGAGGCCGGCAGCACGGGCACGCCCACCGGGTCGGGCCCGAGTCCGGCGAGGAATCCGGCCAGGTAGCGCTGTTCCCGCTCGTCGAAGGTCGGCGGCCGCAGGTCCCCGAGGCCGAGGATCTGCGCGAGCGGGGCCTGCGCCGCGTCCACCACCGCCGGAGCCGGCATGTCGTCAGCTTCGGGGGTGGGCGCGGAGATCACGACGGGGATGGCCGACTTGGCCAGCGAGACGGCGCAGAACTTGAACTCGGGTTGGAACGAGAGCGGATCCACCGCGTCGTTCGTGACGGCGTTGACGCTCAAGTACTCGCCGAACAGGTCGTTCCAGTGGAACGGCGCGAAGCAGCAGCCCGGTTGGACCCGGTCGGTGAGCACGGCCGGAAGTACGGCCTTGCCGCGGCGTGAGGCGACCTCGACCGGGTCACCGTCGACGAGGCCGAGCGCGCGGGCGTCGTCCGGGTGGATCTCGACGAACGGGCCGGGATTGAGCTTGTTGAGTTTCGCGACCTTTCCGGTCTTCGTCAGGGTGTGCCACTGGTGCTGGAGCCGCCCGGTGTTGAGCACGAAGGGATAGTCGTCGTCTGGCATCTCGCGGGCGGGGATGTGCGGCCGGGCGAAGAACACCGCGCGCCCGGACGCGGTGGGGAAACGCGGGCGCCCCTGCTCGTCGAGGTAGCGGATCGGATTGCGGTCCGGGCCGCCGGGGGCCGCGGGCCACTGCACCGGCGTACTGCGCAGCCGCTCGTAGGACACGCCGGTCAGGTCGTAGCCGGTCGTCGGGTTGCCGGCCCGCTTGATCTCCTCGAAGACCTCCTGCGCACTGGTGTAGGCGAACGCCTCGCCGTAGCCCATCGCCTGCGCGACCCGGGCGATGATCAGCCAGTCCGCCGTCGCCTCGCCGGGCGCATCCACGGCGGGCTGGGCGAGGGTGAGGTTGCGCTCGCTGTTGATCAGGACGCCCTCGGTCTCGGCCCACAGCGCGCCCGGCAGCACGACGTCGGCGTACCCGTTGGTCTCGGTCTCGGCGAACACGTCCTGGGTGACCACGAACTCGGCCGCCTCGAGCCCGGTGATCACGCTCTTGCGGTTGGCGACCGAGGCCACCGGGTTGGTGCACACGATCCAGCAGGCCTTGATCCGCCCCTCGGCCATCTGCTCGAACATCTCGACCGTGCCCTTGCCCACGCCGTCCGCGCGCAGCGTGCCCGGCGGGCGGTCCCAGAGCTCTTCGATGAACGCGCGGTCGCCCGGAGCCAGTACCGAACGCTGGCCGGGCAGCCCGGGCCCCATATAGCCCATCTCCCGGCCGCCCATCGCGTTCGGCTGCCCGGTCAGCGAGAACGGGCCGCTGCCGGGGCGGCAGATCGCGCCGGTGGCCAGGTGCAGGTTGATCAGGGCATTGGTGTTCCAGGTGCCGTGGGTGGACTGGTTGAGCCCCATCGTCCAGCACGACATCCACTGCCCGGCCTCGCCGATCCACCGCGCGGCCGTACGCAGATCCCGCTCCGGAATGCCGGTCAGTTCGGCGACCACGGCGGGCGGGTAGTCGGCGAGGAACGCGGGCATCTCCTCCCAGCCCTCAGTGTGCGCCTCGATGAACTCGGGGTCGGTGTGCCCGTTCTCGACCAGCAGGTGCAGCAGGCCGTTGAGCAGGACCAGGTCGGTGCCGGGCCGGACCGGGAGGAACAGGTCGGCCTTGTCGGCGGTGGCGCTGCGCCGCGGGTCCACGACGATCAGCTTCGCCCCGGCCTTGACCCGCTCCATCATGCGCAGGAACAGGATCGGGTGGCAGTCGGCCATGTTCGAGCCGATCACGAAGAAGACGTCGGCGTGCTCGAAGTCCTGGTACGAGCCCGGGGGCCCGTCGGCGCCGAGGGAGAGCTTGTAGCCGGTCCCGGCGCTGGCCATGCACAGCCGCGAGTTCGACTCGATCTGGTTCGTGCCGATGAACCCCTTGGCCAGCTTGTTCGCCAGGTACTGCGCCTCCAGGCTCATCTGCCCGGAGACGTAGAAGGCGAAGGAGTCGGGTCCGTGCTCGTCGATGACGGCGCGCAGCCGCCGCGCGGTCTCGCCGATCGCCGCGTCAAGGCCGGTGGGCACCGGCTCGGCGCCGCGCCGTTCCCGCACCAGCGCCGAGGTGAGCCGCCCGGGCGCCGCGAGCATGTCGGCCGTCGTCGCGCCCTTGGTGCAGAGCTTGCCGAAGTTCGCCGGGTGCGCCTTGTCCCCGGACGCCTTGCGCGCCCGCCGCCGGCCGTCGGGCCCCACGGTCACGTCCAGGACCAGCCCGCAGCCCACTCCGCAGTAGGAGCAGACCGTACGCACCTGAGTGTGGTCCGGCTGCGCTTTTCCGACCGCCATGGCGCCTCCCCCTCCGACAAAGATCGCGTCGACTGTAGGAAACAGCTGTGACACCCCGATCACGCCGACGGGCGCGTATTGTTTCGCCGCTCGCAAAGGCGCGATCGCCCGAGTTTGCGATGCCGCGCCGGGGCCGGGGTGCCACCACGCTTCGGAGGGGAATAACCTGCTTCGGGCCGCATTCGCCAGGCGAAGCGCCCACCACGCCTCCGCAATCGCCGGTCCTCCCGTCGAACACCGGTGGTGTGGCGCCGGAAACGTACGGCGGCCGACGCGGGCCGCTCCGTCCGCCAGGGAGGGCTTATGACGGCGACCGAGGCGACTGCGGCGAGCCGGACGGCCACGATCCGGGTCCGCGGCGAGGTGCGCCGCCCGGCCGAGTTCGCCATGGCCGACCTGTGGGCGCTGCCGCAGCACGAGCGCGAGGTCGCCTTCACCTGCCGCCGCAGCGGCCCGCGCCACCACCGCTTCACCGGGCCGCTCCTGCTCGACGTGCTGCGCCGGGCCGAACCCGTCTTCGGCTCAGGCCAACGCAAGGACCGGCTGCGCTACGTGATCTCCCTGCGCGCGACCGACGAGCACCGGGTCGTGCTCGCCTGGGCCGAGATCGACCCGGAGTTCGGCAACTGCGCCATCCTGCTGGGCCTGACCCGCGACGGCGTCCGCCTCGACGACCGGGGCCCGCACCTGGTCGTGCCCGGCGACGTGTGCGGGGCACGCAACGTCAGCGGCATCGCGGACGTGCGCGTACACGCCGACCTGTCCGACTGAGCCGGGCCGAGGACGCAGGCCACCGATACCGCGCATCGACGCAGACTATTGACGCGGTGGATAGAGTGACCCTGTGATCCCGCTGGTGAGCCGTCGCCACATCGACCAGGGCCGTGCCACCACCACGGCGTGTCGTCCCGTGCGCTGACGCGGCTCGCACCCGGCATTCTCCCCGGCCTCACCCACCGGCTCGACCTCTCCCCCGTGCGCGTTGCGCCCCTCTGCGCAGCCCACCGCCTCCTGCCCACCTCCCGGCGGCCCTCGCGCGACCCCACGCACCGCACCTCGCAGGCGCACACGTGCGACGCCCGACACGGTTCCCGCGTCGAACGTCCCGCGAAACACGCTCCGCTTCGCCCGACGGCCGCTCGGCACCCACCGAGAACAGGACCTCCCCCATGCCCGCACACCGCTCGCACCCGCACCCGCACCCACACCCCGGTCAGCATCCGCGTCCGCGCTCGCGCCGCGCCGTCGCGACCACCCTGACGACCGCCGCCGTGCTCATCGCCGCCACCGCGACCGCCTCCGGCGCGAGCGGCGGCTTCGGGCCATTGCCGCCGCAGAACCCGTACACGGCCGCCAACGGCACCGCCACCATGCACGGGGACAGCGCCTCGAGCGACACCACGCCGTACGCCGGTCCCGGCGCGGGCTCGATCAGCTGGAGCCGCACGGCGCTGGCGTCGGCCTGCCCGACCGTCGTGATCGGCTCCGACGGCTACCCGGTGGCGCTGTGCACGACGATCTTCGGCGAGACTCCCACCGTCTACCTGCTCGATCCGTCCAACGGCGCCAAGCTCGCCTCGCTCGCGCTGCCCAAGGGCAGCCTGTTCGGCGGCGTCTACGCGTACCTCGACAACGCCGACCAACTCGTCGCGGTGGACGGGGACGACAACCTGCTGCGCATCGGGCACCAGCAGGCCGCGGACGGGAGCTGGTCCCTCACGATCGACCAGTCCACGCCGCTGTCCGCGTACCTGCCCTCGGGCGACAACGTGGTGGGCCTGAGCCCCGGCTGGGACGGGCGCGTCTGGTTCGCCACGGCCGGCGGGGTCATCGGCACCGCCGACACCACCACCGGCGCGGTGCACACGATCAGCACCGGAGAGGGCATCGACAACAGCATCTCCACCGTCCCCGGCTACACGGCCGTGGCCACCGACCACGCGCTCTACCTGCTCACCGAGGCCCCCGACGGGACGCCGGTGATCGACTGGCGGGCCGCCTACGACCGCGGCCCCGGCCGCAAGCCGGGCCAGCTGAGCTGGGGCACCGGTGCCACGCCCAGCTTCTTCGGCCCCGGTGACGGCACCGAGTACGTCACCATCACCGACAACGCCGCCCCGCACGAGAACCTGCTGGTGTACAAGGTCGCCGCCGGCCCGACGCCGATCTGCACGACGCCGGTGCTGACGCAGTACCCGGAGAGCGGCACCGAGGACGCGGTGATCGCCTCGGGCGACAGCGTCTTCGTCACCGACACCTACGGCTACCCCTACCCCGCGCTCCCGTCCGGCGCGCCCGCGAGCGTCCCCTCGTCGGCGAGCTTCGACGGCGGCATGAGCCGGGTCGACGTCAACGTCGACGGGACCGGCTGCCAGCTGGTGTGGAACAGCGACGTCGAATCGGCCGCCCTCCCCCGGCTCTCGCTCGCCGACGGCAAGATCTACACCTTCACCGTCTCCGGCCCGACCGGCCTCGTCGGCTCGGACACCTTCGCGCTCTACGGCTACGCGGTCGTCGACCCGGCCACCGGCGCCGTCGAGTCGAGCTCTTCGATCGGCATCGGGCTGCTCTACAACCCGCTGCAGATGACGGGGACGACCGCGGCCGACGGAACGCTCTATCAGGGCACGGAGACCGGAGTGCTGCGCATCACCGGAGACTGATACGCGAGCTCGTCGGTGTCGGTGGAGCGCCCTATCCTGTGACGCGACCGCATCCCACACGCCCCTGGCACCCGAATGGAACTCACGTGGCGGACGACGACGGCCCCAGACCGGGCGCGTACTCCGGCGCGCTGCCCCCCGCCGACCTCCCGGCGCTGCGCGCCTACGTCGAGGACGTCGGCCGCTGGGTGCTGGGCGAGGCAGACGGCGCGCCGCTCTCGCCGGAGCTGCGCGACACGCTGGCCGGGGAACTCGCCGCCATCCTGGCGGACGGCCTCTCCCCCGCCCTGTCCGCCGACGTCGTCCGCCACGCGCAGCAGGCCGTCGTCGGCGGACAGGAGGGGCCGGTGGCCTTCGACGGGCTGGGCCGACTGACGGTAGCCGGCCTCACCGTGCCGGACGTCGCCCGCCTCGTCGAGGCGGTGAGCCGGCTGATGGAACACGGCCTCGGCGAGTCCCTGGACCTGCTGCACGAGAGCCATCGCAGAGCCCTGTTCACAGCGCACGACGCCTGGTCCCGCGGCCAGAGTCAGGAAGCTGAATGACCTGCCCTGATACGGCGGCGGATCTCAGGACACTCCACCTCGCGTGAGCCGCATCAGCGCGCCGCCGATCCCGACGAGCGCTCCGCCCGCGAGCGCGGCCCAGCTCCCCCAGAATCCGGCACCGGTGTTCGCAAGCACGACGACGCTCCCTGTCATTGCGTATGAGTACCAATGTATGGACTACGTGCGCACCCGCCACGTCGACCGCCATACCGAGGATCACCCTCGCGGCGCAGCGCCGAGGCCCGGATCCGCACGGGGCCGGGCAGCCGACACCGTGGGCGCGCGATACGGCACACTGGTCATGATCCGCACGCGTACGTTATGGAGCGTCCATGCCTCTCGATCCCTTTCTCGCCGCGAAGGTGCACCTCGTCGACGGTGTCACCTGGGCCACCGCGCAGAGCGACCCCGAGCAGATGGCCCGGCTGACGGAGTTCTTCGCGGACCCGGCCGAGCCGATCGTGCCGGACGTCGAGATCGAGAACCTCACGGCCCCCGGCCCGCACGGCGATGTCGACCTGCGCGTGTACCGGCCGCGGTCCGAAGCCCGCCGCGCCCTGGTGTGGCTGCACGGGGGCGGATTCATGGGAGGCGACCTGGACATGCCCGAGGCGCACCTCGTCGCCGCGGAGCTCGCGTTCCGCGCGGACGCGCTGGTGGTCTCGGTCGGGTACCGCCTGGCCGGGAACGGCGTCCACCATCCCGTCCCGATCGACGACGCGCACGCCGCGTGGCTGTGGCTGACCGAAGGCGAAGGCGCCGCCCGCCTGCCCGAGGGCCCGGTCGCACTCGGCGGCGCCAGCGCGGGCGCAGCCCTCGCCCTGGCCACCGCGCTCCGCCTGCGCGACCAGGCCGGCCACGCCCGCACCCCCGAAGCCCTGCTGCTCGCCTATCCCTTCGCCCACTTCCCGAGTCCGAGCACGGCCGGCGGCGGGGAGAGGTGGGTCGAGGAGCTCGGCACGTTCGCCCACCAGCCTCCGGGGTGGAGCACGTCCACGCAGACCAGTTCGTCCGCGGCCTCGTGCCGGTAGTGGTC
>NZ_JAGSOG010000302.1 GCF_018139695.1 Actinospica durhamensis | reverse complement strand
CCGGGGACGCGCTCGTGCGCGGGCGGGCGGAGCCGGCCGGGGCGAGCGTCCCGGCCTGGGCCGCGGTCGGCTGCGGGGGCGGCGTCGGGGCGGTGATCAGCGCGTAGGCGACGGCGCCGGAGCCCCCGACGGCCAGCAGTGCGGAGAGCAGGCCGAGCGTGAGGCCGCCGGGCTTGCGTGAAGGAATACGGATACCGATGGCGAAGCGTCTCATCTGTCGCGTTCCGGTTTCTCGGCGTGGGTACGGGAGCGTCACCCGCGTGAGTACGGTCTTTTCGCAGCGCCGCCGGCCGTGCTCGCGGACACGGCCGGCGGCGGGGATTGCGGCGTCGGGTCAGGGCGTCGCCGCGGTCAGCAGCCGTCCGCGTCGAGCCCGGCGGCGCCGGCGGCGCCGGTGGCGCCGGTGGCAGCGGCGGCCTCGGCGTGGCCCGTGCCGCGCTGGCGGGCGACGGCGGCGATCGCGCCGGCCGCTCCGAGCGCGGCCGCGCCGCCGGCCAGCACCTTCGTGTTCGCGCCGCCCTCGGTCGCGCCGTCACCGGTGGCCGGCGGACCCCACGGGGCCTGATCCAGGTCGGGCGCCGGGGTGTTGTCGCCCGGGTTGTAGAACCCGGAGTGCGGCGTGCCCAGGTACGGGAAGCGGCGCAGGTAGTGCACCGTGTTCTCGGCCGTCAGGTCCGTGTTGCTCGAGGTCAGGCCCTGGGTGATCTCGCCGGCCGCGGCGTCCGGGGTGTAGCTCTTGTCCACCAGCGGGTAGGTCGCGCCCGCCAGCGCCCGCAGCTCGATCGTGGTCACGTCGTCGAACACGCGGCGCCCGTTCGGGAACCCGGCCGGGTCCATCCCGATCAGGCCCAGGTTGCTCGGCTTGTGCCGGGTCGGCGGGATCGCCATGTTCAGCCGCAGCAGGTCGGCCTGGGTCGAACCGGTGTAGTTCTGGAAGCCGGGGATGATGCCCGAGGGGATGCCGGTCAGCAGGATTGCGATGATGTCGGTGCGGGGCTTGCCGGACGCGTCGAGCTTCGCCAGGTTCGGGAAGACGCCCGGGTAGAGCACCGGCAGCAGCCCGGACAGCTCCGGGTTGGAGTAGTTCGAGGCGAACTGGCTGTCGTCCGCGGGGTACTGGCCGTTCCACCGGTCCTTCTGCCCGATCGGGATGATCACCTCGTTGATCAGCGGGTTGCCCAGGCGCGAGATCTGCACCCAGGGCCCGGAGTTGGTGACCGTGCCGTCCTTCTCGTAGACGCGCGAGCGCTGCCGGCTCGCGGTGGACCACACGCCGATGACCGCGTGCGGGTCGTCCACGTCGCTCGGGCAGCGCCCGCCGCAGGCCAGTTCGTCCTTCGGCACCCGCAGCGCGATGCTGTGCACGTTCTTGGCCTTGGTGGCGTTGATCCCGCCGCTGGCCGGCATCGTGGAGCCCACGTGCAGGTTCTGGAACGGGCGCAGGTCGGCGAGGTCGAAGATCGCGCCGAGGTCGACGTAGAAGCCCTCGGCCCGCTGGCCGGTGAACACGGTGCGGTCGTGGCCGAGCTCGTGCACGGCCTCGGCCGCGAGCTGCGCGTAGTTCGGCGTGGAGAGCGGCCCGATGTTGCAGGGCGGACAGGCGAGGTTCTCGCCGAGCACCTTGGACTCGTTCGAGGCGTGCTCGACCCGGGTCACGCAGGCGAACTGACGGCGGTTCCAGTTGGGGCTGTCGAGCGAGGTGATCTGGCCCGTGTTGTACAGGAAGGTGTTCGGGTCGGCGATCGTGGTGGTGAAGCGGAACTGGTAGCTGATGTCCGCGTGGCCGTCGCCGTCGTTGTCGACGTGGATCTCGTAGAGCACGTCGTCGCCGAACTCGAAGAAGTTCGGGCCGCCGGCCGGGTCCTCCAGCGGCACGAAGTTGGCGATCAGCGTGACGGTGTCGGGGCGGTCGGGGCTGACGAACGCGTAGACGTCCGTGTTGTCCGCCAGCGGGTCGGAGGAGATCTCGGGTGCTTCCCTGTGCGAGGACATGGCGTGTGCAGACTCCGTGAATCGTCGGGCCGTGATGGGGGGTGCTACGGGTGGTGGAACCGCCGTTCCCACGGTGAATCCACGCGGTGGCCCGGCCCGCGCCCGCCGCAGTGGGCGGCGGCCGGGGCCGGGAGCTCGGAGATATGTGAGGGACATGGCCGCGGGCGGCGTCGTCGCGTCGGACGAGGCCGCCCACGGCCGGGGCGGCGCCCATGTCAGGCGGACGGCGCCTGGAGGGCGAGTCGGGAGAGGCGTTCGGCGAGCCGGGCGTCCACGTGGACCACCTCGCGCTCGCCGGACATCACGGCGATCTCGCCGGTCGCGGCGTTCTTCACGTACGCCACGATCGGGCCCTTGGCCGCCGGGCCCGCCAGAGGCAGGTCGTGCGGCTCGGCCTGGGGGCGGGCTTGGGGCAGGGCCGCGGCCGCGGCCGACCCGGCCGGCAGCAGCGCGGCGCCGGCCACCGCTCCCGTTATGGTCGCGGACTTCAGGAAACTGCGGCGGGAGCGCTCGGTCATGTTGGATCCATCCTTCAGCGAGATGCCATCTGGGTAGGGTGCATGCTGGGTCACACCCGGGCGCACGGACCGGCCCCGGGCTCGAGGCGAGCGGGCAGTCTCCCGATGCGGGGTCTGCCGCACCGGTCCCAAGGGATAATCCATGGAACATTCAGCCCATCTCGTCCAGCGGCTTTCTCCCCGACGCGCTCGAGGCCAACCGCCGGTTCCCCCGATCGGCCGCAGCAGGTTGACGGATCATCACCTGATGGCCGTTCAGACGGGCTAAGCGCGAATATGGCGAACCGGGTCTTGCTCCCCGCGCCCGGCCGACTACAGTATGGGCAGTTCGCTGCTGATCCACGGATCCACGTCTCCACGCTGACGAAAGGGTGCGCGTTGAACCTGCGCCGACCGGCTCCGACCGCCGACGACTTGGCGCTGCCGAGTACGGCGCGGATCTACGACTACCTGCTGGGTGGGCACGAGAACTACAAGGTGGACCGGCAGGCCGCCAAGGACATGGTCGCGACGGTGCCCGACTCGCCCACCGCGGTCCGGTCCAACCGGGCGTTCCTCTACCGCGCCGTGCGCTTCCTGGCCGGAGAGGCCGGGGTGACCCAGTTCCTCGACATCGGATCCGGCCTGCCGACGCAGCTGAACGTGCACCAGGTCGCGCACGGCGTGAGCCCGCGGGCGCACGTGGTGTACGTGGACTACGACCCGCTGGTGAACGCCTTCGGCAACGCCCTGATGTCCACGACGGACACGGTCTCCTTCGCCCGGCGCGACCTGCGCTACCCGGGCGAGATACTGGCCGACCAGCAGGTGCGCGAACTGATCGACTTCGACCGCCCGGTGGCCGTGCTGCTGATCGCGATGCTCCAGTTCATCGACGAGAGCGAGGACCCGCACGGCATCGTGGGCCAGCTGATCGAGGCCCTGCCCTCGGGCAGCTACATCGCCATCTCGCACGTCCTGGACGACCCGCGCACCCGGGCCATCGCCGACATCCAGGAGCGCGCCAACACCCACCCGTGGACGCCCCGCCCGGCCGGCCGGATCCGGCACTTCTTCGACGGCCTCGAACTCGTCGAGCCCGGCCTGACCGTCGCCTGCCGCTGGCGCCCCGACCCGGACACCCCCATGCTCGAGCGCCCGGCCGACCTGCCCATCCTGCTCAACCCGGACGGCACCGAGCAGGACGTGGACTGGCTGCTCGCCGGAATCGGCCGCAAGCCGTAGCCGTAGCCGCGGCCACGGCTCGGGCCACGGCTCGGGCCGCTCTCGTCAGCGGGGGCCGAGTCCGGTCCGTCCGTCGGCCAGTTCCCGGGCGGCGTCGAGGTGTCCGGCGTGCCGCGCGGTCTCCTCGATCATGTGCAGCACCACCCAGCGCACGTCCGGCGGCTCGGCCATGCCCGGGTCGCCGTGCACGCCGCGCGGCGGTGCCGAGAGCGGGGTCGCGGCCAGGATCGCGTCCGCGCGGGCGCACTGTTCGCGGTAGTAGGCGAGGATCTGCGCGACGGGCCGGTCACACAGGAACGCCGCGGTGAAGTCGTAGGCAGGCAGGCCCTCGTCCCACGGCCGCGCCGGGTTGGAGCCCGCGACGACTCCCTGGAACCAGTGCCGCTCGGCGCCGCCGAGGTGTTCGATCATCCCGGCGGGCGTCCAGCCGGACGGCAGCGGCGCGCGATGCCAGGCGTCGTCTTCGAGCCCCTCGACGATGGCCAGGACCGCCTCGCGCTGGGCGGTCAGGAACGACAGGAGCATCGCGGTCTCCCGGTCCCGGGCCGCATCCGCCGATTCCACGACCTCGAACTCTGCCACGGGCGTCCCCTCCGGTGTCGGACGGCCGGATGTCGGCGGCCGCCATCGTATCTCAGGACTTTAACGCACTTCCGGCTCCGGATACACCGTCGCGAGCACGCCGCGCACGAAGCCGTCGAGGTCGTCCAACCCGGTGGCGGCCAGCGTTTCCGGGCCGCCCACCAGCAGATGTGGGATCGCGGCGTGCAGCGCGAGCGTCACCGTGGCCGCCCGCTGCGGCGTCACCGGCAGGCCGGCGGCGCGCTGTGCGTGCGCGAATCCGGGCAGGTCGGCCGCCGCGATCGGGTCGAGGACGGCCGCCAGCCAGGGGCGGCGGGTCGCCTCCGCCTGGAGCTCCAGATACGCCTGGAGCCGGGGACGGCCGGGCCCGGCCACGTCCTCCAACAGTCCGCGCAGCATGGCGATCAGGGCCTCCCGGCTGGTCGGGGTCGCTCCGGCCGCCGCCCGCCGGGCCGCGGCCTGGTAGAGCTCGACGATGCGCTCCGCCACCGCGCGCAGCAGGGCGTCGCGGCTCGGGAAGTAGTTCTTCGTGGTGCCGTCCGGCACCTCGGCGGCCGCGTCCACGGCGCGGTGCGTCAGTCCGCGCCCGCCCGCCTCGGCCAGCACGCCGATGGCGCCGTCGCGCAGCAGGTCGCGCCGATCCCGGTTCGCCATCAGGGTCCTTTCCTTCGCCGTCGGTCGCCGCGCCGCCGCGGCTTGCCCACCCTACCTCAGCCGTGGTACCACAAGTGTGGTGGAATATTCGAGCTCGAAGACGTGGGCAGGGAGGGCCGGACCATGACGGGATCAGCACTCGTCGTCGGGGCGGGCGTCGGCGGTCTCGCGACGGCGATCGGGCTGCGCAGCGCCGGATGGGCGGTGACGGTGGTGGAACGGCGGGCCGAATTGGAGCGCTATGGCACCGCGTTCGCGATCCATCCCGCCGCGCAGGCCGCGCTGGAGCGGCTCGGCGTCGGCGCGGCCTTCCGCGAGCTGGCCGTGCCGTATCACAGTGCACAGATTCGCGACCCGCGCGGCCGGGTCCTGGCGAGCCTGCCGCTGGAGCGGATGGAGAAGAAGGCCGGGCGCCCCGAGCTGCTGATCTCCCGGCCGCATCTGATGGAGGTCCTGGCCGCGGCGCTCGCCGTCCACGGCGACGTGCCGATCGAGTTCAGCGAGCCGGCCACCCCGGCCGTGCTCGCCGACGGCCACGACCTGGTCGTCGGCGCGGACGGCATCCGCAGCACCGTGCGTGAGGCGACCTTGGGCACACGCAGCGGCCCGCGCGCGGTCGGCGACCTCGCCTGGATCGGCGTCGCCGGCTTCGAGACCGGCAGCTACGGCGAGACCTGGGGCAAAGGCCGGTTCTTCGGCATGACCCCGATCGAGCCGGGCCGCACCAACTGGTACGCGGTCACGCCCGCCGCCGCCACCCCCGACGACGTACGCGACGCGTTCGCCGACTGGCACGACCCGATTCCCCGCGTCCTGGCCGCGACCGACCCGGACACCTGGATCCGCTACGAGATGCGCCACCTGTACCCCGCGCTGCCCACCTTCGCGCCGAACCCGGCCACCGCCCTCGTCGGCGACGCCGCTCACGCCATGACCCCCAACCTCGGCCAGGGCGCCTGCACCGCCATCCTCGACGCCGACGCCCTCACCCGCGCCGTCGCCACCCACGGCCCGGCCGCCCTGAAGACCGCCCTGCGCGCCTACGACTCCGAACGCCGGCGCGCCGCCCAACGCGTCGCCTTCGGCTCCCGCACCCTGCACAGGCTGGTGACCACCCGGCACACCCACCTGCGCAATGGCCTGATACGCCTCATGCCGAGCTGACGGACACCGGCTACCGCAGCGCCCGGATGAACTCGACGATGTCGTGCGCGAGCAGTTCGGGCTCTTCGTGGGCTGCGAAGTGGCCGCCGCGGGGCATGCGGGTGTACCTGGTGATCCGGTAGGTGCGCTCGGCCCAGGTGCGCGGCGGATGGGTCAGGTCGGCCGGGAACAGGGCTAGGGCCGTGGGGACGGTGACCTGTTCGACGCGCCGGGTGAGGCCGCTCGCGTACTCGTAGTACGGGCGGAACGACGTCGAGATCGTCCCGGTGAACCAGTAGAGCGAGGCCTGAGTGAGCAGGAAATCGTCGCTGAACCTGGTCGACACCTCGCCGTGGCAGTCGCTCCACGCCCGGTACTTCTCGACGATCCAGGCCAGCAGCCCGGTCGGCGAGTCGGCCAGGCCGTAGCTCAAGGTCAGCGGGCGGGTGCTCTGCTCGTGCTGGTAGCCGCCCTCGTGAGCGGCCCAGGTGTCGAGGGATTCGAGGTACGCCTTCTCCTCGGCCGTGGCGCCCGCGGCGTCGTACGTCGTCGGGTTGGCGACCGACGTCAGGTGGATGCCGACGACTGCCTCCGGATGTGCCTCGGCCAGCCGGGAGGTGATGCCGGCGCCGAGGTCGCCTCCGTGTGCGGCGTACTGCTCGAAGCCGAGTTCGTCGCGCATGAGCCGATGCCAGAGTTCGTGTGTCTGCGGTCCGTCCGTGAGAGAAGGGCGCTGTGGCGAGAACGCGAATCCCGGGAGCGTCGGGACGATCACGGTGAACGCGTCGGTCGGGTCGCCGCCGTGCTGCGACGGAGAGGCCAGGCGTCGGGCGAGGCCGATCAGCTCGAGGAACGAACTGGGCCAACCGTTGGTCAGGACGAGCGGAAACGCGTCCGGGCGCTCGCCGTCGAAGCGAAGGTAGCGGACCGGCGTCCCGTCGATGTCGGCCGATGCGAACGGCAGGCTATTGATATATGTTTCGTGGGCCCGCCAGTCATACCCCGTCGCCCAGTACTCCACGAGGCGGCGCAGGGCGCGTACATCGGTGCCCGCCTCCCAGCCGTCCACGGGCCACTGCGCAGGCCAGCGCGTGGCGCGCAGCCGGGTGCGCAGATCCTCGAGCTCCGCATCGGTGACGGAGATCATCGGACTCGTGCAGGGCACGGGGGTTCACCGGCCTTTCTTCGTGGCGGGGGCTTCGTCGAGGGTCCGGGCGATCGCGGCCCGCGTCGTGGCACGTGCCTCCTCGACCGTCGCGAGCAGGGCATGCATGATCATGCCTTCGAGCAGGGCGTCGAGCCGCGCGGCGTTGTCGGGACTGGTGAAGCGGGCGAGCGCGGACCTGCTGTGGTCGGTCCATGCCTGAGTCAGGGCACGCAGCGCGGGGTCCCGCAACGCCGCGAGGTGGAGCTCGAATCCGAGCCGCGCGCTGCGACGCCGAGCCGGGCCGCCGTGGACGAAGCCGGTGAGTACCTCGGCGAGTCGCTCCGTCGTCTCCACGCCCGCCAGCAATTGCCCGAACTGCGCGGACTGGAGCTCGACGTAGCGCGCGAAGGCTTGGGCCTGGAGATCGGCCAGGCTCGAGAAGTGGTAGGTGACCGAGCCCAGCGGCACGTCCGCACGCGCGGCCACGAGACGGTGCGTCGTCCCGGCCACGCCGACCTCGGCCAGGACGTCGAGCGCCGCGTCCAGGATGCGCGCGCCGCGCTCCGGATCGAATCGGCGCGCGCGACGGGCCCCCTGCGGCTCGGAGCCCGGGTCATCGGGGGACTGCGGAGACTGGGGGGAGCGCGCCATGTGCGCCAGTGTACATGCGATAAGAACATCCGTACACATTGGCGGCCTCCAGCATGGGACGGCAGGAACTCGGCGGGCAGGGGTGGGAACGGGTCGCAGGTGGTGCCCGGTGTGCCGGGTATGCCAGAGTGCTTGCATGCTGATCGTGATGGCGGGCCTGCCCGGCGCCGGGAAGAGCACCGTCGCCGAGGGGCTCGGACGTGCGTTGCCGGCCCCGCTGGTCTCCGTCGACCCGGTCGAAGCCGCGCTGTGGCGGGCGGGTGTGGGCCGGGACCAGCCCACCGGGCTGGCCGCGTACCTGGTGGCCGAGGCGGTCGCGGACGGCGTGCTCGCCCTGGGCCAGGACACGATCATCGACGCGGTCAACGCGGTCGAACCGGCCCGAGCGCAGTGGCGGGATCTGGCGCGGCGGCACGGTGTTCCGGTCGCCTTCATCGAAGTGGTCTGCTCGGATCCGGTGGTGCACCGGTACCGGCTCGAGCACCGAAAGCGGGATATCGAGGGCTTCCCGGAGCCGACCTGGGACGCGGTCGAGTGCCGGCGGGCCGAGTTCGAACCCTGGACCGGGCCCCGGCTGCTGCTCGACTCGATCGCCGATCCGGCCTCGAACCTGGCGAAGTGCCTGGACTACCTCACCTCCCACGCCACACGCTGACCGGACACTATGCTGTGCGCGACGCTCGGCGCGCGGTGCCGCGGGTGAGCGGATCCGGTGACCGATCCGACAAGGCGAGGAGGCGTTCCCGTGCCGAAATCGGTATTCGGGGCGAGCGACGCGACGGCGGCCTTCGCCCTCGCCGGGCTGCTCGCCGCCGCCGGTGTCACACATCTGACGAAGCCGGGCCCCTACGACCGGCTGGTGCCGAAGGCCCTGCCGGGCCAGGCCCGCTGGTGGACGTACGGCAGCGGCGTCGCCGAACTCGCCGTGGCCGCGGCGGTGGCGCTGCCGGCCACCCGGCGCACCGGGGCGAGCGCCGCGGCCGGGCTGTTCGCGGCCGTGTTCCCGGCGAACGTGAAGATGGCCTGGGACTGGCGCCACCGCGGCCCGCTGGCCAGGACCGTCGCCTACGGCCGGCTGCCCGTGCAGGTTCCGCTGGTGGTCTGGGCCCTGGCCGTGCGGCGCGGCGCGGACGGCGGCGCGAGCGGCGGAGCCTGACGCCGCAACGCTCCTAGCCTTCGTCCGGGGCGGTCGAGGCGCGGATGGCGAGGCGGCAGGGGTGCAGGTGGACGCCGTGCTGGGGTTCGCCGCCGATGGCGGCGAGCAGCAGGTTGGCCGCGTCCCGGCCGAGGCCCTCGAGGTCCATGTCGATGCTGGTCAGAGCCGGACGTGCGGCCGAGGTCATGACGTCCCAGTTGTCGAATCCGGTGATCGCGATGTCTCCGGGCACTGACTTGCCCGCCTCGCGCAGGCCGTCGGTGAGGCCGCGGGCGATTTGGTCGCTGGCGCAGAAGACAGCGTCGATGTCGGGGTTGCGGCGGAGCAGGATGCGTGCGGCCTGGCGGCCCCAGGCTTCGCTCCATTCGCCGTAGAGCGGTTCGAGCGCGGGGGTGAGGGAGTCGGTGGCCAGGGCGGTGATCGCGCCCTCGGCGCGGGCGCGGGCGGAGTGGTGGCGTTCGGGGCCGGCGACCAGGGCGAGGTTGTGGCGGCCCATGTCGAGCAGGTGGGTGACGGCGCGTCGGGCTCCGTCGGTTTCGTCGGGGACGATGGAGCAGTCGGTGGGGTCGGTGGAGGGCATGAAGGCGTAGACGACGGGGACGGGGGGTTTCTGGG
>NZ_JAGSOG010000301.1 GCF_018139695.1 Actinospica durhamensis | reverse complement strand
GGCGCGGATCGAGGACGACGGGGTGGGCGGGGCGGATCCGGCGCGCGGTGACGGGCTGCGCGGAGTGGAACGTAGGCTCGCCGCGTTCGACGGCGTGGCGGGCATCGTCAGCCCGGTCGGCGGGCCGACCGCGGTGACCTTGGAGGTGCCGTGCGGGTACTGATCGCGGAGGACCAGGCGCTGCTGCGGGACGGCCTCGTCAGGCTTCTGACCGCCTTCGACTTCGAGGTGGTCGCGGCGGTGGGCAGCGGTCCCGAGCTGGAGCGGGCGCTGGCCGAACTGCGGCCGGAGGTCTCGGTGGTGGACGTGCGGCTGCCGCCGAGCTTCACGAACGAGGGGCTGAGCGCCGCGATCGCCGCCCGGGCCCGGGTGCCCGGGCTGCCGATCCTGATCCTGTCCCAGCACGTCGAGCCGCTCTACGCGCGCGAACTGCTCGCGAACGGCGGGCACGGGCTCGGCTACCTGCTCAAGGACCGGGTCTCGGACGTGCGCCGGTTCGTCGAGGCGGTGCGCGCGGTGGCCGAGGGCGGGACCGCGATGGACCCGGAGGTCATCAGTGCCCTGCTCGCGCGGCGGGCCCGCGAGGCGCCGATGGAGGCGCTGACCGCGCGCGAACGCGAGGTGCTCGCGGTGATGGCGGAAGGGCGCACCAATGCCGGAATCGCGGCCCGGTTGAGCGTCTCGGAGAAGGCCGTGAGCAAACACATCAACAACATCTTCATGAAGCTCGGCCTGTACCCGGACGAGGACGACAATCGCCGGGTACTCGCCGTGTTGGCCTACCTCAACGGCTAGCGCGTGCACGGCCGCAGATGCAATTGCATGACACTCGGTGCCGCAAAGACGCGGCACTCCCGGGCCGTGTCCGCCGGCTCCGGGAGTGCGTACTTTATCAGAATCCTGACCTATGGTCATTCCGGCGCGGCCGGCTCCGGCTCCGGCCCGGCCACCGGACTCACGGCGAGGCGCTCGCGGAGATAATCGGCCACCGCGGCCGGACTCGTGCACTGCGCGGTCAAGGCCGCGGGCAGGTCAAGACCGGTCCGGACGGCGAGCCGAATCCGCAGCTCCACGCGCGCCAGTGAATCAAGGCCCTGGTCCCGGAAGGACCGGACCGGATCGATGCTCCAGCGCGCGCCCGGTTTGAAATCGCGCAGCACCTCGGCAGTGATTTCGCGCACCATCTCCCCGACGGAATCGAGCGGGGTTACGTGCGGGGATGATCCGAACTCGAGCATAGTCCAACTCCACAGGCTCGCTCTTGCAGGATGCGTCACACGCGGAATCGACGGGAAGGCGGCCGGGCACGCCCGGCCGTCCTGTAGATCTGATCTCCTTTTAACGCCCTGGCGAAACAGTGTAGTCGATTACTGACCTGATTCCGACCACCGTCTCAGTAAGCGATCTCGCTTCGAACTCTCCAACGATCTCACCGCGATCGCCCGCGATCGAACGTGTTCCCTCCGGTGAGCGGAAACGATTCGAAATGTTGAGACACGGCGCCCGCCGGTCCGTCCTCGGCGAACGAGGCGACCGGCGGGCGCACGGACGGTGAAACAGAGGCGGAGCCGGGGCGTACTGCGGGAGCGCGCCGGCCGCGCGGCGTCAGCCCAGCGGCGCCTGAAACAGAGCACTGACGGACTCGCCGTTGTGGATCCGGCGCACCGCCTCGGCGAGCGCGGGGGCGATCGAGAGCACCGTGAGCTTGTCCGTCTGCCCCTCGGAGGCGGGGATCGGCACGGTGTTGGTGCACACGATCTCGAGCACGTCCGGCTGGTCGCCCAGGCGCTTGAGCGCGCCGTCGGCGAACAGGCCGTGGGTGCAGGCGACCCGGATCGTCCGGGCCCCGAGCTCGCGCAGCCGCTCGAGTACCTCGAGCACGGTGCTGCCCCTGGCGATCTCGTCGTCGAGCACGATGACGTCGCGCCCGCCCACCTCGCCGATCACGGAGCTGATCACCACCCGGTCGTCGGCCAGGCGCTGCTTGGCCCCGGCCGCCACCGGCAGCCCGAGCAGCCGGCCGAACGCGGCCGCCTCCTTGACGTTTCCGAGGTCGGGCGAGACCACCACGGCGTTGCTCAGGTCGTACTGGCGAAAGTGCAGGGCGAGTTCGCGCAGCGCGTGCAGGTGGTCCACCGGCACGCTGAAGAACCCGTGCACCTGCGGGGAGTGCAGCGCCATCGCCAGCACCCGGTCGGCCCCGGCGGTGACCAGCAGGTCGGCGACCAGCCGGGCTCCTATGGAGATGCGCGGGGCGTCCTTCTTGTCCGAGCGGGCGTAGGCGTAGTACGGCATGACCACGGTGGTGCGCGCGGCCGAGGCGCCGCGCGCGGCGTCGAGCATGAGCAGCAGTTCGACGAGGTGCTCCTGAACCGGAGCCACCAGGGGCTGGATCAGGAACACGTCGCGTTCCCGGCAGTTCTCCTGGAGCTGGACCTCGAGGCAGTCGGTGGCGAAGCGGCTGACCCTGACCGGATGCAGCGGCACACCGAGGTGCGAACACACCTCGGCGGCAAGGTCGTGATGGGCGCTGCCGCTGAACACGGCGATGTCACGCATGGGTTTGATCCTCCGTCGCTCGGGCGGTGACGCGTCCCATCGTCCCAGACGCCATGATCGAAGCGCGAGGTCCGCACCCGCCCCGGCCCGCACTGGCGCGGCGGGCCGGGGCGGGTCGGTCCGAGCACTGATATGAGAATGTCATCGTAAATGCGAGCACGGTGCTATCAGGGCTCTGACAGCGTCGAAATGTTCGACGGGCGCTCACCCCGCCCGGCCTGGACGGTGGGGCCGGCGCCGCGGCCGGACGCGGCCTCGGAATCCTTTACCCGACCGTGGTGAGATTTTCATGAATAGCACAGCGGGCCGTGGGTGGACGCTGGTTGGACACCACGATCGCGGTCAGGATCAGACCCTCGCGCACCGCCCAGCGGCCGGTGAACGCGGTCAGTTCCCGGCCGTGGAAGTCGGGCCCGGCCACCCGCAGCTCGGCGGTGAACCGGCCGTGCGCGGCGAACGGCCCGGCCGACGCCTGCGCGCCCGCGCCGGCCCACGGCCCGGCGCCCGGCGCCACGTCCACGGTGACCGCCGCGTCCTGGAAGTCGAGCCAGCGGTGGGCCAACGGGTACCAGGCCTTGTACACCGACTCCTTCGCACAGAACAGCAGCCGGTCCCAGTGCACCGCGGGTTCGGCGGCCGAGAGCCGGGCCACCCACGCGCGCTCGCCCGGCAGGCTGACCGTCTCGAGCACCCCGTCCGGCAGCGGGGCGTTGGGCTCGGCGTCGATGCCGATGGTGGCGATCTGCGAGGTGCGGGCGAGCACCGCGCCGCGGTAGCCGGCGCAGTGCGTGATGCTGCCGACCACCCCGTGCGGCCAGCGGGGTTCGCCGCGCTGCCCGGTCGGGATCGGCCGCGGCGGCAGGCCGAGGCGGGCCAGGGCCCGGCGGGCGCAGGCCCGGCCGGTGGCGAACTCGGCCCGGCGCGCGGGCACCGCCCGTTCCACCCGCTCGGCCTCGCCCGGCAGCGGTTCCTCGCCGAAGTCCTCGCGGGTGTCCACGGCCACGGCGGGCCCTGACACGATCGCCTCGATCAGGGCGCGGGCCGGACCGCCGCGCTGCTGCTGCGGCGGGATCCCGGGATGGCCGATGTCCATGGGTTCGATCGTAGGCACTCGGCGCGGCGCGGGCCACGGCGCAGGGGGCTGACCCGGCGCGCGGCCGGCCGGGCGGGCGCCGACCGGCCGGGGCGGGCCGGAGGCGGGGCGCGGCGAGACGGCCCGCGCCGGGCGGGACACACGGGACGACATTCCGCTGTCGTTTCCTGAAATCGGACCAAGAGTTCGCATTCTCCCCCGTGTTCGGCGGAATTTCCGGTCGAACCGTTCCCATGCGGTATGCGTGTGTGTTGTCATAGGGAGCCCACAGGGCATGGTTGTCGCTCAAGGGGGGCGATTATGGCTCAGGCAGGCGAGGACGTCGGCCGCGGAGCGGGTTGGGGAGGACTCCCGCTCTCCGGACGGCCGCCTCAGCACACGCGGAATCGGACGGGCCGTGAGGAGGCGTCGAGGTGGCTGGACCGGCTGCTGCTGCCGGCTGACGCGTGCGCCGCGCCCGAGTCCGCCGCGTCCGAGCGCGCCACCGTCTGCGTGCTGACCGGTCCGCCGGGACCGGCCGCGCCCGCACTGGTGCTGCACTGGGCCGAGCAGGCCCGCGGCCGCTTCTGCGACGGCCACCTCTACGCGGACCTGCGCGGCTCCGGGCCGGACGGGCCCGGGCGGCCCGCCGACGTGCTCGACGGGTTCCTGCGCGCGCTCGGCGTCGCGGAGTCCGGCCTGCCGGGCGATCCGGCGGGCAAGGAGCTGCTGTACCGGTCCTTACTCGATGATCGCAGCATGCTCATCGTGCTGGCCGACGCCGCGTCCGACGCGCAGGTGCGTCCGCTGCTTCCGCCCGCCGGGGACTGCGCGGTCGTGGTCACCGGCCGGGTCGGGCTCGCGATCAAGGGCGCGTACCATCTCGCCATGGACGCGACGGACGCCACGGACTCGACCGCGGAGGCGACGCAGGACCCGAGCGCGGGCCGGGCGAGCGCGGGCGACGCCTTCGCCCATGCGTACCAGGCGCTGCCGCTGCTCGGCCGCCGCTTCCTGCGGCTGCTCAGCCTGCATCCGGGCCCTGAGATGAGCCTGGCGGCCGCGGCCGCGCTCACCGGGCAGGGCAGCGCGCAGGCGCGGCCGCTGATGGACGCGCTGGTCGAGGCGGGGCTGGTCGAGGCGCTGGCAGCGAACCCGCAGCGGTTCCGGCTGCACGAGCTCTACCACGCGTTCGCGCGGGACCGGGCCGGGTTCGAGGAGAACGCCGAGGACATCAGGCTCGCGCGACGCCGCGTGCTGCAGTGGTACCTGCACGGCTCGTACCTGGCCGCCCGCTACCTCGAGCTGGACTGCTACCGCGCGCTCGAGCTGTCCTTCATCACCGCCCGGCACGAGCCGCCCGCCGTCCCGGACCGGCGCGCCGCGCAGGAGTGGTTCGACCGCGAGTGGATGAACCTGCTGTGCGCGGTCGGCTCGGCCTCCGAGCACGGCTTCCCCGACGTACTTTGGCAGCTCTCTGCGACACTGCGGTTCACCTATCTGCGCCAGGACCGGGCCGAGGCGACCCTCGCGGTGCAGCGCATCGCGCTGGCCTCGGCCCGGCATCAGCGCAACCGGCACGCCGAGGCCGTGGCTCTCGACAGTCTCACCCTGGCCCTCGTGCACGCGGGCGCGGTGCACGAGGCCGAGGAGCACAACCTCCTGTCCATCGCGCTCTGGCACCTGCAGGGCGAGCGGGCGCGCGAGGCGGTGGCGCGGCTGATCCAGGTGCGGATCCTGATGGGCCGGCGCGACTGGCCGCACGCGGTCCCGCTGGGCTGGACCGTGGTGGACACGGCCGAGCAGCTCGGCGACCGGCGGCTCGAGGCGGCGGCCCTCGGCCTGCTCGCCGAGTGCTACGCCGAGACGCGGCGGTTCGAGGAGGCGCAGCTGCTGCTGCACGAGGTGGTCGCGCTGCACCGCGCCGACCCGTGGGCGTCCGGCCTGTCCGACGCGCTGTGGAACACCAGCAGGGTGCTGCGGGCGGTCGGGCGCCCGGCCGCCGCGCTCGGCCCGGCCAGGGACGCGCTGGTGCAGGCGGAGGCGACCGCGGACGGGTCCCGGCAGGCGCGCGGCCTGCTCGAGCTCGCGCTGGTCTGGCAGGCGAACGGGCACGACGAGAAGGCGCTGGCCACCTTCCAGCGCGCCACGGCCAGGGCCCGGCTGTGCGCCGACCGCGCCGGGCAGGCACGCGCCCTCGGCGCCGTCGCCGGATACCACCGCGGTCACGGCGATCTGAGCGCGGCGCACGCCTTCGCCGAGCGGGCGGTGGCGCTCTCCCGGGAGGTCGGGGACCGCTGGTGGCTGGCAGTGAGCCTGGAGCAGTCGGCCCAGACGCTCGACCTGCTCGACCAGAGCGCCGCGGCCACGCGGCACCGGCAGGAGGCGTACACGCTCTTCGAGGAGTTCGACGAGCCGCGGGCACACGAGGCCCGGCGCGGCCTGTCGGCAGCGGTGCATCCGGATCCGTGGCCTACGCTGGAGCAGAAGCAGCGCGACGAACGCAACGATCGGAAGCGGACCGTGCGCGACGGCGGTGCCTAGGCCGTGTCTTCAAGCCGGCGTCGGGTCGGGCCGCGGCGTCTGACGCGTGCGCTCGCAAGGCGCCGGGCCGTGCGCATACTCGGTCGTCTGTAAACGGTCCGGCAACGCCGCGAGCGTGCGTGGCAGGCGTCGCGGCCCCGACGATGGCTTGAAGACACCGCCTCGAAGGCGGGCCGCCGCGCCCGGCCGACGGTCCCGGGAGGACGACGCCATGACCCACACCCCGCGCCCCGCCTTCGAGCTGGGCGACCTGTCCGCTCCGCTGATCCAGGCCCCGATGGCCGGCGGTCCGTCCACCCCGGCGCTGGCCGCCGCGGTGAGCCGGGCCGGCGGGCTCGGCTTCCTGGCCGGCGGCTATCTGCCGGCGGCCGCGCTGGCGGAGCAGATCGCGCTGCTGCGCGGGCAGGCGGGCGCGGCACCGTTCGGGGTGAACCTGTTCGTGCCCCGGCCGGTGGCCGAGCCGGAGTCGGTGGCCACGTACCGTGCGGCCCTCGAGCCGGAGGCGGCGCGGCTCGGCGTCGCACTGCCGGAGCCGGACCTCGACGATGACGACGTGTGGCCGGAGAAGATCAGCATGCTGCTGGAGGATCCGGTGCCGGTGGCCTCGTTCACCTTCGGCCTGCCGGAGACGGAGCTGATCGCGCGGCTACGCAGTCAGGGCACGTACACGGTCGCCACCGTGACGGACGTGGACGAGGCGCTCGCGGCGCAGAGCGCGGGCGTGGACGCGCTGTGCGTCCAGGGTCCGGAGGCGGGCGGGCACCGCGGCACCTTCGACCCGGCGGCCACGCCCGGCACCACCGCGCTGGACGCGCTGCTGCGCCGGATCGCGGCGGTCACCGATCTGCCGCTGATCGCGGCGGGCGGCGTGGGCACGGCGAAGGACGTGGCGCGCCTGCGGGCGGCCGGCGCGGCGATCGTGCAGGCGGGCACGGCCTTCCTGCGCACGGACGAGGCCGGCACCCAGGCACTGCACCGGGATGCGTTGGCCGACGGGAGATTCACCGAGACCGTGCTGACCCGGGCCTTCTCCGGACGCTGGGCCCGGGCGCTGCGCAACGGGTTCACCGACCGCCATCCGCGGGTGCCCGCGGCCTATCCGGCGATCAATCAGCTCACGAAGCCGCTGCGGGCCGAGGCGGCGCGGCGCGGGGACGCGCAGGGCCTGAGCCTGTACGCGGGTTTCGGTTTCCGCGAAGCCCAGGCGGGTCCGGCGGCCGACGTGGTGGCGCGGTTGACCGCTGCGGCATGATGGCCCGCATGCAGAGCACCAATGAGACGGACGCGCTCCGGGCGCGCACGCGGGCGCAGCTCGTGGAGGCCATCGAGTCGGGCGCTTCGATACCGAAGTGGCTGATGTTCTGGGGACACCAGCCGGAACGCGACGGCTCGATCGGCAAGGGCGCCCTGTCCCAGTGGTGGCCGTGCAGCTTCACCGTCGACGGCACCGCCTACCCCTCGGCCGAGCACTGGATGATGGCCGGCAAGGCCCGGCTGTTCGAGGACGAGGAGGCGCTCGCCCGCATCCTCGCGGCCGAGTCCCCCGCGGAGGCCAAGCACCTGGGCCGGCTGGTGCGCGGATTCGACGACGACCGCTGGGCCGCGGCCTGCTTCCCCTTGGTGGCCCAGGGGAACGTGGCCAAGTTCGGCCAGGACCCCGAGCTGCGCGCCTACCTGCTCGGCACCGCCTCGCGGGTGCTGGTGGAGGCCAGCCCGCTGGACCGGGTCTGGGGCATCGGCCTGGCCGCCGAGGACCCGCGGGCCACCGATCCGCGGCAGTGGCGCGGCGGGAACCTGCTCGGTTTCGCGCTCATGCAGGCGCGCGAGGAACTCGCCGCGGAGAGCTGATCAGACTCCTCACGTCCCATCCGGAATCAGCTGGCGCAGGACCCTCATACGCTCTACCGTGACGAGTTCGGGCTCCGGCGAACTACGCGAGGGAATCAGATGCTTGAGGATTACGCCACCGGCTCCGTCCCGTCCGCGGACGGGACCGGGATCGGCTTCCGGTATCGCGGCGAGGGTCCCGCGGTCGTGCTGCTGCACGGATCGATGGAATCAGGGCTCAACCACATTGCGCTGGCCGACGCCCTTGCCGGCGCGTTCACCGTCTACCTGCCGGACCGCCGCGGCCGCGGGCTGAGCGGTCCGCACGCGGCGGACCACGGCCTGGCCACCGAGGTCGCGGACCTGGCCGCGGTGCTCGAGCACGCCGGGGCCGAGCGCGTGTTCGGCGTGAGCGCGGGCGGCCTGGTCGCGCTGGAGGCCGCGCGCCGGTACCCCTCGATCAGCAAGGCGGCCCTGTACGAGCCGGCACTCGTGCTCGCGGACTCCTTCTACGACAACTCCTGGCTGCCCGCGTTCGACGCGCAGATCGCCGCCGGGAAGGTGCCGGCGGCGATGGTCACGTCCATGTTCGCGATGCGGCTGGCTCCGGCCGCGCTCAAGCTCTTCCCGCGCGGCCTGCTGGCCCGGCTGACCGACCTGATGCTCAAGGGCGAGGACAAGAAGGCCGGGCCGGACGAGGTGACGATGCGCCGCCTCGCGCCGACGATCCGCCACGAGGGCGTCATCATCGGCGAGGCGAAGGGCACCGAGGCCGGGTACGCCGACGTCGCCGCCGAGGTGCTGCTGCTGAGCGGCGGACACGGTCTGGACTGGCTGCGCCCGGGCCACGACGCGCTGGCACACACCCTGCCCCACGCGCGCACGATTCAGTACCCGGATTTGGACCACGGCGGATCCAGCGACGTGACCAAGGCGAATCCGAAGGGGCGCCCGGATCTGGTCGCCCGCGACCTGCTCGAGTTCTTCAAGGCCTGAGCGCGACTGAGCCCGATTGGGCCTGATCGGGCTCGATCGAACCCGATCCAGCTTGATCCAGCCTGAAAAGGCTGCTCAGAGCCGTATGACGCGGCGCGCGCGGAGCGTGTGCGGAGCGTCGTCCAGCGTGCCGTCACCGGAATAGACGAGGCGCGCGGGCGGCGCCCTTCGTCGTCTCGCGCCCTCGATTCGCGCAGGTCACCCCGGCTGTGCGGGTTTTCGGCGCGGGGCGCGGGAATCGGCGGCCCACCCGCCCGGAGTAGTGAGCCTTTTGCCTGGAATGCGCCGATTATCCGATCGTGTCAGATTGGGTGGTGCCCCAGTCAGAACACTCTCAAGGAGGAGACATGGGCAAGAAGGGAAAGGCCCAGCGCAAGCCCGCTCGGGCTCAGCAGCAGGCCACCCGTCCCGGCCAGGACGCGTTCGGTGAAGCCGAGGAGCGCTCGGCGTACCCGGGCAAGTCGCAGCAGTCTGACGCCTTCGGCGAGGCCGGCGAGCGTTCCGCACAGCCGGGACGTGCCCAGCAGGGACAGCGCGGCAAGCGCTCGCAGAAGAGCGCGGGCGCATAGCCCCGCGTAGTCTCAAGGGGCTTATGAGCTTCAGCTAGGCCCCGTGTGGGGCGCGTCCGCGAGGACGCGCCCCACACGCATGTCCGGATTCTGATGCGGCCGGGTCGGCATGGACAATCCCCCGAGCCCGCCTCACCTCCGCGGCGGCAGCGGCGGACGGCGGCGGTCCGGGCGCGGGGTGGACGTGGGG
>NZ_JAGSOG010000300.1 GCF_018139695.1 Actinospica durhamensis | reverse complement strand
CGCCCCAGCTGCCCGGCCCCGCGCTGGGCGAGTGCCTCCCGGTAGCGCGCCACCACCGGCAGGTGCACCTCCGGGTGGTGCAGGGTGCTGGGAAGCAGCAGCGGCAGCCCGAGCGCGGCGGCCAGGTCGGCCGACCGGGGGGAGAAGCCGGCGCCCAGCCAGATCCGCGACTCCGGCTGCTCCGCCGAGGGCCGCGGCTGGATCGTCACCGCGTCCAGCGGCGGCCGGCTGCCGCCGGACCAGGTCACCGGTGGCTCCCCGAGCAGCCGCAGCAGCAGCCGCAGATGCTCGTCGAGCCGGTCGCGCACGTCCTGCTCGCCCTCCGAGCCGAACGCCGCCCACGTGCGCGAGGAGACCCCGCGCGCCACGCACAGCTGCGCCCGCCCGGCGGAGACCGCGTCGAGCACGGTGAACTGCTCGGCCACCCGCACCGGGTCGGCGTGCGCGAGCAGCGTCACCGCCGTACTCAGCCGTAGCCGCGAGGTGCGCGCAGCGATCGCCGCCAGCAACAGCTCCGGCGCCGAGACGATGTAGTCGTGGAAGTGGTGCTCGCCCACCCCGACCCCGGCGAACCCGAGCGACTCGGCGTACACGCAGGCCTCGACGATCGCCCGCACGCGTTCGCCCTGCCCCACTAGCACGCCGGTGACCGGGTCGGGCAGGTGATCCCCGAGGGACAGGTAGTAGATCTCCACGCACACACCGTTCGCTCGCCGCTGCCTTCGTCGCGTCAGATGCCCTGCGCCCGGCGCGATTCGCCATCGTATGCGCCCGGGCCGCCGCCAGGCCCCGAGACCCGCCGCCCACTCCCGGGTCTGCGGACTATTGCTGCCGGATTGACGCGGGTCTTCGGGGCGCGGTCCGGCGGCCCGATGGCCTACGGCCGGTGCGCCTGCGTCCATCTCCGTCGGTCCGCGAGGAAGTCGGCGGGGGTGCAGTCTTCGATGATCCGGCCGTCGGCGAGGACGAGTACGCGGTGGGCGATCTGGAGTGTGGACAGGCGGTGGGCGATGATCATCGACGTGCGTCCGTGCAGGAGCGCGCGCATCGCTGTGTGCAGGGCGCGCTCGGTCGGGATGTCGAGCGCGGAGGTGGCTTCGTCGAGCACGATGATCGACGGGTCCACCAGGAACACCCGGGCCAGGGCGATCAGCTGCCGCTGGCCGGCGGAGAAGCGGGCGCCGCGGCTGCCGACGTCGGCCTGATAGCCGTCCTGCAGTTCGTTGATGAACTGATGGGCCCCGGCCGCGGCGGACGCGCGCCGGATCTCCTCGGGCGATGCGTCGGGGCGGCCGAGCGCGATGTTCTCGGCGATGGTGCCGGAGAACAGGAAGCCCTCCTGCGGCACCATCACCATGGCGTTGCGCAGCTCGTCGTTCGTGACGGACCGCAGGTCGACCCCGTCGAGCAGGATCCGTCCGGCGGTCGGGTCGTGGAGCCGCGCGAGCAGCTTGGCCAGGGTGGACTTGCCGCTGCCGGACGGCCCGATCAGGGCGACGGTCTGTCCCGCCGGGATCTCGAGTTCGAACCTCGAGAGCACCTCGCCCGCGCCGCGGTAGGCGAAGTCCACGGCCTGGTAGCTCACGCGGCGCCCGACGCAGTTCTCGGCAAGCGTAGGCAACGGTGTCGGGTGTTCGGGCTCGACGACGCTCGGCTCGATCGAGAGCAGCACGGCGATCTTCCCGAGCGAGGCGATGGCGGACTGGTAGGTGTCGAGGACGCCGCCGAGCTGGAGCGGGCTGTCGTAGAGGTCGCGAAGGTAGAGCGCGATGCCGGCGAAGCTGCCGAGTTCCAGCGCGCCGGACGCGACACGGTAGCCGCCCCACAGGACCAGGGCCGCGACGGCGGTGTTCGCGACGAGCCGGGACGAGGTGACGTACCGCGCCATCTCCAGCCCGGCCTGCCGGTTTTCCACCCGGTGGTGTCGGTTGAGCACTGCGAAGCGCCGGTCGTTGGCGTCCGCCCGGCGAAACGCCTGCACCGTGCTGATTCCGGCGAAGGTCTCGTTCATGTCCCCGGCCACCGCGGCCGCGGCCGCGGAGCGCCGCTGGTAGACCGGGAGCGAGCGCTTGCGGAACACCCGCATCGTCCACGAGATCGGCAGCAGGGCGGCCAGGGCGGCGACGCCGAGCTGCCAGTCGAGCGCGAGCACGACGGCGGAGACGTAGACCAGTGACACCCCCGCCGTGACGATCTGGTTGATCCCGCCTTCGAACAGCTCCCGCACGGCTTCGACGTCGCCGGTCGCCCGGGAGGTCACCGCCCCGGCGGCGTGCGACTCGTGGAACTCGATGCCCTGCGCCTGGATGTGCCGGAACAGCCGCGACCTGAGCTCGGTGAGCACGTTCTGCCCGAGCGCGACCGAGAGCCGGACGAAGAGGTTCTGCAACACGCCGGCGGCGAGCACGCAGAGCGCGTAGCCGACGGCGACGATGACGAGCGGGGCGGCGTCCTGCCGGGTGAGTGCGGGAATCGCCCGGTTGATGGTGACGGCGACGAGCAGCGGCCCGGCCAGCGCGGCGGCCTGCTGCAGCAGGACGAGCAGCACTACAAGGCACAGGCGGCGCGTGTCCGGGCCGAGCACCGTACGCAGCAGCGCTCTGGCCGCGCCCTTCGGCGCCGGCGCCTCGAAGGGGTCGAGGGGCGCGGCGGATGTGCCGGGCGCCTCATGGTTCTCCGCGTCGGCGCCGGGTCGGGCCCGGGTGGGCGTGGCGGCGGGAGCCGCGGGGCGGGCGGAAGCGTTCACCGTTCCTCCTCGCGGCTCACCGTCGGCGCGAGCGGGGTCATCAGCTGCGCGTACTCGGGCACACTCGCCAGCAGTTCGACGTGGGTGCCGACCGCGATGACCCGGCCGCCGGCCAGCAAAGCGACCCGGTCGGCCAGCTCTGCGGTCGCCGGCCGATGCGCGATGACCAACGCGGTCGTCGCGGCGAGCACCTCGCGCAGGGCGTCGTGGATCTGTGCCTCGGTCTCGACGTCCAACGCGGACAACGGGTCGTCGAGTACGACGAGCCTGGGCCGGCGGACCATGATCCGTGCGAGCGCGACCCGTTGGCGCTGCCCGCCGGACAGGGACATCCCGTTCTCGCCCACGACGGTTGACGCGCCGTCCGGCAGGCTGCGCACGAACTCGTCCGCCTGGACCGCCCGCAGCGCCTGATCGAGCCCCGCGGCGTCGGTCTCGGCTCCCAGCAGGACGTTCTGTGCGATCGTGCCGGAGAACAGCACGGGTTGGTCGAACGCCACCGACACCTGGGAACGCAGTTCACCGAGCGAGAGGTCCGCGATGTCGAACCCGTCGAGCATGATGCGTCCTTCGCCGGGTTCGTACAGGCGCGGGATGAGCGAGGCGAGAGTGCTCTTGCCGCTGCCGGTGGCCCCCACCACTGCCAGCGTCTCGCCCGGCCTGATGCGCAGGCTCACCTCCCGCAGCGCGGGCGGGTCCTCGGGGCCGGCGTCGCGGTAACGGAATCCGACGCCTTCGAGTATGAGCTCTGCCGGACCGCGCCGGTCGGCCTCGGGCCGCGGGCCGGCCCGGAGTTCGTCTTCGGGCACCGCCGTCTCATCGAGCACCTCGAAGAACCGGTCTGCCGCCGCGGCGGCATCGTGACAGCCGGCCAGCATCGCCCCGGTCGCCGAGACGGAGGGCCCGAGCGCCGCGACGGTGCCGAGGAACGCCAGCAGCGTTCCCGTCGAGAGCCGTCCGCGTTCGTCCTCGACCGCGCCGAGCACGAGCGCGCACGCGGTTGCCAGCCCCGGCAGCGTCGTGACGAGGGCCGAGATCCCGCCGAGCAGCCCCGCCTTGTGCATCTCGGCCTCGCGCAGCCGCTGTATCCGCCCGCGCAACCGGGCATACCGCTCCCCGCTGGATCGGAAGCCCTTCACCACGCGGATTCCCGTGACGGACTCCAGGATGACCGTGGTCAGATCACCGGCCAGGTCCTGCGCCCTGCGTGTCGCATCCCGGTATCTCGACTCGAACCGATAGGCCCGCAGGATCAGGACCGGAATGGGCGCGAGCACGATCAGCGCGAGCAGCCATTGCTCGGCCAGCAGGATCACCGCGCCGACCGTCAAAGTCGCGGCGAACACGGGCAGGAAGGTGAACGGTCCGGCCACGAACTGCTGCAGCACCTGGAGGTCCGTGGTGCCGCGGGAGAGCAGTTGGCCGCCCGCCCACCGCCCATGCACCTCGATCGGCAGCCGCTGCACATGCCCGTGCAGGTCGGCGCGCATGTGCGCCTCGATTCCGGAAAGCGGGGAAGCCATCAGCCAGCGCCGGACACCGAAGATCGAGGCCTCACCCGCCCCCAACAGCAGCAGCGCGAGCCCGCCAAGCGTCACCTCTCCCGGCTGATGATGGGCCACCGGGCCGTCCACGATCCAGCGCAGCACCTGCGGCATAGCCAGCGCGAGAAGAGACGCGAGCGCCGCGAGCGCCGTCGCCACCCGCAAACTCCAGCGGTATGGCAGCAGATAAGGCTGCATCCGCCGCAGCGAACGGAAAGTCGAGGTCCCGCCGCCGCGGTCCTGCCGGAGCCTCGTCATGGATTGCGTCTACCGATGAGCGCGCAGAGGGGAAAGGCCGTGCGAGGCGACGAACTCGGGCCGGGCCAAGGCCGCATTGTTGAGGACACGAACACGTTGCGCTGGGGGAACGGGGGTGATGTTCCGGCGCTGTGCTGCCGGGCTCTGGCGGAGAGTCGGCACCGACGATGCTCGATCAGATCGAGGTCGACCTCGCCGTGTCCGACGCTGAGATTGTCGGCTAACGGGTTCGGGCTCGGCTGGTTGATCGTTATCGTCCGCCCCCTGATATTGGATCATAGGATCGCCTCACGCTACCCTCCGTGCCCGGCTGGTTCTACCGATTATCCGACGGTGCAGGAGATGACGCGGCTCGGCCGGGGAGCTGTTGACCATCACTCTCCAAAGATAACAGGCCCAACTTGCGGAGAAGCTTCCACCCTGAGATCCCAGCGCAGGAGAAAACCCAAAGCGGCCACGGCTCAACGACTTCGCGCTTCGTGGCGTTCAAGATCTTCGGCGGCGCGGGCGGGGGCACGGGTGCTCTAGCATGCGTGATGTGTCGGATGCTCCAGACGATCAGTCCGCGTGGCCGGTGTCGCCGGGGTATGGCGCGTCCGATCCGCGGCTGGTCCGGTTGGATCGGCTGCGTGCGTCGCGCGGCTGGAGTTTTCCAGGGCCGGTGGGGGAGTTCGCGGCTGCGCGGGTCGCGGGGTTCGAGCCGGTCGGCCAAGTGTTCGGTACGACGGTGGCGTTCTTGGGGGATCCCGCTTTTCCGTACGTCGGTCCTCCCGGTCTCGGCCGCTGCTTCGTGGTCGGTTCTGATGGTGGCGGGTCGAGCGCCGACCAGCACAATCCGCTTCTCGCGACGCTCAGGGAGGCGCGCGAACTGGCCCTGAGCCGTGCGGTGGCCGAGTGTGAGGCGCTGGGTGGCGACGGCGTCATCGGGATCCGCCTGAGCGCCGCGGAGTTCTTGAGCCACACCATGGAGGTCACGGTCGAGGGCACGGCGGTGCGGGCACGTTCCCTGACACGTCCGCCCGCCCCGTTCACCACGCATGTCTCGGGCCAGGATCTGGCCAGGCTGCTGGATTCGGGCTGGATGCCGTTCGCGCTCGTGTTCGGCCTGGCGCTCGCCGCCCGCCACTTCGACGACAGCATGTTCCAGCAGACCCGCCTCGGGGTCGGCGCCGCGGGGAACCGGGAGGTGTCGGGCTACACGCGCCTGGTCAACGATGCCCGGCGGGAGGCGCGCAGAACGCTGGAGATCGCCGTGGGCGAGCGGGGCGGTGAGGGGGCCGTGATCGGCGAGGCGACGCTGCGTTTCAGTGAGCGTGAGTGTCCGCGCCAGTTCGAGCAGCGCTCGGATTATGTGGCGCAGGCCGCGATCCTCGGCTCTGCCGTCGTCTCTCTCGAGCGCTCGACGCCGGCGACGCGGCGGGCGCCGCTGACGATCATGAAGCTGGATCGGCGAGCCGAGGCGGCCGCTGATGATGCCGCGGGCGCCGCGGATCCTTCTCCCGCGGCGCCCGGCCTCAGTGCTCGTGCATTCGCCTACTGGTCCAGCCGTCGGTCCGACTGAGCGCAGCGGCTCTGGTCGGTTTCAGCGCTGGGCGGCGGCGAGGAGGCGGTGGATGCCTTCCTGCGACATCTTCATCAGCCGGTAGGCGAAGAAGATGAGCGCGGCGCCGAGCAGGGCGCGCAGGCCGAAGTAGAGCATCAGTTCGTGGTCGTGGTTGGTGACGTCCTGGAGCGAGTTGATGTCGTTGTTGTTCGACTGGCTGGTGAGGAACAGGCCGAGGGCGAACGAGAGGACCCAGGTGGCGCGGAAGTAGGTGTAGCCGGCCTTGGCGAACACGGCGCGGCGGGCGCCGAGGGAGCCGAGCTGGGACTTGAGCTGGCGTTCCCAGACGATGATCGAGATGAGCGCGGCGAAGTAGATGCCGGTGGCGATCCAGGAGCCGGTGTTGATGTGGCTGTCGGAGGCCTGTGCCTGGGCGACGGCGTTGTCCGGGACGGTGCCGCCGGCGATGTCGGCGTTGAACGTGTTGATCAGGGAGAGCTGGCTGTTGATGACGAAGATCTCGGCGATGCTGGCGATGACGTAGAGCGCGCCAAGGGTCATGACGATGATCGCCGGGATCAGGCTGAGCGGCTTGAGCGGTCCGGCCAGGGGGTAGCTGGCGACGGGGTAGGCGTAGGCCGGGTGCTGCTGCGGTATTCCGGCGGTGTCGACGGGGCCGGAAACGGGGCCCGAAACGGGGCCAGGCTGGGGCAGCGCCCAGGGGTCGATCTCTGACATGGTTCCCCTCCATGGCATGGCGAAGGCACTCCTCGGGGTGCCCGGGAGTGCCGCGAAAGACCCCATGCTGGGGCCGGGGGCGTGGCGATGTCAAGATGCTGGGAATATCCGGGCATTATCAGAGCATTTCGGGCGGCGCGGGTTGGGCCGGGTGTGCAGCCGGGCGTTCCCGAAACATTCACGCGGGCCGGCCTGCCGTGGCCGCCCGGTGGGTTTCGTGTTCGATCGCGTTCGATCGCATCAGCGCCTAGATCGCGCTTGTCCGCAGGTCAGGCGGCGTGTAACTTTCATCGGCGGCTTTGACGCGTTTCCGACGGGGTGTTAGTTGTACTTTCGCGATGCGACTTTACGGTTTCATCGGACATTCCCGATTCTTCGGCGAATATGCCCCTTTCCTGTTGATGCGAAGGAAATCCCACTGTGCCCACCGAAACGAGACAGGCCGGGCCTCGCCGCCTCGGCATGGCGCTCGCCGCGAGCCTGAGTGTGCTGGGCGTGGCCATGGCGGTCGCGCTGCTGCCGTCCACCCCGGCGTACGCGGCCGACAGTGCGACGATCAACGGTGCCACGACGTATCAGACCATGGCCGGGTTCGGCGCCTCGGAGGCGTTCGGCCAGGCGTCCTCGCTGATGAACGCGCCGGCCGCGGAGCAGGCGCAGGCGCTGAGCTGGCTGTACAGTCCCACCGCCGGGGCGGGGCTGACGATTCTGCGTAACGAGATCAGTGCCGATTCGGGGAGCACGATCGAGCCGACGGCGCCGAGCAGCGCGAGCGCGACGCCGAGTTACGTCTCGCTGTCCTCGATCAATCAGGATTCGGGGCAGTTGTGGCTGGCTCAGCAGATCAAGAGCCTGTACGGCGTGTCCGACGTCATCGCCGACGCGTGGAGTGCGCCGGCGTTCATGAAGACGAACGATTCGGTGGACAACGGCGGGAACCTGTGCGGGGTGACCGGGGCCACCTGTTCGAGCGGTGACTGGCGTCAGGCTTATGCGAACTACCTGGTGCAGTACGCGGCGGACTATGCGGCCGCGGGTGTGCCGCTGACGTACGTCGGGCCGGAGAACGAGGCCAACATCTCCACCAGCTATGACAGCATGCAGTTGACTCCGGCGCAGACCGTGAACGTCTTGGACGTGCTGGGTCCGACGCTGGCGGGTTCGGGTCTGTCGACGCAGTTGGAGTGCTGTGCGACGGAGGGTTGGGACACGGCGCAGACGTATGCGGCCGCGATCGAGGCGGATGCGACGGCGAACGAGTACACGCAGGTGTTCACCAGCCACGGCTATACCGAGGCGCCGACCTCGCTGCTGTCGGGGTGGAGTAAGCAGGCCTGGCAGTCGGAGTGGATGGGTACGAGCAACGCGTTCGACGCGGCGTGGGACGACGGTACGGCGGATGCCGGGTTCACCTGGGCGCAGCGGATCTATCAGGGGCTGACCGAGGCGAATCTGAGTGCGTACCTGTACTGGGAGGGTGCTGACACGAACAACGCGAACGGCGGCCTGGTGTGGCTCAACAGTGACGGCACCGCGTCGGCCTCGAGCCGGCTGTGGGCGTTCGCGAACTACAGCCGCTATATCCACCCGGGTGCGGTGCGGATCGCGGCGACGCCGTCGAACAGCAACCTGGAGATGAGCGCGTTCAAGAACACGGACGGCACGGTGGCCGTGGTGGTGCTCAACACGGCGTCGAGTGCTGACACGGTCGGGTACTCGCTGAGCGGCACGGGCATCACCACCGGCTCGGCGACTCCGGTGCTGACCGACGCGAGTGACAGTGCCGCGACGCAGTCTTCGATCGCCGTGAGCGGCGGGGCGTTCACGGCGACGATTCCGGCGCGCGGCCTGGTCACGTACGTGGTCTCGTCGGGTTCGGGTCAGACGGGTACGCCGTCGGCGTCGGCGAGCGCGTCCGCGAGTGCTTCGGCGTCGGCGTCGCATTCCGCGTCGCCGTCGGCCTCGGCCTCCGCTTCGGCTTCTGCATCCCAGTCCCCGTCGCCGTCCGCGAGCGCGTCCGCGTCCTCGACCGGCGGTGCGTCGTGCACGGTGCAGTACTCGACCACCTCGCAGTGGGCGGGTGGTTTCACCGCGAATGTGGTGATCACGAACAACGGCTCGTCCACGATCAACGGCTGGACGCTGGCGTACACGTATCCGGGGGATCAGAAGATCACCAATGCGTGGAACGCGACGACCACCCAGTCGGGTGAGGCCGTGACCGCCACCAATCTGAGCTACGACGCGTCCATCAGTCCTGGCGGCAATACGAGCTTCGGGTTCCAAGGGACTTGGACGAGCAGTGACTCGCCGCCGACGTCCTTCACCCTCAACGGTGTGGCCTGTGCCGCCTGACGGCTGACGATTTGAATGACTTGACGGCCTGACCGGCTTGTACGGTCCGCGCACCACCGCGCGGACTGTACAACCCGGTCACGCGCCAAAGTTCAGAGGCTGATCGCCATGCGGTAGACCTCGTCCGCGCGGTGCCCGGCACGCTCGTGTACCCGCTGGACCGCTTCGGCCGAGGGTGCGTCGGAGATGCAGTAGACGGCGCCGGACTCCTCGTCCTTCCACCATTGCTTGAAGTGGACGTGCTCTTCCGCCTCGATCGCCAGGTCAGCCTGGTGTGCGGCCTCGAGTTGTTCCTCGGTCATCGCGGCCAGGCCGCGGTGCACGTCCATGAAGGTCGTCATGGGTGCCTCCCTCGGGGGGTGTGTGCACGGAAGCGCTGCCGGCCCCGACACCATGCCGGCGAGAGCGCCTCCGCTCTTCCACGCTACGTACGATGCCGCCTGTGCGCGAGTGCGCAGGGCCTCTTCCGTACGCGACCGCCTGGGTGGATACTTGGCACCTTACATATGTCGGCCGGGGGGATGGGCAGATGTCGGGTGGGGTTGTCATCGAGTATGCGTGGGGCGAGGCTGCGGGGATTCCGCGGCATCGGCTGGCGG
>NZ_JAGSOG010000002.1 GCF_018139695.1 Actinospica durhamensis | reverse complement strand
CGGTGAACGTCGCCCTCGCGCGGGACGGCTCGGTGCAGCGCCAGCGTGGGTTCGTCCAGGTCGAGGCCGTCGGGTGCGGCTGAGCGTGTGGGTGGCTCTGGCGGATTCCTGCATGGGCGACGTCGCGGTTCCGCCGTGGCAGGGCCCTGTCGGCGGGGTCGGCCACGGCGGCCGGTCTGCGCAGCGGATCCTGTCTGAAGGCAAGTGTAGCGTCCTGCTTACATTGAGGCGCGTGGGAGGGTGCATGGGCTGGGTGGCGGCGGCGACTGACGGCTACGAGGTGGCCGTCGAGGACGCGAAGGTGGTGTGTCGCAACGTCTCCGGGAAACGGCTGCGGGCGATACCGAAGCAGCTCAAAGAGGATCCGGTGATCGCGGAGCTGCGGCAGCTCGTCGACTGGCTGGAGCGGCACACGGCGCAGTGCCTTGAGACCGCGGAGCGCTGGCTGCTGCGGGCGCTGCCGGTGCCGGCGGTGCTGATCGTGAAGGTGTGGCCGGACGAGGCTTGGCGCGAGGTGCTGCGCGACCTGGTGATCGTGCCGGTGGACGAGCACGGGGCCTGGGATCTGGCCCGGGCGGGGTTCCTGCGCGCGGCGGACGAGCGGGGGCTTGGCGTGGTCGATCTAGACGGCGAGAGCGTTCGGCTGACGGCCGCACGGGTGGCGATTCCGCACCCGGTGCTGCTCGGCGACCTGGCCGAGTTGCGCGAGTTCGGGGTGGAGTTGGAGGTGCGCCAATCGCTGGAGCAGCTGTACCGGGAGACCTGGGAGATCCCTGCGGATCTGGACCTGAAGGCGACCGTGTCCACGCGCTACTCCGATGCGTGGTACGAGCAGCTGCGGCAGCTGACGCAGCGCACGGTGAAGCTCGGCTACCAGGTGAGCGGCGGGTACGCGATCTGCCGCGTGCACGACCGGGGTGATCTGATCACGGCGCGGGTGTGGGTGGGGTCGGACGACCCGTCGTGCGAGACCGAGACGGGCGGCCTTGAGTTCGTCGACGGCGAGGGCAGGCAGCTGACGCTGGGACAGGTCGGGCCGGTGGCCTGGTCCGAGGGCAATCGCATGGCCGCCGCGCTGTACGCGGGCCGGAAGACGACGGAGGAGGAGCAGTGAGCCAGAGGTATGACTCCGACGCGCTGCCGGCCACCGGCGAGGTGGCGCTTGTGGACGGCGGGATTCCGGATCGCGCGGACACGCTCTCGGCGCGCGCCTACGCGCATCCCTTGCTGGACGGCCGCGTGGTGGTGCGGTTGACGCCCGAGGCCTTGGGCGGCGCCGAGGACCTGACGATGGACTTCCTCGGATTCGACGCCCCGTCGGCGATCGACGCGGTGGGCGTGGTGCGCCAGCAGGCGCTGGGGTTCCCGGCCTGGGCGCTGGTGAACGACCCGGCGAACGCGCAGCACGCGCTGAGCCTGGTCAAGGACATCGAGCGCTGCTCCCGGGTGGCGAAGTCCAAGCCGGGTCACGCCAAGGACGGGTTCGACGCGCTGGCCGAGCGGCTGGCCGGCTCGGTGCCGCGTTATCTGCCGCCCTTCTCCGAGCAGGTGGCGCGGATCTTCCTGGGTCTCGACAACACGTTCTGGGCGGCGCTGTACTTCGACAAGGCGCGCGGCGCCGAGCACGCCTACGGACTGCCGATCGACGAAGACGTGCAGGCCGCGTCCTTCCTCGAGTTCGCCCTGGCCGGGGCGCTGACGGCGAAGGCGCTGACCGCGTACGCGAGGGATCTCGCGCTGCGCCGCACCCCGGCCGAGGCGTACGCGCGGTACCGGCAGGTCTGCGTCGAACGGGTGAAGGGCGGCCTTCCCCCCTTCGCGGCGATGCCCGCCGACCTTCGCCGGCTCGCCAAGGCCGCCAAGCTCGACCCGTCCGCCGCGGAGCAGGACCTGCTGCGCGAACTGCTCGTCTGCCCGGCGATCACGAGGTCGAGCGGGAACTTCTGGAGCACCTACCGGGACGCGATCGGCGCCCTCGGCCGGGCGGAACCGGCGGTTCGCGGCCTGCTGCTGAACATGACGCCGGTGCTCGCCGGGACGACGGAGCTGCGCGGCGACCTTCTGTGGCTCTCGATCCTCGCGGCCGCGGGCGCGACCGAGGACCTCACCGCGCCGGCCGCGTCGGTACCGGCCGAGGCGTCGGTCCGGGACGGCGCCGCGGGCTGGCTCGGCCGGTTCGTGCGCACCTTCGAGTCCTCCTGCGGCTACTTCAGGGCGGCGCCGCCCGCCGAACTGCTCGACCTGGTCGAGCGGATGGCGGACCGGCTGCGCGACGAGGGCGTCGCGGTCGCGCTCGGCGCCAGGCCGCATCTGAGCCTGGAGCTGATCGATCTCTGCTTGGCCAGGCAGATCCCGGTCGCCGATCCCCCGCCGGAACTCGAGCTGAACGCCGGGCACCTGTCGGCTCAGTGCTCGAACTGCGGGCGCGACCTGAACGCGCTCGTGGCGGACGAGCGCTTCCGTCCCATGCTCGACGTGGCAGTGGGCTCGGTCCTGCGGGCCAGTCAGCAGTACTCGACGCAGTGGACGCAACCGGCCGGCATCCGCGCACTCCTCGCGGAGCGGCTGGACGACCTGGCCCGCTCGATCCTGGAGGGAGGGCTCCCGGACGCGGAGAGGGGGCTCGGCCTGCTCAGCAGACTGCGACCGGAGCTCGGGCCCGTACTGTGCTCGATCAACCCGCAGGCGTGGGAGCGGATCACGGCCTTCGACGCGGCCGTGCCCCTCGCGGACGTGCTGCGGCGCGGCATCTTCGACGAGCTCGGCTGGCCGGCGCTCGAAGAGGCCGCTGCCCTGTTGGCCCCGCCGATCAAGACCGGCAACTCGATGCCCAGACTCCGCGTCCTCGATCAGTGGCCTTATCTGATCGTCTCCGACGACCAACGCGTGGTCGTGGTCGGCCACGATCGGATCCTGCACACCCAGGACGTGTCGCCGCTTGCGCAGGGCCGGTTCGGCTCGTTCCAGTTCGGGTGGGCGAACGGGCAGCTGTCCATCACCGTGTCCGCCTTCGACAACCCGACCGTCACCTGGAGCGGATCGCCCCACGCACCGCTGGCTACCGATATCTCCCGGGGCGGGAGCATATCCGGCTCGATCGAGCTCGCGGACGGCGCCCGCTCCTTCGGCGCGCGCCCGTACCGGGCCGGCGATACCGCCTGCAAGTGGCGCGGACCGGTGGCGACGGACGGCGAACGCCACTGGGTACTCAAGCGGGGCACCGACGAGAACAAGTGGATCAGCGCCCTCGACGAACAGTGGCGGGAGTTCGACCCCTTCAACGGCCGCGTCGGCGCGCCCGGCACGCCGGAGTTCTTGGCCGAGGTCGACACACCTGCTGCGGCGCAGCTCAACCACGAGGCCTGCTCGCTGCTGAAGCTGCCCGAGGGCGTCGAGGACAGTCCGCTCGGATCGGCGGGCGGACTGGTCGGCTGGCGCGCGACGCTCGCCGAGGACGGCACACAGCGCGGCACGGGCATCGACGGACGCAGCGTGTCCAGTGAGCGGCGGCTGGCCACGCTCGAGGACGAGGGCCGGCCCGCGATCGTCGGTGCGATCCGCTTTCCCGGCGCGGCGCAGGATCTCGCGATCGTCTGGCACTTCGCCCGGTTCCACCAGACCAGCCACAAGATCACGCTGCTCGCGCCCGGGGACGGCTCGGTCGCCCGGTTCGCCATCGGCGAGCGCTCGCCGGTGCTGGCGCGCGGCACCGCCTGCCTGCCGCCCTGGAAGTTCTGGCACTATTTCAGGCCGCGTGACCCGGCCGGCTCGGCCGCCCTGCGCGGGATCGAGGTCTCGACCGCTCGTGCACTGATAGCCGCGGGCGCCGAGGCCGACTTGGACAAGCGGGTCGCTCTGATCGCACAGGCGATCCCGGAGATCACCTCTGACCAGCTGCTCGCCGGGATCGTCGGTTACGCGACGAACGCCCGGTACTGTGCGGGGCTCGTGGCGAAGATCAAGGAGGCCGCCACGGCCGAGCCCGCACAGAGTGCTCTGGCGACTCATGCTGCCGCGATGCGGGCCAAGGCCGATGAGACGGTGGCGATCCTGTCCTGGGTGCGGGACCCCGAGGCGAGTGCGCTCCCCGAAGGCGCGATCGCCGCGGGCTCCGTCTTCGGGCGAAGCCGCCCCAACTTCCCCTCGGCCGTCCTGAGCCGGCTCGGCGGCGACTCCGAGGAACTGAGCGGATGGGAGCACTTCGCGGACTGGACCGGCATGCGCGGCGATCTCTACCTCGCCGCGGTCGCGCCCTGGTTCGGTCGCAAGCACAGCCAGGTCTTCGACCGAGCCGAGGAACTGCGCGCGAGCGGACTGCTCGAGCTGGCCGAGCGCATCAGAGTCCTCAACATCACCCCGCCGGCGCCGCAGTCCACGGTCGAGGTGATCGCGAGCGAGGCGGGCCACGTGGTCGCCTTCAAGCGGCGCTCCTACAACGAGACAGCGGCGGCGCTGACGGACTGGGAGGCCGTCGAGATCCGCCGCGCGGACCGCGGATTCGGCGCGATCCCGGGCTGGGGCATCAAGCGGTGGTGGCGGGTGTCCGCGTGGCCCTGGTCCGAGACCCCGCCCGCCGAGGCCGCCCGGATGCTCGCGGAACGCGGCGAGATTCCCTGGGATCCGCAGTACGCCGAGCGGCTCGCCGAAGCCGCGGGGATCAGCCGGGGCGAGGCGGCCGTGTGGCTGCTCGGAGTGCCCGGCCTCTCGTATCGGGGCGTCGAAACCCTGGCGCCCGAGCTGCTCAAGCGGTTCGGCTTCGCCACGGCCACCGCGTGGCAGGTGGCCGTGCGCAGGTTCCTCAGGCTGTTCGGCCAGACCAGCGACATCCTCGGCGTGCTGGTGCCCGAACGCGCGGAGGATCTGTGGAGCACCGGTCCCGACATCCAGCGGGCCGCCGCGTACTGGGTGGCCCGGTTCGGCCACCAGGCGAGCGCGCCGCCGGCCCTGCTGGAGGCCGCCGACAAGGAGCTGCGACACGAGCGGAGCTACAACTCGGCCGAACCGGTCGTCGTGCTGCGCGACCTGCTCGATTCCGCCGGACAGGCCCGGATCCGCGACAACAAGCAGGCGTACACCAGGGACTGGGAGGTCATCGCCCGCACCCTGCTGTGGCTGGCGTACCGGCTGCCCGTCGGCGATCCCCTGCGCGCCCAGCTGCCGCAGGCCGTCACGACGGTGCGCACGGTGCTGCTGGAACCCGGACGCGACTACCCCGTCTGGTACGCGGGCGGCGCGGACGCGGCGGCAACGGTCCTGGGGCTCCCGGTCCGGCAGGAGGGTGTTCGCAAGGCCGTCGGGCCGCTGTCGTTCGGCGACAAGGGCCTGCCGGTGCTGCGGCCGAACCTGCTCTCCAGCCTGGACGATCCGGCCCTGGACCTCGTCTCCGGTGCGATCCCCTACGGGACCCAGGTGAACCCGGCCCACGTGTTGCGCCTACTCCTCGGCGAAGGTCTGCCGAGACTCTTCGCCGAGGATCCCGCGGCCGTCGAGGCGGCCGGAGCCCAGGCCTATCAGGCCCAGGACCCCACCCGTTCGGTGCCGGAGCTGGTCGCGCAGGTGGCCGCCGAACGGAACCTGTCCGCGGACGCGGCGGCGCTGTATCTCATGCTGCTGGCACTGCCGGATCCGACGGAACGGAATCAGGCCGCGTGGACCGGCTGGAAGCCCCCGCGGCTCAAGGCGGCCCGCGCGGAGCTGGCCGAGCGCGCGGACCTGCTCGTCTCGGGCACTCGGCCCCGGGCCGGCCGTTCCCTGTTCCTGCCCGGGCCCTGGATCGCGCTCAAGGTTCCGTACCTTCCGGTCGAGGCCTGGAAGGCCGCCTCACTCGGCATCGAGGCGGACGGCACGGTGCCGCTCGGCGTCGTCCTGCCGCAGGTTCCCGTCCCGGAGCTGTTCCACGCGGCCTGGCAACGCGTCAGCGCCGGTGACGCGCCCTCGTTCGAGTACCTGACGAGCGGGACGGCGCGATGACAGCTCCTTGACGAGGACGGCGGTGTGGGCGGGCGGTTCGGCGCGCACTATGCCCCGCCCACACCGTCCTCGCCCTCGCCCTCGTCCACGATCAGCGTCACGTCGCGGAAGGCGCGCTCTGACTCGTCCCTCGACTTCCAGGCGTGCAGCAGGGAGAACAGGGTCGCCTCGGGCGCGGCCAGGTAGAAGAGCTGGCCGTGGGCGGCGTGGGCTGCGGCGTGCTGCTGCTCGACGTCGCCGGTGCTGCAGCAGGCACAGATCGGCTTCATGCTGCTGGCGGGCTCGGCGCCGAGTTCGTGCTGCTCGAAGGTCTCCACCAGGTCGGCGGCGCCGGGTTCGTCGGCGTCCACGATCACGGTCCAGGTCGGGATGTCCGAAGGCTGCCAGACGTGGATCTCGTCGAAGACCGAGTAGGTGGCCTCGCCGACGATCCGCTGGCCGTTGGGGGCGCCATCGTGCAGGATGACGTCGCCGAAGTGCCGGTCGGCGCGCATCGGGACCGAGCGGACGATGGCGCGGGTCGGGCAGATGCGCTGCGCCCACACCACCTCGGCGCGCCCGTCCGGGTCCAGGCGGATCGGCGTCATCCCGAAGTCCTCGCGTACCTCCCCGGTGGTACTGGTCAGCCGGATCCCGTAGCCGAGCCAGGCATCGCGCGCCACGTCCCAGTCGTGCAGCACGGTCGCGGCGATCCCGAGGTTCCAGAACGCCGGATCCTGCGCGTCACGCTCGGCCGTGCTCGCGGCGGTGCGGCCGAGCTCCAACGCCCGCGGCCAGTCGCGCAGGAACTTGGCGGCCAACGCGGCGTCGAACCAGAGCCGCTGGGCTTCCTCACCTTCCCCGCCCGCCTCGGCAGCGCGCGCCGCCTCGATCAGCAGCGGGCTGGCGCTCGCGTAGTCCTGCGCATCCCACGCGCGGTACGCCAGCTCGAAGACCTCGGATTGAGCGACAGCCACGGAAACAGACCCCTCACCGGTCGGGAACGAAGCCCCGATCGTAACGTCCGCCCCCGACAGGCTGCCGGTATATCTGCCGACAGATCGGCCCGCGCCGCCTCAGGCCACGTCGCGCGCCGGGTCGGCGGTCCACTCCTCGAGTGAGCCGTCGTAGATGCGCACGTCGTCCCGGCCCGCCCGGACCAGGCCGAGGGCGAGCAGCGTGGCGCTGATTCCGCCGCCGCAGTAGGCGACGATCGGGCCGGGCGCGTCCAGCAGCGGGCCGACGGCGGCGCGTAGGTTCGCGTCGGCGGCGAGCAGGCCGGTGGCGGGCTCGACGATGGAGCGCGCTGGGACGTTCAGCGAGCCCGGGATGTGGCCGCGGCGGGTGTAGCGGGTCGGCGCGGTGCCGTCGAACTGGTCCGGGCCGAGCGCGCAGACCAGGGTCCCGGGCGCGTCGCCGGATCCGATCGCGGCCACCTCGCCGATGTCGGCCCACGCGTCGTCCCGCGGCCTGAGCGTAAGCGTGAGCGCGAGGGCGGGCGCGGGCGCGGCGTCAGAGTCCTCACCCAGATCGTCGCCCGAGGCCACCGGGAACCCGGCCTCGCGCCAGGCGGCCAGGCCGCCGTCGAGTACCGCCGCCGGCACGCCTACGGCGCGCAACTGCCACCACAGCCGCGTCGCCCAGACTCCGCCGCCGTTGTCGTAGAGGACGATGTCGGTCTCCGCCCCGATACCGTGCTCCCCGAGCACGTCCGCCAGTGCCTGCGGGTCGAGGTGGGTGAAGTGGCGCGGCGCCGCGTGGTCGCTGAAGGCGTGGACGAGGTCGGCGTGGCGGGAGCCGGGGATGTGCGCCTCGCGCCAGGCCTCGAAGCCTGATGCGAGGCGGTAGTCGCCGTCGAAGCCGGGCGCGGGAAGCAGTGCCGTGGCGTCGAGGACGGCCGGCGCGGGTGCGGCGTCGGCGGCGGCCTCGCGCTGTCGGGCGGCCAGCCAGTGCGCGTCGACCAGGGACTCTTGCAGCGTCATCGGGCCAGTTCCTCACGGATGGTTGCGAGCAGGGCCGAGCCGTCCGGGCCGGCGAACCACGCGGTGTGGTCCACCAGGTAGCGGTAGGCCAGTTCGGTGTTCGAGGCCGAGCCGGTGACGCCGTGGAAGTAGTCGATCTCGCTGAGCGCGTAGTCGACGTGGCACAGCGGCAGCAGTTCGGGCAGTGCGGCGCGCTCGGCCGGACTCAGTTCACGGACATGACGGTATCCCGCGATCAGCGCGCGGGCCGTGTCGAGGTGTACGGCCGCCGCGCCCTTCGCGTCGAGCTCGATCCATTCGACGGCGTTGCGCTCGATCGCGGTCGCCAGATCGTGCACGGCGTACGCGCGGTCGCACAGGCTGAAGTCGATCACGCTCGAGACCCGGCCGTCGCGCCAGAGCAGGTTGGAGGCGTGGAAGTCGCCGTGCACCCAGGAGCTCTCGAGGTCGGCCAGCCAGGGTCGCAGCCGCTGATGGAACGGCAGGTGCCATCGCGTCAGGTCCTCGCGCCAGCCGGGACGCCCGTCGAGTTCGGCGGCCACGGCCGGGCGCTCGGCCGCGTACGCCTCGACGGCGGCGAGCGGGTCGGCCGCGGCGAACACGCTGAACCCGGCGATCAGCGGGGCCGGCTCACGGTGCGGCGCGTGGAATCCGGCGGCGGCCTGGTGCAGTCGGGCGAGCGCCTCGCCGGCGGCGTAGGCGTGGTCCGGCTGCGCGAACGGAGACCAGGAGATCGCGTCCCGGTACAGGTCGTGCCCGACGCCCACGGTGTGGACCTCGTAGTTCCACACGTCACGCTGGACCACGGTGCGCCCGTCGCCGTCCGCGAGCACGTGCACGACGGGGGCGCCGCGCGATTTCAGGTGCCTGAGAAACCGGTGTTCCTCACGCAGGCTCGCGGCGGTACGCACCGATGCGTGGTGCCGCTTGACGAAGAACTCCGCCGCGCCGCCACCGCCGCCGCAGGAGACGAGGGCGGCGGCGGACAGCGGGCGCGGGGAGAGCCAGGCCAGGCGCACGTCCCGGCCGCTCGCCTCGGGGTAGGCGCGCAGTACGGCCGCGACCTCCTCGGCGGTCAGGGCGGGCCAGTCCGGCGCGACCTCCTCGGTGCCCATCCCGTGGACCAGGTGCGGTGCCGTCACGGTCACGATCGCGACTCCGCCTGCAGTTCGCGCTCCGAGGACAGCGCCGACTCAGGCTCCGACGACAAGGCCGACTCCAGATCCGCGTCGGGCTCCGGCAGCAGCGCGTTCGTCGCGGCGCCGCGCCAGGCGTCCGCGTCGCGCAGCACGCCGTGCTCGGTGAGCCAGGCGGCGTAACCGCGCATCAGTTCCTCGCTGTGCCGGCCCCAGCGGCCCACGCTGTCGAACCAGGTCGGGGCGATCAGCCGCAGCGAGTCGCGCAACGCCTCGCGTTCGAAGTACGGGATCACCGTGTCGAGCACGGACAGCGCGTACGCCTGCTCGGTGGCGGCCTGGTGGAAGCCGAGTTCGGTCGCGGCGAGGAAGGCCTGGACCACCTCGGGTTCGAAGTCGACGAGGTCGTTCGAGGTGCCGAGCAGGTAGCTGTGATAGCCCGGCGCGCCGATGGTGTCGACCGGCCAGACCACGCGGCGCTGCCGGGGGAAGCGGTCGCGCACCATCTCCCAGGCCCAGTACGAGCCGAAGCTCGCGTCCGCGATCGAGCCGTCGTCGAGGTCGGCGAAGGTCAGCTCGCGGGTCCCGGCGTCCACGATGTCGACCGCGTCCGGGTCTCCGCCGTCCGCGGCCACCAGGTGCCGGACCATGGCCAGGCCGCGCGGGGTCGGGTTCATCGCCAGGCGGCGTCCGGCCAGGTCGCGCGGCCGCTCGATGCCGCGCCCGGTGACCGAGGCGATCGTCTCCATGGCCCGGTGGTTGATCGCGGCGACGCTCAGCAGCGGCTCGCCCGCCTCGCGCCGCACCAGCAGCCGGTTCGCCGGGAACACCGCGAAGTCGGCCTCGCCGCGGGCGAGGTAGGACAGGCTGTCGCCGCGGCCCGGGTCGTAGGTGGCCAGTTCCACGTCCAGCCCGGAGCGCGCGTACCAGCCGCGTTCCCGCGCGACGTAGAACCCGGCCGAGTTGGGCCACGGGTGGAAGTACTCGAGGACGACCTTGATCTTGCGTGCGCTCTGATTCATCCGAGGGTCCCCAAAGCCACGAGTAGTTCCCGCTCCAGCCGGGCGAACTCCGGCAGCGCGAAGGTGTCGGCGGTGCGCGGCAGCGGCAGGTCGATCTCGAGCCGGTGGGTCACCCGGGCCGGGCGGGGGCTGAGCACGTGCACGCTGTCGGCCAGGATCACCGCCTCCCGGATGTCGTGCGTGACCAGCACGATCGTCCAGCCGTGGCGCTGGCGGGTCTCGGCCAGCCACAGGTGCAGCTGCGTGCGGGTCAGCGCGTCGAGCGCGCCGAAGGGTTCGTCCAGCAGCAGCACGGGCCGGTTCATCGCGACGGTGCGCAGCAGGGCCGCGCGTTGCCGCATGCCGCCGGACAGCTGCGCCGGGTAGGAGTGCTCGAAGCCGGCCAGGCCGAATTCCTCGAACAGCGGCGCCACCTGTTCGCGGGCCGCCTTCTTCTTCACTCCGGCGACCTCGAGGCCGAGGATCGCGTTGTCCTCGACGGTGCGCCAGGGGAAGAGCAGGTCCTTCTGCGGCATGTACGCCACCGACCCGCTGCCCCCGACGCGCACCGCGCCGCTGCCCGGCCGGTCGAGGCCGGCCAGGATGTTGAGCAGGGTGGACTTGCCGCTGCCGCTCGGGCCGAGCACGGCGGCGAACTCGCCCTCGCGCACCCGCAGGTCGAGGCCGTCGAGCACGTGCAGGGGCTCGCGGCCGGGCCGGGCGAAGTGCTGGACCAGCCCGTCCGCCTCCAGTGCGTATTCCAGCGTGGTGCTCGTCATGCCGCGTTCGCTCCCTGCGTCCGTGCGGACCGTTCGAACCTGCGCCACGGGGTCAGCCAGCGCTCGAGCAGATACGTCGCCGCGAACAGCGCGACGCTCAGCGCGGCGACCACGATGACCGTGGCGAAGACCAGATCGAGCCGGAAGACCTGTTGCATCTGGTTGAGGTAGAGCCCGAGCCCGCGCTCGGCCCCCGCGTACTCGGCGAAGATCGCGCCGCCGATCGCGTAGGTGATGGACACGCGCAGGCCGGTGAAGAAGAACGGCAGGGCGCCGGGCACCCGCACCGTCCAGAACTCGCGCCACCGGCCCGCGCCCATCGAGCGCAGCAGCCGGGAGGCCTCGCCGTCCGCGGTGGCGAAGCCCTCGGCCAGCGACGCGGTCAGCGGGAAGAACGTGGCCAGCGCGACCAGCAGCACCTTCGGCAGCAGCGTGAAGCCGAAGACGACCACGAACATCGGGGCCAGCGCCACCACCGGCACCGTCTGCGAGGTGACCAGCAGCGGGTAGACCGCACGGCGCACCGTGGCGGAGAAGTCCATCGCCCCGGCGATCAGCCAGGACAGCGCGAAGGAGAGGGCGAATCCGAGTTCGGTCTCGCGCAGGGTCGGCAGCGCCTCGCTCCAGATCGTCGAGCGCTGATCCCAGCCCGCCGACACCACCCGGGTCGGGGACGGGAGCACCTGCGGGTTCTTGATCCCGTCCTGGGCCAGCAGCTGCCAGCCGACCACGAGGACGGCCGCGAGCAGCAGCGGCGGCCAGGCCGCGCGCAGCACCTTCCCGGCCCTCGGGGATATGGAGGTCGACCTCGATCCGCTCATGAGACGCTCACCGCGGCCGGAAGGTAGGCGTTGGTGTAGAGCCCGGAGATCGACGGCGCGGTCTTGAGCGGCTGGCCGGCCGAGTCGGTCAGGATCGCGTTGGTGTACATGAAGTCGGTCAGTGCCTTCCAGTTCTGATACGTCTGGACGCCGACCTGGTTGTCCGCGTTCAGGTAGTACTGCGCGGCCTCCAGCTGCGCGCTCTGCAGCACCAGCGCGCGGGAACCGCCGAGGGCCGACTCGTTGGCCTGGATCAGCAGGTTCGCCGCGTCCACCGGGCGCTGCACCGCGTAGACGTAGCCGCGGGTGACGGCCTCGAGGAAGCGCTTGGCCAGCGGGCCGTTGGCCTTCAGGAAGCGCTGCGAGGAGGAGATGATCGCCGAGTAGATGTTCGGGAAGCCGTAGTCGCCGAAGGAGAACACCCGCAGCGGCTCGCCCACCTGCTGGGCCTGGAGCACCTCCCAGGTCGGCTCGGGCATCGCGAAGTCGGCCTGCCCGCTGTAGACGGCCTGGTAGGCGCTGGTGTTGAGGGTGACGTCCTTGAACTGCCCGGTGCCGCCCGCCGCCTTGATGACGTACTGCAGCATCGGCACCTCGAGCGGCGAGCCGTAGCCCGCGTAGGTCTTCCCGTCGAGCTGCGCGGGCGAGGTGATGCCGGACTTCGCGCTCACACCGATCGCCACGTCGGTCTTCTGCAGGATCGCGTAGACCGAGACGATGTCGCTGCCCGCGGCGTACGCCTCGGTGGTGCCGTCCTGGTAGGAGATGCCGAAGTCCGTCTTGTAGCTCGAGATCAGCGTCTCGGGCGCGGTCGAGCCGTACGGCAGGATCTTCAGGTCGATGCCCAGCTCGCGGAAGTAGCCGAGCTGTTGGGCGACGAAGATGCCGGTGTGGTTCGTGTTGGGCGTCCAGTCCAGCGCGAGCGTGACCGGGGTGAGCGACGCGGCCGCGGCCGAGGCACGGGAGGAGGTCCCGGAGGTCCACGGGACGGCGGCCGCGGTCACTCCGGCGCCGAGGGCCAGGGCCACCAGGGATCTGCGGCTGAGATTGGGCGGCTGCTTCGTCTTCCGGGACGGCTCGGGCGCCACGGTGTCAGGGGTCGACATCGTCAGGGTATTCCTTCGGGTGATTCAGACGCGTCACGACATGCGCGCCGGGATGCGCGACAAGGAGGGTGTGTACTGCGTGAACGCGGGCTGTGCGCCGAGGACCCCGACGGGGCGGGGGTCAGCGGATCAGCGGGCCGCGGGAAGGGCGGCCGGACACAGCGAGGCGGCGACCCGCATCAGATCGATGCTGGGCCGCGTGGTGAGCCTGCTCCACTGGTCCATGGCGCGAGATCATACAGGCGCATTATTTGAACGCCAACGGCCGTCCATGAATCTCACCATGTGGTCAGCCCGGCCGGGCCGCCGGGCGCACGTGCGGCGCGGCGGGTGCGGCGCGGGCGGCGTCCACGCCGCGGAACACAGACGTAACAGACGCCGGGCCCGAGCGGGGTTGACACGGGAGCGCGGGCGAACTCAGACTCAGATCATGTTCCGGGTTCCGCTGACCAGCCGCGACCACATCGACTTCGGTCGCGTGTGGTCCTGTTCCTGTCGCTGACCAGACCCGTCCGCGCCTGACCGCACCCCGTGCGGTGCCTTCAGACGCCACCTTCTTCGCCCGCGGCCCGGCCTCCCGCGCCCCGGCATCCGGCTTCCGCGCGGCCGGGGTCCACGGCGCCCGTGCCGCCCGCCCGACCCAGACCGATCCGTACCGCCCCGCCTCACGCCGGGGCGCCGAGGCGTCCCCGGAGTCCGCCATGAGCGCCAAGCGACCCAGAACCCTGCGAACCGTGACCGGAGCCGGCGGCCGCCCCGGCGTCTACGAACTCGCCCTCGACCCGGGCCGCTCCACCCTGGACACCGCGATCCGGGTGGCGGCGCTGGCCGAGGACGCCGGGTTCGACGCGCTGTTCGTGCCCGACCTGCTGCGCTTCGGCGCCCAGGGCACGATCGGGGCACAGGAGCCGCTGCTCTACGTCGCCGCGCTGAGCCAGGTCACCCGGGACATCGGGCTGATCGCCACCGTCTCCACCACCTTCCACCATCCGTTCAACCTGGCCCGGATGTTCGGCACGCTGGACCACATCAGCAACGGCCGGGCCGCCTGGAACCTGGTCACCTCCTCGATCGGCGAGGAGAACTTCTCGGCCGAGCCGCTGCCCAGCCCGGAGGAGCGCTACGCCCGGGCCGCCGAGACCCTCGAGGTCGTGCACGCGCTCTGGGACAGCTGGCAGCCCGGCGCGCTCACCCTCGACCCGGACGGCCGGGCCGTGCTCGACCGCACCCGCGTCACCCCGATCGACCACGCCGGCCGGTACTTCTCGGTGGCCGGGCCGCTCAACATCCCGCCGCTGCCGCAGCGTCGTCCGGTGCTGATCCAGGCCGGGCAGTCCGCGGCCGGGATCGAACTCGGCGCCCGGTACGCCGAGATCGTCTTCACCTCGCTGCCGACGCTGCAGATCGCCCGGGAGCACACGACGCGCATCCAGGCCCGCGCCGCCGCACTCGGCCGCCCCGGTGGCGTACCACTGATATTCAGTTCCTTCCACGCGACGTACGGCGCGACGGAGGAGGAGGCTCGCCGGCTGGTGCACGAGCGGATCGAGGCGATCGACTACGAGCAGGGCCGCGCGCTGGTCGCCGACATGCTGGGCGGCGCGCTCGACCTGTCGGACGCGCCCTTGGACAAGCCGCTGCCGGAGAGCGCGCTGCCCGAGATCGCCGCGATCAACGCGCGCCGCGGCCGGGCGGAGATCTTCTCCCGGTACGCCCGCCAGGGCCTGACGCTGCGTGAGCTGATCATCGAGGCGCAGGACACCGGGCACTGGAGCGAGGTGGGCACCCCCGAGCAGCTGGCGGACGCCATCGAGGAGCGGTTCCGGGCGGGCGTGCTGGACGTGATCGCCCTCAACGGGCTCGACGATCCGCGCCTGCACGACCTGATCGTCAACGGTCTGCTGCACGAGCTGCGCAAGCGCGGCATCGTCGCCCCGGCCGACTTCCAGGGCGGCACGCTGCGGGCCAACCTGGGCCTCGAGCTCGAGCCGTGACCCCCGCCGCCGTGACGCCCGTTCCGACCGGTACCTCCCACGACTTGGAGCACTGAGCAGATGAACGATCCCTCCGTAGCCGCGCTGCATCTCGCGCTCGACGTGCACGGCCGCGACGTGCACTCCCTGCGCGCGGCGATCTCGGCGGCCGAGCAGGCCGGATTCGCCCTGGCCACCTTCTCCGACGGGCCGCTGGCCCAAGGAGTGCCGGAGGCCGGCACCCGCGCCGCCTTCGTCTCGCGCCTGACCGACCGGATCGGCCTGGCCCCCACGCTGCACGCGACCGTGACAGAGCCCTTCCACCTGGCCACCCAGCTGGCCGCGCTGGACCACGCCAGCCACGGCCGCGCGGGCTGGATCGTCGGCGCGGCCAACGGCGTGGACGAGCGCGCCACGATCGGCGCCGCCCCGCTCACGCCCGAGCAGCTGCGCGAGGAGCTGGCCGACGTCACCGCGGTCGCCCGTGCGCTGTGGGACTCGTGGGAGGACGACGCGGTGATCAAGGACGCCGCCACCGGCCGCTACCTGGACCCGGACAAGGTCCATCACATCGACTTCGTCGGCGAGTCGTTCACCGTCAAGGGCCCGCTGATCACGCCGCGGCCGTTGCAGGGCCAGATCGTCGTGCTCGCCCCGGACGCGTTGGAGCTGGACGAGCTGGCCGACGTGGTGCTGATCGAGCGCGCCGACGCGGCCGCGATCGGCGAACGCGCGCGGGCGGCCAAGGAGGCCGGGGCCCCGCTGGCCTTCGCAGAGGTCTCTTTCGGATTCGCAGAGCCGGACGCCGTCGCAAAGCTCGTCGATCTGCTTCGCTCGCTGGCCGCGGTGGTCGACGGCGTGCGGCTGCGCCCGGCCGACCCCGCCACCGACGTGCCGGTCCTGATCGAGCAGGTGCTTCCCGTGCTCGCCGCCGAAGGGCTGCTGCGCCCGGCCCCGCGCCCCGGAGACACCCTGCGCGCCACGCTGGGCCTGCCCCGCCCGGCCAACCGTTTCGCCCGCGAAGGAGCAGTTCAGCGATGACCGAGCCGGACACCGGACTCTACGATCCACACGCCCGGATCCACCTGGGGGTCTTCCTCACCGGCGTCGGCCCGCAGCTGATCTGGACCGACCCCTCCGCCGCGCCGCACACGGCGATCGAGAGCTTCGTCGAGGTCGCGCAGCTGCTCGAACGCGGCCTTTTCGACGCGTTCTTCCTCGGCGAGGGGCTGCGGGTGCGGGAGAACCGGGGGCGCGTGTTCGACCTCGACGTCGCCGGGCGGCCCGACGCGATCACCCAGCTGTCCGCGCTCGCCGCGGTCACCTCCCACATCGGCCTGGTGGCCACCCAGAACACCACCTACAACTATCCGGCCGACCTGGCCCGGCGCCTGGCCAGCCTCGACCTGCTCTCCGACGGCCGGGCCGGCTGGAACATCGTGACCACCGACAACGCCTGGACCGGGGAGAACTTCCGGCACGGCGGCTGGCTCGCGCACGAGCGCCGGTACGAGCGGGCCGGGCAGTTCGTCCAGGCCGCGAAGCAGCTGTGGGCGGCCGGCGACTCCGGCACGGCGGTGGAGTACCGGACCGACCTCGTCCGGCTGCGCACCGAGCCGGGCGTGGCGCCGAGCCGACAGGGCCGGCCGGTGCTGTTCCAGGCCGGCGACTCGGAGGGCGGGCGCGACCTCGCCGCCCGGCACGCCGACGTGGTCTTCTCCGCGAACACGCAGTACCCGAAGGCCGTCGCGTACAAGCTCGACCTGGTCTCCCGGCTGGCCCGCTACGGCCGCTCACCCGACTCGCTGCGCATCCTGCCGGGCGCGTCGGTCGTGCTCGGCGACACGCCCGAGCAGGCGCGGGAACGCGCCGCCTGGGTGCGCCGGGAGCAGGTGACCGGGCCGCGCGCGATCGCGTTCTTCGAGCAGTACTGGGGCACCGACCTGTCCGCGTACGACCCGGACGGCCCGCTGCCGGACATCGAGCCGAGCGAGGGCGAGCTCGACCCGTCCCGCGGCACCATCTCGATCGAGCAGCGCACCGGAAAGGCGGCGCAGATCCAGAAGTGGCGCGCACTGGCCGACGAACGCGGCCTGTCGATCCGCGAACTCGCGCTGGAGGTCTCCCCCGGCCACCCGGCCTTCGTCGGCACCCCCGCCCAGATCGCCGACGAGTGGACCCGCTACGTGCGCACCCGCGCGGTGGACGGGTTCAACATCACCCCGTACCTCGTCCCGTCCTCGCTGGCCGACATCGTGGACAAGCTGGTGCCGGAACTCCAGGACCGCGGCGTGTACCGGACCGAATATCAGGGCACCACATTGCGCGAACACCTGGAGCTGCCGCCGGTCTCCGAGCAGGAGGGCATCGGCTAGTCAGGCCGGATGGATTTCAATCTCCTGGGAGGCTCGACCAGGCGATGCCGTCCCAGGGGTCGGTCATGGGTGTGATCGTTGCACGCGGCGATCGGGCCCACCAGGCCCGAGCTACTGGCATCGATCAGTAGGGCCACTCCGGCTCCACCACCGTGGCCCGGAGCGCGTCGAGGAGCATCTGAGCGGGCTGAGACGCCGGTGGGCGGCCGTAGACGGCGGCCACCACCTGGCGGCGCAGCCCGGCGATCCGGTCCAGCCGCACGCCCGGGTTCCGGCTCGCCACGAGCGTGAGCCCGGGCAGCAGGCTGACTCCGAGGCCGGCCGCGACCAGTGCCTGCACCGCGACGTAGTCGTCGGTCTCGAACTCGATGTGCGGCGCGAAGCCGGCCTGGTCGCAGGCGGCGACCAGGTGCTCCCGGCAGCGCTGGCAGCCGGCGATCCAGCGCGCCCCGGCGTAGGTGGACAGCTGCGAGGCGGGATCGTCCCAGGAGCCGTCGGGCGGGGTGACCATGTAGAGCGGCTCATCCAGCAGCGGGGTCATCGTGGTGTCGCGCCGGTCGGCTTGCGGCGGTTCTCCGTGCTCGAACACGAGGGCGACGTCGACCTCGTTGTTGCGCAGGGCGCTGAGCGCCTCCGGGGGCTCGGCCTCGATCAGCGCGAGCTCGACGGCGGGATGCCGGGCGGCGACGTGCGCGGCCACCCGCGGTACGAGCGTGGCCAGCGCCGAGGGGAACGCGGCCAGCCGGGCCCGGCCGGTCCGCAGCCCGGCCAGCTCCTCCATCTCCGCGTGCACGGACTCGACCTGGGCCAGGATCGCCTCGGCCCGCTGCACGAGCAGCCGTCCGGCGTCGGTGAGCCGGATGCCGCGGCCCATCCGCTGCAGCAGCGGAACGCCGACCTCTGCTTCGAGCTTGGCCAACTGGTGGCTGATCGAGGGCTGGGCATAGTGCAGGGCCTCCGCGGCGGCGGTGATCGAACCCTCGCGGGAGACCGCGACCAGGACCCGCAGGCGGCTCAGATCGAGCATGCCCGAATCATAGTCCGCATCGATGACGGCCTCGAAATCGTGCATTAGACCCCTGCGACGTCGGCTGACAGTCTGGGAAACGGCACCCGGCCCGGCCGTACGGCGTGAATGATCTCTGATACTCACCGCCGAATGATCATGCGACGATCCGGTCGAGCCCCCCTACGGACATGGAGGTATGTCACGTGGCCACGGCTGCGCATCAGTCCTCACACTCGATGTCGGTCAGCGACGACGCGGCACGGACGCTGGCGACCGTCACCAAGAGCGTCCCGCAGATGGACACGCTCACCCCGCGCTGGCTGGTACACCTGCTGGCCTGGGTGCCGGTGGAGGCCGGTATCTATCGGGTGAACCAGGTCGTGCACCCGGAGTCGGTGCAGATCAAGTGCGACAACTACGACGAGTCCCCGCTGGCCGACACGTTCATCGACTACGAGCGCGACCCGCGCGAGTACCGGCTCAAGGCGGTCCAGACCGTCCTGGACGTGCACACCCGCGTCTCCGACCTCTACTCCAGCCCGCACGACCAGGTCGCCCAGCAGTTGCGGCTGACCATCGAGGCGGTCAAGGAGCACCAGGAGGGCGAGCTGATCAACAGCCCGGAGTACGGGCTGCTCGCCAGCGCGGCGCCGCGCCAGCGGATCGCCACCATGACCGGGCCGCCCACCCCGGACGATCTCGACGCGCTGATCGCCAAGGTGTGGAAGCAGCCCGCGTTCTTCCTGACCCACCCCGAGGCCATCGCCGCGTTCGGCCGCGAATGTACCCGGCGCGGCGTGCCGCCGGCGACGGTCAGCCTGTTCGGCTCGCAGTTCCTGACCTGGCGCGGCCTGCCGATCATCCCCTCGGACAAGGTGCCGCTGGAGCACGGCAAGACCAAGATCCTGCTGATGCGCACCGGCGAGTCGCGCCAGGGCGTGATCGGCCTGTTCCAGCCGGCGCTGGAAGGCGAGCAGGGCCTCGGCCTCTCGGTGCGGTTCATGCAGATCGACCGCAGCGCCATCGCCTCGTACCTGGTCTCGCTCTACTGCTCGCTCGCGGTGCTCACGCCGGACGCGCTCGCCGTACTCGACGACGTCGAAGTGGACAAGTTCCATGACTACTCCCCCACCTACCGCTGACCGCGCGGCCCCGTCCTGGCTCCCGGACGAGGCCACGCTCAGCCGCCTGGCCGGAGAGTTCTTCCGCGCCGTCCCGGGACAGCCGATGACGCCGCCGGTGGCCGCGGCTCCGGTCGCGCCGCCGGTCGCGCCCCCGGCCGCCGCTCCGGTCGCAGCCCCCTTCCTACCTCCGGCCACGCCTCCGTCGCCGCCGCGGACCACGCTTCCGTTCGCGCCGGTCCGCCCCACCGCGGCCCGGCTTCCGCTCGCGCCGATCCCGGCGGCCGCGCCCCCCGCGGCCCCCGGCACCGGTACCTACTACTTCCTCACCGAGTCCGGCCCGCCCGCCGGATCTCCGGTTCCGCCCGCGGCGCCGAGCAGCCCGTACTACTTCGTGCACGAGCCGCCGCGACAGCAGTCCGTCGCACCCGACCCGCATCCGCCGTTCGACGTGCTCGCGGTCCGGCGGGACTTCCCGATCCTGACCGAGCGGGTCAACGGCAGACCCCTGATCTGGCTCGACAACGCCGCCACCACGCAGAAGCCGCACGCGGTGATCGACCGGCTGGTGGAGTTCTACTCGCACGAGAACTCCAACATCCACCGCGCCGCGCACGAACTGGCGGCGCGGGCCACCGACGCCTACGAGCACGCGCGGCGCACGGTCGCCCGGTTCCTCGGAGCCGGCGGCGCCGAGGAGATCGTGTTCGTGCGCGGCACCACCGAGGCGATCAACCTGGTGGCCAACGCCTGGGGCAACGGGCACGTCCGGGCCGGCGACGAGATCGTCATCTCCCACCTCGAACACCACGCCAACATCGTGCCCTGGCAGCTGCTGGCCGAGCGGACCGGCGCCGTGATCAAGGTGATCCCGGTGGACGAGAGCGGCCAGATCCTGCTCGAGGAGTACGCCGCGCTGCTCTCCGAGCGCACCAGGCTGGTCTCCGTCACGCAGGTGTCCAACGCCCTCGGCACCGTGGTGCCGGTCAAGCAGGTGATCGAGCTCGGACACCGGGCCGGTGCCAGGGTCCTGATCGACGCGGCCCAGTCGGCGCCGCACATGCCCACGAACGTGACGGCGCTGGACGCGGACTTCCTGGCGTTCTCCGGCCACAAGCTGTTCGGGCCGACCGGCATCGGGGTGCTCTACGGCAAGCGGGAGGCGCTCGAGGAGATGGCTCCGTGGGAGGGCGGCGGCAACATGATCGTCGACGTCACCCTGGAGCGTTCCGTCTTCCAGCCGCCGCCCGGGCGGTTCGAGGCGGGCACCGGGAACATCGCCGACGCGGTGGGCCTGGCCGCGGCCATCGAGTACGTCGAGCGGATCGGCCTGCCGGGCATCGCAGCCTACGAGCACACGCTGGTCGAGCACGCGACCGAGGGGCTGCGCCGCATCCCGGGCCTGCGGCTGATCGGCACGGCGCCGGAGAAGGCGGGCATCGTCTCCTTCGTCCTCGACGGCCACCAGCCCGCGGAGGTCGGCACCGAGCTCAACCGGCACGGGATCGCGGTGCGGGCGGGCCATCACTGCGCGCAGCCGATCCTGCGCCGCTTCGGCCTCGAGGCCACGGTCAGGCCGTCGTTCGCCTTCTACAACACGCACGACGAGGTGGACGCCCTGATCGCCGCCGTCCGACAGCTCTCGGCCGGCGGACGCAGGTCCTGACCTGCCCGGCGGGAAGCAGCAGGGGCGCCCGGTTGTTCCACCCGGAGTGAACGCACAGATGAGGGCGACCGACGTCGTAGTGATCGGCGCCGGTCAGGCCGGGCTCTCGAGTGCCTACTTCCTGCGGCGCGCCGGCTTCGAGCCCGAGGACGGCTACGTGGTCCTCGACGGCGACCGGGCGCCCGGCGGCGCGTAGCAGCACCGCTGGCCGACGCTGCGCATGGACACCGTGAACGGCATCTTCGACCTGCCCGGAATGGCCTTCGACCCGCCGTCCGGGCAGGAGCGGGCCGCGGTCGCGATCCCGCGCTACTTCGCCCGGTTCGAGCGGGAGTTCCAGCTCGCGGTGCACCGGCCGGTCGCGGTGCGGGCGGTGCGCCCCGGGCCGGCGGACCAGCTGCTGGTCGAGAGCGACGCGGGGACCTGGGCCGCACGCGCCGTGATCAACGCCACCGGCGCCTGGACGCGGCCCTTCTGGCCGTACTACCCCGGCCGCGAGCTCTTCCGCGGACACCAGCTGCACGCCGTGGACTATCCCGGCCCGCAGCCGTTCGTGGGAAAGCGCGTGGTCGTGGTCGGCGGCGGCATCACCGCGCTCCAACTGCTCACCGAACTCGCCAAGGCCGGCGCCGCGACGACCTGGGTGACGCGCAGGCCGCCGGCGTTCCGCGAGGAGCCGTTCACCCGTGAGTACGGACGCGAGGTGGTCGCGATGGTCGAGCGCCGAGTGCGCGCGGGGCTCACGCCGCAGAGCGTCGTGAGCGTCACCGGCCTGCCTGTCACCGACGCCGTGCGCGAAGCCCGGCGGGACGGGGTACTCGACCGGCTCCCGATGTTCGACCGGATCACCCCGGACGGCGTGGCCTGGGACGACGCCGGCGCACACAAGGGATCGCAGTCGTCCACGCCCCGCTTCGTCAAGGCGGACGTGATCCTCTGGTGCACCGGCTGGCGCGCCGCCCTGGACCACCTCGCCCCGCTCCACCTGCGCGCCCCCGGCGGCGGCATCGCCGTGGACGGCACCCGCGCCGTGCTCGAACCGCGCCTGCACCTGGTCGGCTACGGCCCCTCGGCCAGCACCGTCGGCGCCAACCGCGCCGGTCGCGAGGCCGTCCGCGAGATCCGCGAGCTGCTCTCGGCCCCGGCCGCGACGCGTACCGCGACGACCACTCCGACGATCGTCGCCCCGCTCGCCGCGTGACGGCCCACGGCGCCAGCACCGCAGCGCGGACCGTGCTGAAATGGCTGCATGTGCACGGTCGTCCTGAGCCTCGATCCGAACTCGCCGGTGCCCGTCCTGCTGATCGGAGTGCGGGACGAGTTTCTCGACCGGGCCTGGCTCGGCCCCCGGCGGCACTGGCCGCAGTGGCCCGACCTGGTCGGCGGCCGGGATCTGCTGGCCGGAGGCACCTGGCTCGCGGTGGACTCCGCCGCGCCCCGCGCCGCGTGCGTCCTCAACGGCCACGGCAAGCCGGCAGCCGCTGAGACCAGGCTGTCCCGCGGCGAGCTGCCCCTGACCCTCGCCGCCCGCGGCGCCGAGCCGGATCTCGACCTGGACCGCGTCGTGGACGTGGAGCGCCACGATCCGTTCCACCTCGTATACGCGACGTCTGATTCGGCCCGCCTGTGGAGCTGGGACGGCGTCGAACTCGTGGACCGCGCCCTCGACCCGGGGCTGCACCTCGTGGTGAACAGCGGCCTCGAAGGCGCGGACGACGGCCTCGAGGGACCGGGCGTGCAGCGGATGCGCGCACGGATCGACCACTTCCGCCCGCTGCTGGCCGCGGCCGACCGCCCGCGGCCGCGGTCCGGCCCGGCTCCGGCCGCCTGGGCCGGATGGCTGCCCCTCGCCGACGGCGACGGCCTCGACCCCGACGACTCCCGCGCCCTGCTGGTGCGCGCCGACTTCGAGGGCCGCGCCTGGGGCAGCTCGTCGATCAGCCTCGTCGCGCTGAGCCGCGGTCACGTCCGCTACGACTTCCGCGCCGTCCAGGGCGACGCCGGCGAATGGACCACCGTGCTGGACTCGACACCGTCGGCCGGCCGCTAGGAGCACGGCCGGCCGACGTCATTCATACCTGCGATCTGGACGCGTATGCAGACCACGTGGCAGACCGCGTATCAGTGAGCTGCGCAGACCGCGTAGATCCTGATGTGGTGCTCGCCGTTGTCGCCACCCCACTGACCGCCACCGGCGGTCTCGGTGCCCGACTGGTTCATACCGGCGGTCTCGGTGTTCGACTGGTTCATACCGGCGGTGTCGCTGCCCCACTCGTGGCCACCGGAGTTGTCGTCGCCGTGCTCCTGGTGCGCACTGACCACCCAGCCGGTGTGGCCGTCGGGCCGGGACTCGGTGACGTGGTCATCGTCCGACCCCTTCAGCAGTTCGTACCCGCCGCCGGTCAGCTCCCACCGGGTGGGGCAGTCCACCGTGTGGGTGCTGTCGTGGTCGCGGTCGATCACGAAGTCCTTGGAGAAGGATTCCGTCCGGGCGAAGCCGGCGGGACCCTGGGGTCCCTGGGGACCGCGCGGGCCCTCGGGTCCCCGCGGGCCCCGGGGACCGCGCGGGCCCCGGGGTCCGGGAGGCCCGGGCGGACCGGGGCGGCCCTGGCACACCACGATGGTGTGGCCGTGGCGGTAGTAGTGCATGCAATCGCCTCCACCGCCTCCACCGCCGGCGAACGCCAGCGGGATCCCCAGCACCAGCGGCGCCGGGATCGTGATGGCGACGATCGCGGCGCGCTTGAGCGCTCGAACCGACACTCTGTTCCTCGCTTCCCTTGGGTCGACGCACGGGACCCGCCCCGTGCATTGATCCATCATTCGCGCCGATGGGAAGCATAGTTAAGATAAACACGCTGACGAGACACTGATATCACCGGTTCGGCCTATCAGAACATCGTCTATCAGAGCATCGTCGAGGGCGGTGTCAGGTGCCGTGCCGGCGACCCGAGACGTACACCGGGTCGCCGACGCGCAGCAGACCCCAGAGCCGCCGGGCGTCGTCGAACGGGACGTTCACGCAGCCGTAGGAGCCCGACCCCTCGTGCACGTCGTCGTAGACCCCGTGGATCGCGTCGCCGCCGTAGAAGAACTGGCTGAACGGCATCGGCGAGTCGTACGAGGCCGACCAGTGGGCGTAGTCGCGCCACTGGATCGAGAACCAACCGTCCGGCGTGGCGTGGCCCGCGCGCCCGCTGCGGATCGGTACCGGCCCGAAGATCGTCCTGCCGTCCTGCCGCACCCACAGCCGCTGGTGCGAGAGGTCGACACAGACCTCCCGCGCCCTGCTCTCCGGGCAACGCGCGCGGGCGGAAGCGGCATGCGCCACGGCGGCCTGCGCCGGGACCGCGCCGATTCCACAGGTCGTCACCACCGACGCCACGAGCAGACTCACCCAGCTCTTCGTTCTCATGGACCGTGGTTACCCGCGACGAGTTCGGCGATCACGGGATTTCGACCCATGACACCCGTTTGTCCCGCCGAAACGCGACTGCCCGGCCGAGCGGGCTCGGCCGGGCAGTGGGGCTGGTGCGGGTCAGCTGCTACTGCAGGTGGCGGTCGGCCAGGTCCATGTGCCGTTCGCCGTGATGGTGACGGTGAAGTTGTTGCCCGAGCCGTTCGGTGTGGCCGTCATGACGTATTGACTGGGCCAGGTCGCGTTGACGTTCGTGGTGGACGCGACGACCGCGGGGGCCACCATGTTCATCGTGACGGTCCAGGTGCTCGAACCGGTGACCGCGACGTTGAGGGTGTAGGTGGTGCTCGTCTGCGACCCCGCGGACAACGTCGCGGTGCAGCTCCCGCTGCTGCCGCCGCCGCTGCTACCACCCGACGAGCTGCCGACGGTGATGTTGGAGTTGCCGCTGCCGCCGTTGAACGCCTCGGTGGCGAGGATCTGGTAGTTGAACGTGCCGAGCGGCATGCCGTCGTTGGCCCACGCGTTGAAGATGTTGCTGGTGGTGATGGTGCCGCCGACGCGCCCCGAGGTCCGGACCGCCCAGTACTGGTTGAAGGTCGCGGTGCCCTGGATCGAGGGCTCGTTGGTGCGCTGGTCCTCGTAGATGTCGTAGGTGCCGCCGTCGCTGTTCACGGTGCCCTTGTACGTCGCCCCGGACGAGGGGTTGTACCCGCTCCAGTCGTCGGTGATGTAGTACTCGACGAGCGGGCTGGTGGTCCACCCGTAGAGCGAGAGGTACGCGTCACCGGACGGGTTGAAGCTGCCGGAGTAGGTGACCGTGCGGGCGGCTCCGGTGCTCCAGCCCTCGCCGGCCACGAAGTCCCCGACGCCGCTCCAGGACGTGCTGTAGTTGGCGCCGGATCCCAGGGTCATGCAGGAGGATCCGGTGCCCGAGGTGTAGAACGAGTAGAAGTTGCCGTTGCTGGTGCCGGTCTGGTTCGAGCAGACCGAGGTGGCCGCCTCGGCGCTCGTCGGCATGATGGCCGAGACCGCGGCCAGCGCGACGGCGCAGACGATGCCCATCAGCCGCTTGATGGAGCGGCCGCGCCGCGTACGCGGTGGTGTGGGGGCAGGGTGCATGGTGGTGGTCCTCTTCGTTGAGGTGATCTGCACATGCGGGCAGCACGACAGGACGCGACGAAGCCGTGGGGCGAGGCCTGAGCGCCGGTGCCGGGCAGCCTGGCGAAACTTTCCGTACGTCAGCGAACTGACGGACGAATACCCAGGTCGCAGTGGGTGCGCTGGGTGGTCAGCGGTGATCTGACGTTGGTGTAAGTATTCTTGGAGCAACTCTGGAGTGTCAAGAGTTTCGAAGTCATTTCGAAAGCTGCCCGGCCCTCGGCGCCCGGGAGAGCACCACATCAGCGCCGCGCGGAAGGCGCCGCGGGGGCCGCACCTGGAAAACCGTCGTCCGAAAGTTTCGACGGCTCGTCATCCAGGCGGTACGCCTGCTCCTGCATCCGGTACAGGCGGGCGTAGCGGCCGTCCGACTCCATCAGCGCACTGTGGTCGCCCTGCTCGACGATGCGTCCGTCCTCCATCACGAGGATCAGGTCGGCCATCCGGACCGTGGAGAAGCGGTGCGAGACGACGATCGTGACGGTGCCGTGGGCCGCGCCGAGTTCGCGGGCGAGGGCGGCGTGGCGTTGGAAGACGGCGTGTTCGCTGGGCGGGTCGAGCGAGGCGGTCGGCTCGTCGAGCACCACGAGCAGCGGGTCGGTGCGCATGCAGGCGCGGGCGAGCGCCACCTTCTGCCATTGGCCCTCGGACAGTTCGCGTCCGGCCTCGAAGAGCGTGCCCAGCTGGGTGTCGAGCCCGTTCGACAGCATCCGGTAGACGCCCGTGCCGTCGGCCTGCTCGATCGCCGTGAGCAGCCGGGCGTCGTCGTCGCAGGCCTCGAGGTCGCCGAAGCCCACGGCGTGGCGCAGCGTGACCTGGTAGCGGTGGAAGTCCTGGAACGCGGCGGTGCTGCGCGCGTGCCAGGCCCGCAGGTCCAGGTCCCGCAGCGGCACGCCGTCGACCCGGATCTCCCCGGCGCTCGGCGGATAGAACCCGTGCAGGAGCTTGACCAGCGTCGTCTTGCCGCAGCCGTGCGTGCCGACGAGGGCGACCATGGCGCCGGCCGGCAACTCGACGCTGATCGGGCCGAGCACCCCGGCCCCGGAGCCGTATCCGAACTCGACGTCGGTCAGGGTGAGGCCGTGCACGAGGCGCTCGGGCAGCTGTGCGGCGGCGGCCGTGCGCGTCTGGCCGGCGCAGTATTCCCGCAGCCAGGCCAGCGGCTCGGCCAGGGCCAGACCGGCCTGCGTCTGCCGGTAGTCCCGGCCCGACTGCGCGATGCTGGCCTGGAGCTGCCCGGCCAGCGAGGCGACCAGGACGAAGTCGGCGACGGTGCGCCGACCGGTGGCCACCAGATGCGCGGTGAACACGAGGGCGGCGCCGAAGCCGACCAGGAAGACCAGGGATCCGGGGGCCGAGCGGACGGCCGCGGCCCAGCGGGCGCGCAACTGCACGGCGGTGGCGCGCTGCCACGCGCTGTCCGCCTTCGCCAGCAGGGACTCCTGCGCGCCGGTCACGCGTATCTCGCGGCCGCTGGAGGCGCGGGTGGTCACCGCGTGCAGGTGGCGCTCGAGGCGGTTGTCGCCGGCGGCGGCCATGGCCGCCCCGCTGATCCGGCCGGGGCTTCCGCGCCGCACGGCGGGCAGCGCGAACAGTCCCAGGAGCAGCAGCCACGGGCTGACCAGGGCGAGCAGGACGAGCGAGAGCACGGCCTGGCCCGTGATCGCGACGGTGGAGTTCACGCCCCAACAGGCGTCGGCCAGGACCTGCCCCTTGCCCACCACGAGGCTCAGCCGGTCGAGGTACTCCGGCCGTTCCAGGTGCTCGACGCCGCCCAGGCCGGCCGCGGCGGACTGGATCTCCGGGTCGAACTGCTGGTAGCCGATCCGGTCGGCCAGATCGCCGCGCAGCATCACCGTGGCGTACATGCCGATCCAGCGCATGGCCACGGCCGCGGCCACCACCGCGACCGATACCAGCAGCATGGTGCGCGAGTGCTCCACGACGCTCGAGATCACCTGGCGCAGCGCGAGGCTGATGGCCGCGGCCGCGATCATCTGGCCGAGCACGAGCAGCGCGACGCCCACCGTCATCCGGCGGTCCACCTGCCACGAACGGATCATCACCTCGCGCCACAGCGCGCGTGCCACACTCGTCACCGTCGTGCTCCCGCCTCGTCGAACACGTCTTCTCCCCTGTTCCCGGCCTCACCGGCGGTGTCCTCGAACTGCTCGGCCTGCAGCCGGAAAAGGCGCGCGTACTCGCCGTCGGCCGCGATCAGCTCCTGGTGCGAGCCGGCCTCGAGGACCTTGCCGCCCTCGATCAACACGATGCGGTCGGCCTCGCGCACGGTGGAGAGCCGATGCGAGATCAGCACCACCGACACCCCGCGCGCCGCCTCGATCAGCTGATGGAAGACCTCGAACTCGGTGTGCACGTCCAGGTGCGCGGTGGGCTCGTCCAGCACCAGCACCCGGGCGCCGGTGCGCACCGCGAGCAGCGCCCGGGCCAGGGCGATGCGCTGCCACTGCCCGCCGGACAGATCCACCCCGTCGCGCACTCCCGCCGACAGGGGCGTCTCCCAGCCGGCCGGCAGCGCCTTGATCAGCTCGTGCACGCCGGCCTGCTGCGCCGCGAGCGCCACGTCCTGCGGGCTCGCGTGCCGCGCGTTCCCGGCGGCGATGTTGTCGTGCGCGGAGAGCTCGTAGCGGATGAAGTCCTGGAACACCACGGACAGCTGCGCGCGCCAGCCGTCCACGCCGAGCTCGTACAGGTCCGTGCCGTCGATGGTGACCCGGCCCCCGTCCGGCGGGTACATGGCCGAGAGGACCTTGATCAACGTGCTCTTACCCGCGCCGTTGAGCCCGACCACGGCCAGCACCTCACCGGGCCTGATCTCCAGGTCGATCCCGTCGAGGACCTGCCGGGTGCTGCCCGGATAGGCGAAGGACACGCCTTCGAACCGCACCACCGGCGGTGCCGCGCGGACGAGGCCGGGCCCGGCCGCTCCCCACGGCTTCGCGCTCGCGGGGACGGCGCGGCGCAGCCGGTCCAGTGCCAGCAGCCGGGGCAGGCCGCCCTCCACCGCGACCATCATGTCGCTGACCGCGAAGAGCGGGAAGAGCAGCACGACGGCGGTCAGATCGGCGCTGAGCCGGCCGATCGGCATCCGGCCGTCCAGCGCGCGCAGGCCGACCGCGTAGCCGACGGCCGTCAGGACGGCGGTGCCGATCGCCCACCAGATCACCTGGCGGCGCATGTCGGCCATCTTCGCGCGGCGGGACGGGCCCAGATGCGCCTCGGCCTCCTCGGCGTGCCGCTCACCCACCCAGCCGCCCAGCCCGAAGATCCGGACCTCCTTGGCCGGCTGAGGCGTCGTCAGCAGGGAGGTCCAGTAATCCGCGCGCCGCCGGTGCACCATCTGCGCCGCCCAGACGCGCAGGACGCCCAGGAAGCCGCCGCGCTGGCCCTTGCGGAAGACCAGCAGCCCGGCCAGCAGCAGCACGCACACCAGCGGATCGTCCCGCCCGATCACCGCGAGGCCGGAGAGCCCGCCGACCCACCGGGTCAGCAGGACCGACTGGGCCCACGTCGCCTGGCCCACCGTGCCCTCGGTCCAGTTGTCCGGATCGGAGGCCGCCAGCAGCAGATCGTCCTGGCGCGCCGCGTCCTCCAGGTGCGCCACGCCGTCCGGCGCCCCGGCCCAGCGCGAGACCGCGCGGCGGTGGGCCCCGTCGACCGCGCGCACCACCAGATACCGCAGCGGCTCGTCGGCCAGGTTCAGCACCTGACCGAGCACCAGCACCGTCACATACACGGTCACCGCCCCGGTCACGTCGGCCGGCCGTTTCATCGCCGCCTGCACGACCTGGCCCACCAGGGCTCCGGTGACCAGTGCCGTGCCCGCGGTCATCGCGCTGCGCAGGACGAGCATCGCGGCGCACACCCACCGCGCCCACACCGGCACCGCCTGCCAACGCGAGGCCAGCAGCGCCTGCTCCCGCCATTTCGCCATGAAGCATCTCCGAACTCTCACGAACCCCGGGTGGGGAGGTCTCGGCCGGTCACCGCTCGGTCCGGGCCGCGGCCGCGACGGCGCCGCTGACCCTGCCGAACGCCTCCGGGTCGGCGAAATGCGGGACCAGCCGGTCCGGCCGCGCCGGAGCCGAGGCCCGGACGAGGGCGTCGACGGCGGCGAGCAGCATGGCCTGGGTGATGCGGCTCGCCCGAGCCTGCAGCGCTCCGTGGAAGATCCCGGGGACGGCGAGGAGGTTGCTGACGCAGTTGGGCGCGGTGGCGAGCCCCGAGCCGTAGAGCGCGCCGAGTGAGCGCGCCGCCTCGGAGTCGACCTCGGGCACGGGGTTGGCGAGCGCGAGGATGATCGGGTGGCGGCGCATCCGGGCGAGCGCGGCCGGCTCGATCGTGCCCGCGGACAGGCCCACCAGCGCGTCCGCGCCGTCCAACGCTTCCGGCAGGCCTCCGACGAGGCCGCACGGGTTGGTCGAGGTACTGATCGCGCGCTTGGCGTCGTTCAGGTCCGCGCGTTCCGCCGACAGGATGCCGCCCCGGTCGACCAGGACGAGCTCGCGCACGCCGCACGCGAGGAGCAGTCGCGCGGTGGCGATCCCCGCGGCGCCCGCTCCCACGACGGCGATGCGCATCTCGGCGAAGTGTCGGCCGGTCAGGGCCGCCGCGTTGCGCAGCGCCGCCGCCACGGCGACCGCCGTGCCGTGCTGGTCGTTGTGCATCACCGGACAGTCGAGGGATTCGGCAAGGCGGCGTTCGAGCTCGAAGCATCCGGGAGCCGCGACGTCCTCCAGGCTCACGGCGGCGAAGGACGGGGCCAGGCTGGAGAGGGTCTGGACGACGGTCTCCACGCCGCGGTCCGCGAGGACCAGCGGAATCGCGTCGAGGCCTGATATGCGACGGATGAAGGCGCACTTGGTCTCGAGCACGGGCAGTACGGCGCGCGGCCCGAGATCGCCGAGTCCGAGCACGGCGGAGCCGTCGCTCACGACGGCCACCAGCCGGCCCGTCCAGGTGTAGCGCGCGGCCAGGCCCGGATCCGCCGCGATGGCCCGGCTCACCATGGCGGTCGCGGTCGTCGAGGTCAGGCTCGGGGCGTCGTCTCCGAACACGTCCTTGGCCGTGGTGCCGAGCAGGCCCCGCCGATACATGTCGAACACCCGCTGTTCCAGCGACCGCGGGAGTGACGGGTTCACCTGAGTGCGCACAAGATGCCTCTCGTGTCTCGCCGCTGGAACGGATCACCGCCGGTCGGCGCGCTCGCGGGTCGGCGGTGCCGGCTGTCGTCGAGGGCGACGATGCGTCGCGGGCGGGCCGCTTCGGACGGATCCGCCGCAGGGGGGGGTGAGGGCGCGCCGAGGGGATGTCCACCTCGAAGATGCCCTGGGGCACGCACGCGACAGGTGCGGCCGATCGAGGGCAGAGCTCTGCCGTCTGATTAGTGTGACACGGATGATCCACACCGCGCAAGGAGCCGGCGCCGACGGCGCCACCGTGCCCTGATTTCGTCCGGGCGGCGATCTGCCGCGAGTCCATCCCCGACCTTGCCCGGGATTACACTCCCTGCTTTACTCTAGCGAAAGAACGAGACACGACGCGGAGGAATCCTGTGTTCGAACCCATATTCACATCGGAGACGGCCGGACCCGTGGACGTCGCTGACGGCGTGCCTCCGCTCGTGGCGCACGCGGTGGAGAAAACACTCAGGATTCCGGATTCCCACCGCGATTTCACCGTACCGGCGGCCGACGCCGCCCGGGTGCACCGCTTCGACTCAGGGCTCATGGAGCAGTTGCTCGATCTGGGCCTGGCGCATCGCGGCAGCGGCGCCGAGCGCCGGTTCGACCAGCTCGACCTGGAGAACATCGGGATCGACCTGCGGCTTCCCTGTCCGCGTTGGACGGCGATGCGGTGGTGGTCCAACGCCCTGCCGTCCCGGGTGGAGCCGAGCGCGATGGACTGGACCCTCACCCTCAAGGTGGCCTGCCCCACGCGGGAGTCCGCGCACGAATGCGATCTGCGCTACCATCCGGCCGCGGTTTCGGCCGGAGAACCGGAATTCGCCCTGCCCGACTCGGCAGGCGAATTCCGGATTGAATTGACGACACGGTGGACCGACCACCGATTCGGTGAAGCGTTCACAGGGCTCTTCGCATCGATTCTGCCGTTCGAATTCCATCTGATGCCGCAAGTCCTCGGCCACGACGCGCGCTTCGCCGCGGACACCGGCCTGGCGGACTGCCGTCAGGCCTCGATCCTGCTCGCCGAGACCGCGTCGCGGACGGGCATCACGGCACGCCGCGTTTCCGGGCTCTTCCTCGCCCGGCCCTTCGCGATCTGGCACTACTGGATCGAGGTCCTGGACGGCGGACGCTGGATCGCCGCGGACCCCTTCCTGCTCAACGCCTTCATCCGCTGGGACGTGGTGGACGCGGGCGCGTGGCCGGTGGACCGCTCGCCCTCCGGGGTGCTCTGGCGCCTCCCGGAGCCCCGGGGTCCCTTCGCCACCCACGGCGGCGCCGCGCTCAAGGCCGTCAGGGCCCTGTCGGCCCCGCGACCGCGGCCGGGCGCCTGAGCGGCGGCGTGGTCGGCAGCCGCACGGTGACCGCCTTGCTGCACTCGTACAGCAGGTCGTAGCCGTCCCAGACCCGTTCGAAGGCCAGCGCCTCGCCCACCGGGACCAGCCGGTCCACGCCCCGGCCGGCCAGCCGCCGGGCGAAGGCGAGCAGCGTGTCCCGCTCGAATCCGAAATGGCCGATCGTCTGGTGTCTGCGGGTGATCAGGGGTGCCAGCGCGTCCAGGTCGGGGAAGCAGGCCAGCCCGAAGGTGCCGGTGCCGCACCAGCTCTCCAGCAGCCGGCCGGGGCTGAGCGAGACGACGGCGAGCGCGTTCCCGCGGAAGCCGACGGACCTGGCGCTCGCCGTCACGGCCAGCCCGTACGTCGCCACCCGCTTCTCCACCGCCATCTCGACGTCGATCTGCGGGCGCCGCTGCGCGACGAGCGCCTCGAGCCGGTCGACGAAGTCGGCGCCGGCCCGCGCGGCCTGCCCGTCCGGGCCGATCCAGCAGATTGTCAGCGGCGAGGCGCAGGCGGCCTGCCCGTACCAGTACGCGTCGTTGTAGAAGCCCTCGACGACGGCCGTGCGACCGGCTTCATCCGTGCCCTGCCACGTCGCGGCCGAGACCACGCACAGCGAGCTGCGTTCCGGCATGGGCAGGTCGCGGGCGCCGGGCGCGAGCGCGAAGCGGCGCAATCGGTCGATGGTCTGATCGCCGCCCCACATCAGGCGCAGGTGGCAGGCGGCGCTGAGAGCCGCCGTCACCTCGTCGTCATGGCCGTAGGAGACGACGAGCTGCGACGCGCGGACGGCGGGATCGGCCTGCCGCACCGTCTCCCGCAGCACGCCGAGCAGCTCGTCCGTGGCGGCCGAGCCACGCGTGGACAACCTGATCACGTTGGCGTTGCCGGCCAGCATCGACAACGCCCACGGATACGCCAGCAGGGTGGAGACGTTCGCCGGCGGAATGTGGAACACGATGCCGCGCGGCACGCGCAGGTCCGCGGCCCCGTCCGTCGCCCGGGTCCACTGCGCCAGTCGCGAGCGCCGCAGGAAGAAGCCGAGCGGCGCCAGCTCGGGATGCCGGCGGACGAGCCGGGGGCGCAGGAGTTCGTGCGAGAGGGCGTCGAGGAAATCCAGCACGCGCTCGTCGCCGTAGCCGAGGCGGTCCGGCGCCCGGTCCGCCGCGCGCAGGCCGGCCAGCACCTGCTCGAGCGGGAGTTCGCGCTCTTCCGGGAAGTGTTGCAGGAGCATCGTCTCAGCCGCCCACCGCGTCGCTGCAGCCGCGGGCCTCGGCCCGGGGCAGCCGGCCCAGGATCGAGAAGCGCTTGCCCGGCCAGTCGCCGTCGTCCACGCCGTGCACGACGCCGAGGTCCTCGGTCAGCAGCGAGTGCCCGGGATAGGACCGTGGCAGGGTGCTGACCACCTGGATCAGGCCCGGCGTGCCGACCGCGGCCTCGCGCCAGGTGTCCGGATCCCGGATGACCACATCCGCGAAGTCGGGGCAGTACAGTCCGGGCATGCGCGTCCCTTCGAGGAAGACCGTGCCGATCTGCTCGGCCATGCCGTAGAAGTTGTGGATCCGCCGCAGCCCGAACCGGGCGAAGTGCCGGCGGAACTCGTCGTTGTCCACGGCCAGGTCGGCGAGCTTCTTCCAGCCGCCGGTGTGCACCAGGACGCCCTGGGACAGATCCAGGTCCTCCTCGGCGGCGAAGGCGGCGAGCGCGCTCCAGACCAGGAAGGTGAAGCCGAAGACGAGGAAGGGGGCCCGCCCGTGCGCGGCCAGGAAGGCCCGCGCGGCCGGGCGGTCGAGTTCGCCGTCCGCGTCGAGCAGGAAGGTGTAGTCCCGGCCGTAGGCCATCATCCCGAGGACTCCGGCCCGCCGAGCCGAGACCGTCGCCGCGCGTGCGACGGTCGCGCCGCTGTCCACGATCAGCATGGGCAGGCGCCGCGGCCCGATGGCGGTGCGCAGGACCGAGGCGAGCGCGGCCTGCTGGGCGGCGGCCGCCTGCCGGTCCAGGTGGACCCGGCTGGGCTGACCCGTGGTGCCCGAGGAGGTGACCACCGTGAACACCTCCTCGTCCGGGATGGACTTCAGCACGTGGTTCTTGAACAGCCGTACCGGCAGCCAGGGCAGGTCGCCGAGATTCCGGTGGCCGCGGCCGGAATCGCTCCACCCGCCGGTGGCGTCGAGGATCCGGGCGTACCCGGCGCAGTGGCGATAGTGGTGCGCCGTCAGTTCGCGCAGCGCGGGGAACAAGACCGCTTCGCGGTCCGCCTGGGCGAGGGTGAAGCAGCCGGAGCGGGGATCAGGGGTCACGTGCGGCTCTCCAGGGCGCGGTAGTCGATCTTGCCGTTCGGGAGCGTCGGCAGCCCGCTGCTCGCACGCACCTCGACTCCGGTCGGGTGCACCCGGAAGCGGTCCGCCAGGCTCTGGACGAGTTCGCGCGGGTCGGCCTCGAGGCCCTCGATCCACACCCGGATCCGGTCCTCGGCCGCGACGGCGGCGACCGGGCCGTGCTCGCCGAGCATCTGTTCCACCGCCGCCAGGTTCACCCGGACCCCGAAGACCTTCCCGATGCGGCTGATCCTTCCGGTCAGCCACAGGTGGCCTTCGCCGTCCAGGCGCCCGAGGTCGCCGGTACGCAGCACGCCGTGGCGCAGGTCGGGCAGGGCGAGATGCGCGGCCTCGTCCGCGTATCCCATCATCACGCCGGGACCGCGGCAGATCACCTCGCCGGTCACGCCGGGTTCGGCCGTCTGCGCGCCGTCCTCGGTGGCGATACTCAGCCGCACGCCGGGGATCGGCGGCCCGACGCTGCCGAGCTTGTCCGTCAAGCGGTCGGGCGGCAGGACACAGATCCGCGGCCCCGCCTCGGTCTGGCCGTACATCACATACAGATCGGCGCCTCGGCCGTGGAAGTCCAGCGCCGTGCGTTCGCGCAGCCGCCCGCCCGAGGCCGTCAGCGTCCTGACCCCGCCGAGGCGGCCGGACAGCCGGCGCAGGATCTCGAACTGGCTCGGCACGAGCGAGAGCGAGCTCACCCCGTGCGCGCCGACGGTGTCCCAGAATGCTCGAGCCGTGAGATCCCCGTCGGCGAGCACGACGGTCGCGCCGGCGTTCAGATGGGAGTTGAGGACGCTCAGCCCGTACGTGTAGAAGAGCGGCAACGCGGTCACCGCGACGTCGTCCGGGGCGATGCGGGTGGCGGCCGCGATCGCCGCCGCGTTCGCGGTCACGGCGGAACGGGACAGACGCACGAGTCTGGGTCGGCCGGTCGAGCCCGAGGTGCTGAGCAGCAGGCCGAGATCCGGGTGTACGGGTATTGCCGTGGCGCCCTCGTCGCGCACGAGGCCGGGCCCGAACTCGGGCACGATCGCACAGCGGTATCCGGTGAGCGAGGGCGCGAGAGCCTTCGCCCGCTCGTAGTCGAGCCCTGTCACGAGCGCGGGCCGGAAGCGCTCGGCCAACTCGGCCAGCGTCGTGTCGGGCGCGCGCGGGTCCAGGGGCAGCACCGCCCGGCCGGCCTCCCACGCGCCGAGGTAGCGCAACACCGAGCCGAGTTGCGGCTCGATGAGCGTGAAGACCACGCCGGCCGGCAGTGCGCTGAGCGCGGCCGCCGCCTCCCCGGCCCGGCCGGTGATCTGCGCGCCGTCGACGCCGCCGCCCGTCGCCGCGTCGACCAGGCGGGCGCCGGGGGCGATCAGCCGGGTCACAGGACCAGCCCGCCGTCGATGCCGAGCACCTGGCCGGTGATGAATCCGGCGTCCTCGCTCACCAGGAATCGCACGGCCTTCGCCACGTCGGCCGGGGTGCCGAGCCGGCCGAGCGGCGTGGACTGCGCGTAGCGCTCCCTGGCCTGCTCCGGAATGCCGGAGATCAGATCCGTCTCGATGATGCCCGGCGCGACCGCGTTGACCCGGATGCCCCAGCGGCCGAGCTCCTTCGCGGCGGAACGGGCCGCCGCGGCTATCGCCGCCTTCGACGCGCTGTAGCCGACCTGCCCGGCGCTCCCGTCGCGCCCGACGATGGAGGCCAGCACCACCATCGACCCGGAGCCGCGGCGCACCATGATCCGGCTCGCCGCCTGCAGACAGGCGATCGTGCCGGCCACGTTCGTGTCGTACATCGCCCGCAGGCTCGGCTCGGTGATCGCGCCCAGCGGAGCCGAATCCATGATGCCGGCGTTCGCCACGAGGATGTCGAGCCGCCCGTACGGCGCCACCGCGGCGCGCACGGCCGCGGCGACCGACCCGAATTCGCTCACGTCGACGACGCAGCCGCTCACCTCCGTGCCCGTCTGCTCCGACAGAGTCCGCGCGCACCGCGCCGCCGTGTCCTCGTCGCGGCCGGCCGCGATCACCCGGGCGCCGTGCGACGCCAGCTCCGCGGCCACCGCGTATCCGATGCCGCGGGTCGCTCCGGTGACCAGCGCGACCTGATCGGCCAGTTCGTTCATCACAGTCCGTCTCCGCGCTCAGCCCTCGACGCCGAGCTCACGCAGCACGACGAGGGCGGTGTCGAAGCTCTCGATCCGGATGAGCTGGTCCGGGTCGACTTCGACCTCGAATTCCCGCTCCACGGCGACGATCAGGGTCATGTGGCCGAGGGAGTCCCAACGGGGGTGGTCGCGATACTGCAGACTCGCCGGCTCGGCCTCCGGGCCGAGGTTGAACACCTCGGTGAACACGGCTTGCAGCCGCGCGTCGAGGGTGCTCTGAGCGCTTTCCATCCGGACGTCCTTACTGAGCTGGAGCGGGTGACGGTGGCCGAGCCGGGCGGCCGTTTTCGCGCGCACGGATGCCGCGCATGCGGACGGCGGCCTTCGGGGCCCACCGGCGGCTTCGGGCCGGCGAGACGCGGGGATCGCGCTCCGGCGCCGACGTGGTGGGGCGCTGGAGAGCGGGGAGTGCGGCGCCGGCAGATGGCGGAAACCGGGATATCCGGCTGCGCGAGTTCACATATTTGAACGCATCGTGGTGTACGCGTGGTCTTAGTTCAATGGGCTTGCGCGATATTCCGGCGGGCCGCGATCACTGTGACATCAGGGCTATGAAGTGTCAAGAGTTCATTCGGCGTCTGTTGACAGCCGGGCGGGCGGGCCGGCGACCGCCCCGTCGCCGCAACACCCGCCCCACCTGCGCCGCCGTGCGCGTTCGAGGGCTGCGAACCTGCCCCAGCCCGCCGCTACCTGGCCGAAACATTCGGCAACCTTCCGCCCATCCGCCCGCAAGTCGCGTCCCGATGCGTCACTATGTCAATGCCAGTATACAATGGTCAACTCTCGTCCATAGGCCCCTGAAGGGCATTGACGCCATTCGACAGAGCGCGTACCGTCCTGGAGGCGCGAGTCTTCTGTTCCCGAAACTTTCGGAAACAGAGCCTTCGCCGAACCCACAGTCAGGTCCGCCCGCTTCCGCCCTCAGGAGGATCGAACGTTGCGGCGTCCACCCCGGCACCCGGCTCCCGGCCGGCGCGGCCCGACCCATCCCGCCGCCGCGGCGCGCGGGGGCGCGCCGTACCGAGGGCCTCGACGCCGGTCGGCTCCGCACGGTTGAACGACGGCCGCGGGCCGAGTTCGACCCGTCAGGGATCGAATATGAATCAAATGGGGCTGAATACCTTGTTGAACGCCAGCGATCTCCACCGCGGTGCCGACCACCACCGGCACGAGGGCCAGGGAGCCCAGCAGCGCGGCCTGACCGCCCCCCAGATGCAGCGGCTGCGCAGAGCCCTGGCCGAGATACCCGGCTTGTACGACCACTGCGAGACCGTGCGGATCGGATCCACGCACTTCCTGCGGGACCGGGTCACCGGCACCCGCCGCGCGGAGATCCCGCTGGACGAGACCGCCCTGGCCCTGCGCACCGACATCGTCCGGGTACTGAGCCTGTGGTCGGACCTGGTCCTCGCCGAGCGGCCGGGGGCCGCTGCCCCCCGGCGCGAGCCCGCGGCCCTGGCCGGCTTCCTGGCCTCCCAGCTGGACTGGCTCGCCGCGCATCCCGCCGCGGAGGACTTCGCCACCGAGGTCGGCCTACTGGCCGAGGCAGCGCGCGAGCACGTGGAGTCCAAGTCCGCCCCGCGCCAGGAGATCGGCACCTGCGTGCACCCGGGCTGCCAGGCCGCCGTGTTCGCCTACCTGGTCGCCGCGGGAGGCTCGTCCGCGGGGGTGCGCTGTGCGGCCGGGCACACCTGGGCCGTCGCGCAGTGGCTCATGCTGTCCCAACGCCTGCAGGCGAACCGGAAGGCCGAGGCGTGAACGGGCAGGCGGCGTCGGTCAGCCCGCGCACGGTGACCACGGAACTGGCCGCGCTCGCCACCGGCGTCACCGAGGCCACGATCCGCAAATGGGCCAGCCGGGGAGCGCTGACCCGCTACGGCAGCGCCCGCAAGGCCGAGTACGACATCGACGAGCTGCGCGAGATCCTCGCGCGCCGCTCGCGCTCGGCCGCGACGCGGTCCGGCGCGCGCGATCGCGGACCGGGCGACCGCGTATGAGGCCCCTACGGAACACGGACGCCCCGTGCGTTCACTCGGACAACACTTGCGCGTTTCAGAGTATTCATGTCACACTGAACACATGGCAGAGCTCTGTCCACAGCTCTCCCGCGCCGCGTCTCTCGCGTCGTCTGCCCACTCCGCGCGATCCCGCCGATGCGCCATGCCCCGGTGCGGATGCGCCGCGGACGCCGCGGATTTCCCACCCTGACGGGGCTGCCGTCGTCGTGTTCTGCCACCCGCCTGGGAACGGATGTCGCAGTGTACGATCCCAAGGCCGTGGTCACCCCGAGGCTCGCCGACGGGTGGACGCAGGGCCGAGCGAAGATGCCGATCGGCGGCGCGGTGCCGGATGGACCTGCCGCGTCCCGGGCCGGCCGCGAGCGACGGCTCACCTGACAGCGCGGCCTCGGGGCGGGTGGCGCCCGCGCCGAGGCGGATCTCGAACCGGAAGCGGAGCATCAAGCAAGCATGGCGATTAAGATCAGTGTCATCGGGACGAACTACCTCGGTGCCACCACTGCGGCCGGGCTGGCCGAATTCGGCTTCGACGTCGTGGGCGTCGACATCGACGAGGCCAGGGTCAAGGTGCTCGGCAGCGGCCGCGCCCCGCTCTACGAGCCCGGACTGGACGAGTTGCTCAGGAAGCACACGGACTCCGGCCGGCTGCGCTTCACCACCGACTACCGCGAGGTGGCGGACTGGGCCCAGGTGTTCTTCATCTGCGTGGGCACGCCGCAGGGCGCGCACGGAGCCGCCGACCTGTCCCAGGTCCAGGCGGTGGTGGACACGCTCGCGCCGCTGCTGACCGGCCCGGCGCTGGTGGTGGGGCGCTCGACCGTTCCGGTCGGCACGGCGGCCTGGATCGGGCGGCGCTTCGCCGAGCGGACCGGGGACCTGCCGGGCCTCGAGGTGGCGTGGCAGCCGGAGTTCCTGCGCGAGGCTCACGCCGTCGAGGACACCCTGCACCCGGACCGCCTGGTCTTCGGGGTCTGCTCCGAATCGGCCGAGCGGACCCTGCGCGAGATCTTCGCCAGGCCGATCGACGAGGGCTCGCCGGTGATCGTCACCGACCGGGAGACCGCGGAGCTGGTCAAGGCGGCCGCGAACTCGTTCCTGGCCATGAAGATCTCCTACATCAATGCCCTGGCCGGGCTGTGCGAGACGGTCGGCGCCGACGTCTCCACCCTCGCCGACGCCCTCGGGCACGACAAGCGGATCGGGCGCGGCTCGCTCTCCGCGGGCCCCGGATACGGCGGCGGCTGCCTGCCCAAGGACCTGCACGCCTTCACCGCACGGGCCGAGGAGCTGGGCTCGACCGAACTCGGCGGGCTGCTGCGGCAGGTGGACCTGATCAACTCCGCCCGCCAGGCCCGGATCGTGGGGGTGCTCGCCGAAGCGCTCGAGGGCGGCCTCGAGGGCAAGGCGATCGCGGTTCTGGGCGCGGCCTTCAAGGCGGAGACCGACGACATCCGGGAGTCGCCCGCGCTCAGCGTGGCCGAGCTGATCCGGGCCCGGGGAGCCGCGGTCACCCTGTTCGATCCGCAGGCCATGGAGAACGCCCGTCGCGCGTTCCCGCTGATCACCTATGCCGACTCCGCCGTCGACGCCTGCGTCGGCGCCCACGCCGTGGTGCACCTGACCGACTGGCCGCAGTTCCGCGAGCTCGATCCGCGCGCCCTGCGCGAGGTGGTCGCGAACCCCGTGCTCATCGACGCGCGGCTCAGCCTGGACCTGGACGCCTGGAGCGAAGCCGGCTGGGCGTGCCACCCCCGGACGGCGAAGGCCTGATCGCCGCCTTGATCCACCCGCGAACCTGACCACCCTTTCCCGCTGAGAACACTGTTTCCCGTCGGCGGCGCTTTCCCGCGCCCGTCCGACGCGAGGCAGTGTTCTTTGCTTTTCCCACCTGCGAGGGCGAGCAACGTGGCCGAAGTCTTCACCGCGCGAGAGCGCCTCTCCACCGGGCATCCTGTCGTCAGCCTCCTGACCTCCGCGGCGCGGCTGCGTCCGCACGGGTGGGCGGTGCGGGACGGCCTGCGCGAGTGGACCTATCCCGAACTGGTGGCACACGTCGCGCAGCAGGCCGAGGTGCTCGCCGACGCGGGCGTGTTCGCCGGCGCGTACGTCTCGGTCACGGCCGTCCACGATCTGCGCTACCTCAAGGCCTACTTCGCCCTGCTCTCGCTCGGCGCCAACGTCCTCCCGCAGGACCCGCTGGCCGGAGAGGTCGAGTGCGCGCGCGAGGACGAGCGGTGCGCGGTGGACTTCCACCTCGACCCCTCCTCCGGCCTGCTGCAAGCCCTGCGCGCGCAGCCGGACCGCGGCGGAGCGCCGGCCGTGTGTGAGGCCGAGCGTGCGGTCGACGGCCGGCCGATGCGGCTGCGCGGCCATCTGCTGCTTCCCACAAGCGGCACCGGAGGCCTGCCCAAGCGGGCCGTGCACCGCCCGAGCCGGCTCGTGGCCAACGCCGCCGCACACGGTGCTTCGGTCGGGTTGACCTCGGCGGACACCACGTTGCTGCTGCTCTGCCCGGCGTTCGGCTATTGCCACACCAGCCAGATCCTCGCGCACGTGCTGGCGACCGGGCGCCTGGTGTTCGGCCCGCGTCCGGCGATGCCGAGCGACGTGCTGCGGGTGATGCACGAAGCCGAGGTGACGAATACGACGGTGGTCCCCCACCAGCTCAACCGCACCATGGTGAATCTGCTCGGCCGCGCGCGGAGCCTGCGTCAGATCTCGCTGGGCGGCTCGCCGTTCGGCGCTCAGGCCATGGCCGACGTACGCGCGCGCCTGCCCGGTGTCGAGGTGATGCAGACCTGGGGCATGACCGAGTGCGGGCCGCGGCTGACCACCTGGCGCCCCGCGCGCGATCCGGACGCCGACGGCTGCGTCGGCCGGCCGATCGCCGGGGTGGAGGTGTTCGCCGCGCCGCTCGGGCAGTCGCCGGACCTGACGCGGCGTGCGTGTGCCGCCGAGGAGCGGCCGGGGGCACAGGACCAGGAGCTGTGGGTGCGCACGCCGTACGCGATGCTGGGATACCTGGGCGATGCGGCTTCTGACGTGCTGAGCGAAGGCGACCTGATCAGGACCGGCGATGTGGGCTCCGTGGACGCGGACGGATCCGTGTACGTCCAGGGCAGGATCAAGAACCTCATCGACGTCGGCGGCAAGAAGGTCGCCGCCGAGGAGTTGGAGCTGTTCCTGCGCGAGCTGCCCGGCGTGGCCCAGGTGAAGGTGATCGGCCGGCCCTCGGACCTGCGCGGCGAGGAACCGGTCGCCGAGATCGTCCTGGCCGACGGCGCGATCGTGGACGCCACGGAGATCCTGCAGGCGGTGCACGCCCAGTTCGCCGCGCACAAGCATCTGCGCGAGGTGCGTTTCGTGACCTCCATCGAGTCCACCCCGAACGGCAAGGTACTGCGGCGATGAGCGCCGGATCCGCAACTTCGAGCCCTGGAGGCGATCGCGTCATGACAGTGCAGTCCCCTCTCGCGGACGTCGGCCCCGAGTCCGTCGGCGCATCCGGCATCCGCTTCCGGCAACTCGACTTCACCACGCAGGCCGACTGCGCCGACGCGCCGCTGACGTGGGCGCAGGAGCACATGCTCGGTCTCATCCGCGCCCTGGAACCGCTGACCCAGCCGGTGAATCTCGGATATCACATCGCCTTGCGCGAGGGCGTGTCCCCGGACGAGGTCATCGCAGGCCTCGATGACCTGATGCGGAGCCACGAGGCGCTGCGGACGACGTACCTGGACACCGAGGCCGGCCCGCAGCAGCGCATCGCGAACTCCGGCAGCCTCACGGTGGCCATCGTGGAGTGCGATGAGCAGGTCGGCGAAAAGACCGCGTCCGCCGTCCACGCCGCGCTGGCCGACCGAGCCTTCGACCTCGCCGCCGAATGGCCGATCCGCGTCGGGGTGGTCACCGGCGGCGGCGAGCCCCGCTATCTCGCCTTCGCGCTCTGCCATCTCTTTCTCGACACCACCGGTGCACGCTGGATCAATTACCATCTCCGATCGCTCCTGAGCCATGTGTTCGCCGAGGAGCGCGCGCCGCGGATTCCGAACCCGATGCGGGTGCAGGCGCAGTGGGAGTCCTCGCCGACCGGCACGCGCCACGGTTCACGAGGCGTCGCACAGCACCTGCGGACCTTCGGCGCGATGCCCCAGACCATGCTCCCCCGGCCTCTCCAAGAGGTTCCGGCACCCCGATACCGGTACCTCGAGTTCACCTCGCCCGCGCTGGCCGTCGCCGTGCCGTTCCTCGCCGCGCACCACGACACCTCTCCGGCGACGGTGTTGTTCGGCGCCATCGCCGGCGTCTCCGGGTTCGTCAGCACCCTGCCTCGGGCCTACTTGCAGCTGACGGTGGGCAACCGGATCGAACCCCGCGTGCGCAACGCCGTCGGCATGTACACGCAGGACGTCCCGGTGGAGGTCGACCTCACCGACGCCAGCGTCGCGGACGTCATCGACCGCGCGACTCCGGTGGTCCTGCAGGCCGCGCGCTTCGGCATGCACCCTCCGCTCGAGCTCGAAGCGGCGCGCAGGCGGATCGAAGCCCGACGCGGCATCCACTTCGACCTGTCCTGCTGGCTCAACTTCGTGCCGATGGCGCGGCTTGCCCGCACTGCCGAGCGGCCGAACGCGTCCGTGCTCGCCCAGGCGCGCGCGGACACCCGCTGGCGATGGGTCGAGGGCACGGACAACAGTACGAGTACGTATTTCGTCTTCGCCGACGGCAACGCCCAGGCCATGGTGTTGACGCTCATCGTGGACTGCGCCGTCCTGGCTCCGCAGGAGGCGGTCGCGTGGGTGCACGCGATCGAAGCCGTGCTCTGCGAATCCACCGCGCGCGACGTCGCCGTGGCCGAGTTCGGCGCGTACACGGACCTCAGCAGGGACCCTCGCGGCGACGGCTGGTGCCTCACCGACGCCAACTGGGTCAGGCTGCCGGACGTGGCCGACCTGGTACGCGGCGTCTCCGGCAGCCCGCGCGCCGAGGTCTTCGCGGTGCCGTCGGCCGAGGGAGAGCGGCTCAGGGCCTTCATCCCGGCCGGCTCCGCCGTCCCCGATCTCGCCGAGCTGCACGCGGCCTGCGTCGCGCGTCTCGCCGAGAGCCCCTTGCGCACCGCCATGGCCCCGCACGAGTACGTCGTCTGCTCGGGTCCGGCGCGCGGGAGTGACGCGGCCGGCTGGGAGCGCTTGCCGGTGCTGGCCGCCGGCACGGGCCGGACCGACGGAGATGCGACGATCCCCGAGGCCTGAGTCACTTGCGTATCATCGATTACTTATGTCACACTAGTTCCACGGCGGAGCCATGCCCGCGCACAGCGTGAGCGCGTGGCCGTCCCGCATCCTCACCGAATCCCGTCTGCGCGCAGCGCCCGCAGCCGTCGTGGTGACACACCCACCGGCTCCGCGACGGACCTTCCCGCACCCTGCGATCGGCAAATCTGGAATGGATTCCCTGATGCCCGACAACGACGCGTCGTCCGTCGCCACGATGATCACCAGGTTCATCCTCGAGACCAAGGGACCGGCCGCGCTGGTCGAGTTCTCCGACGACACCGAGCTCATCGACGGTCTCGGATTCGACTCGGTGGACCTCGTCTCGTTCATGGCGTGGATCGAGAACTGGACCGGGAGCTCCATTCCGGACTCCGACTACAGCATCGGCAACTTCTCGACCGTGGGCGCCGTGCGCCGGTACATCGCGGGCGGGCGCTGAATGGAGATCGACGAACTCGTCGAGCGGGCGAGGACGCGCGTCCCGTACTACCGCGAACGCTACGCCGGGCGGGGCCGACTGCGGCTCGAGGACCTCGAGATCCTGGACAAGCCCACGGTCATGGTGCACGCCGAAGCCCTGCGCGAGGACGACGCCGACCCGGAGCAGCTGATCGCGTTCCTCACCAGCGGCACGACGGGCAACCCCCTGCCGCTCTTCCACTACCGGGCCCAGCGGGCGCGATGCTCGATGGCGCTGTGGGGGGCGAGGCGGTGGTACGGGGTGTCCGCCGCGCGAGCCCCGTGGTGCCGGTTCCGCGGGCTCTACAACCTCACCGACCCGAGGACCGTGATCGAGAAGGGCGACTGCCTCGAGTTCTACGCCCTCGACCTGTCCGACGACGCCCTGGCCGAGTACTTCGACCGGATCACCCGCCATCGACCGGTGTGGCTGCAGGGCCGCCCGTGCGCGACCGGGCAACTGGCGACCTGGATGGTCGAGCGCGGACTGGTCGGACCGGACAGCCTGCGCCTGGTCGAGCTGACCGGGGAGCTGACGATCACCGCGGACCGCGAGGCCATCGCACGGGCCTTTCCCGGCGCGGCCGTCGCCGACCAGTACGGCTCGCAGGAGACCTGGCCCATCGCCTATCAGTGTCCTGAAGGCAACCGGCACGTGTTCGAGGACAACGTCCTGCTCGAGATCGAGGGCGACACGGGCGAGGAGAAAGTGCTGACGGGCCACGCGATCGTGACGAACCGCCACTTCACCGCCATGCCGCTGCTGCGCTACCGCACCGGCGACATCGTCACCCTGGACCGGCGCGGATGCCGCTGCCCGCGCGGCGGCCCGGTCATCACGACCGTCCACGGCCGGGCCGCCGACCACGCCGTCGACCGATCCGGCGGGATCGAGTACACCAGCTTCTTCCAGACCCTGATCGACCACGTCGAGCAGGACCTGCCCGGCTCGATCAGGCGGTTCCAGTTCGTCCAGCAGGGCCTTGACTTCGCGGTGACCCTCGAACCCGGAGCCCGGTGGGCGCCCGAATGCGTGGAGCGGGTCGGATCCGCCCTCGACCGCCGGTTCCCCGGCCGGCGCGTCGCCTTCGAGGTGCGCCCGACCCGGGCCCAGACCGCGGCGAAATACCGGCCCTTCATCAAGGTCGCCGACCCGTCGACCGAGGACGGCATCCGGTGAACGGAGCCCGGTACGGGGGGCTCGCGGTACTGCGGTCGAGACCGACGTTCCCGAGCGCCACCGAATCCGCGCATCTGCGCCGCCTCGTCCGCGACACCGAGGGGCTGCGCTCGCTGCTCCTCGACGGACCGCTCGCACGCGGCTGGCGCCACGTGCACAGCGACGTGGACATCGTCATGATCGGGCCGAGCGCGCCGCGCCTCGAGGAACCGCTCGAGCCCACCGGCGAAGCGAACGCCTTCGCCTTCTACCAAGAGGGCAAGCGCTGGTGCGTGCGCCTGCGTACCGAAGAGCAGGTCGACCGGCTCATCGAGCAGATCCGGGACCTCGCCGCCGTGACCAGCACGGCCGGTCCGCCCGCGCACCCGCCCTTGGCGCAAGAGGCCTGGGACGACGTGATCTCGCTCTACGACGGCGAATCCCCGGCCTGGGCAGCCGGCGACCGGGACTGGCGCGAGGCCTTGCGCGAAGCCGGCCTCCCCCGCGTGGCGGCGCAACGGGCCGCGCGACGAGCCGGCGGCCTGATCGGGCAGGCGTGCACCCAGCTGGGCAACGGCGACCACCGCTCGGCCGTGCTGGCCATGTCGCAGGCCGCCGAGGCGTCGATCGACGCGTGGCTGGCCCACAACGGCCGGCTCAGCCCCGGCGAGTGGCGGATGAAGCACTGCGCGATGCTCGAGCACGAGTCCGCCCCCGGCCGCGCTCCGTTCGAGGTCCGCATCTGCTGGCGTTGGCTCACCCACGCCGACCTGCCGCCGCTCGGCCCCGAGGACTGGGTGCGCGACTGCATCTCCTTCTGCCAGGGCCTGCTGGCCGACTGCGCGATCTAGGTTCGTGTCTTCAAAGGTCCGCCGGGTCCGCGGCGCCTGCCACGCACGCTCGCTGCGTTGCCGGATCGCCCACAGACGACCGAGCATGAGGCCGACCCGGCGCCTTGCGAGCGCACGCGTCAGACACCGCGGCCTGATCCGACGCCCCTTTGAAGTCACTCCCTACGGCCGTGGAGGCAATGACGTGTGCGGCATCGCGGGAATCGCGGCACGCTCGCCCGTGGCGGCGGACCGGCTCGCAGACATGGCACGGCGGCAGGCACACCGCGGACCGGACGGCTTCGACCTGCGCCTGACCGCCGACGGCCGGGCCGGGCTGGCCATGAACCTGCTGGCCGTCCTGGACCCGACCGCGCGGCCCGGGCCGTATGAGGACCCGTCGACGGGCATGGTGCTGACGTTCAACGGCGAGATCTACAACTACCGGGAGCTGGCCGACCGGTGGGGCATCGCGCTGCGGGCCGGCGAGACCGACGCCCATCTGATGCTGCGCGCCTATGCGAGATTCGGCTCGGACTGTCTCGCACACTTCGACGGCATGTTCGCCCTCGCACTGCTCGACCCGCGCAACCGGCGCCTGTTCCTGGCCCGAGACAGGTTCGGCGAGAAGCCGCTCTACTACACCGCGACCCGCGACACCTTCGCGTTCGCCTCGGAGGTCAAGGCTCTGCGAGCGGCCGTGCCACTGCGCCCCCGCTTCGTCGCCGAATGGCTGGCCGTGGAGAACCCGCTCGGCTCCATGACGCCCTACGAAGACGTCGAACTCCTCGAGCCCGGTCACCACGTCACCGTCGATCTGGACTCGTTGAGCGTGACGAAGCAGGCCTGGTGGACGCTCGAACCCCGCTCCGAGTTCGACGAGGCCGACGACTACGCGCAGTCGTACAAGGCCTTCGCGCATCAGCTGACCGCCGCGGTGGAGCTCAGGAGAACCGACGCCCCCTCGGCCCTGATGGCCAGCGGCGGCCTCGACTCCGCGGTCCTCGCCTATCTGCTGCGTCCCTCGGTGATGCTGACCGCGCGCTATCCGGGCTACCAACGCTATGACGAATTCGACCTCGCCAAGCAGGTCGCCGACGAGATCGGTGCCGAACTGATCGCCGTCGAGCCGACGCCCGAGGACTTCCGCCGGCACGCCGCGGACATCGTGGAGACGCTCGACTACCCCCTGGGCAACGCGAGCCTGCTCTCGGAGCGGATGCTGTGCGCGGCGGCGGCCGAGCGCGGGGTCAAGGTCGTCTACGGCGGCACCGGCCCCGACGAACTCCTGCTCGGCTACGTACGCAATCTGCTCGCGCTCGACGGCGGCCGGGCGGTCGACGATCCGAACCTCGACACCTACGGACCGCTGAAAGAGAAGTTCCTCGGCTCGGTCGGTCCGAGCTCCAGCGCCGCAGACCGCTACTACCGGCTGATCCTGCGCGGGCCCGACACCACCGGGCGGACCAGACAGTACGTCCACGGCTGCTTCGATCGCACCCCCGACCTCGGCCAAGCCATCTCGCTGGTGGAGATCGGGGTGGCGCTTCCGTCGATGCTGCTCGCCTCCGACAAGCTGGCGAGCGCATACGGACTCGAACGGCGCTCGCCCTATCTGGCTCACGAATGGGCCCAGCTGTGCTACGCGCTGCCTCTCGCCCACAAACGGGCCGGCCTGCAGAGCAAGCGCCCGCTGCGCGACTTCGCACGGGAACTGGGTGTGCCGGCGGCCATCTGGTCCCGCGTGGACAAACGCGGATTCGCCTCGCCCGTGCCGTCCTGGCTCTCCGGCTCCCTCGCCCCCTGGTACGAGGAGCAGCTCAGAGTGCTGCGGCGACCCGACGCCCCCAGGACCGCCTCGATGATCGCGGACCTCGGGGCCAGGCGTGCCGGACAGTACGACAGGTCGCGCCTGCACGCGCTGCAGGTGGCCCTGTGGTGGTCCAGGGAAACCGGAAAGGGATGACATCCACGTGCCCGTAGACAGATCCTCGATCGTCCCGGTCTCCTACATCAGCGGATCGATCGGGCGAGGACCGAGAGAGTCGGGAGCGGACCTGCGGCCTCCGCTGTCGGCCGCGGCGCTCACCTCGTGCTCGCTGCAGACGCCGAGCTCGCGCCTGCAGGTCCACGGCGTGGTGCGACAGGCTCAGTCCCTCGCCTCCCATCAGTGGAGCGACGGCGTGGACTCGCTGGTCTTCAGCGGCGATCTCTACAATCTTCGTTCCCTGACGGCCATGGCCCGCGCCGCGGTGGGATCGCGGGTGGAGATCGCGTCCGCGGCCCAGGTTCTCGAGATCCTGCTGCGCCACCGCAGGGACCAGTTCTTCGCCGAGGTCGACGGCAAGTTCGCGATCGTGCGCACCGGCCCGTGGGGCGCCGAGCTGATCCGCGACAAGATGGGCGAGGAACAGCTCTACTTCGGGCGCTGCGCGGACCGCGGACTCGTCTTCTCCTCCACCATCCGACCGCTGGTCGCGCACGTCGAGGGCGCCGAGTTCTACGTCCCGGACAGCGTGCGCGTCTTCGAGACGCCCGTCGGCGCCGAGACCATGTTCCGCGACATCGCCAAGGTGGAGCCGGGCTCGCTCGTCCGGGTCGCCGCCGCGCGCCAGGCCGCCGCGAGCAGGTACTGGGAGATCCGGCCGTCCGCCGAGACGATCACCGATGAAGCGGAGGCGGCCGAAGCCCTGCGCGGCGTGCTCACCGACAGCCTCCGTTCCCGCATGCCGCCGACCGGAGAGGTTTCGGCCTATCTCAGCGGCGGCCAGGACAGCAGCTGGGTCAACTGCGCACTGGCCGCGCTCGGCACGCCGGCGCGGACCGCGTACACGACCGCGTTCCGCGAGCTGGACTCGGTCTACAACGAGGTTCCGCACGCCGCGAAAGTCGCCGCGCACCTGGGTATCGAGCACCTGGTCCTGGAGCCGGACGCCGAGGACTTCGCCGAACACTTCCCCACCACTATGGCGATCTTCGACGAGGTGAAGGCCAACGCCGCGCACTTCACCGAGTACTGGATCGCCCGGGCGGCCGCCGCCCGCGGTGATCGAACCCTGTTGAGCGGCTACGGCGCCGACGAGGCTCTCGGCGGGGAGGTCCGCTACCTGGTGATGTACCTCGACCGCGACAGAACCCGGAACCGGGGCCTGTTCGAGTCGAACCCCATGGTCGCGAACTACGCGCCCCTGTCCCGCCTGCTCTCGGCACACGCCCAGGACGCGCCCGAATGGGAGAAGTACTACGCGCTGATGCGCCGCGGCGCGCCCACGGACGGCGACGAGGAGCCCTTCCGCGAGTCGGTGTACTCGACGTTCCGTCGAGCCGACCGGCTGATCGATCAGATGGGCCTGACCGACATCGTCATCTCCGGCCAACCGCTCCTCGACACCGCCAAGGTGAACAAGTACTGGGGGATCGACAAGGTCTGCCCCTTCCTCGATCCGCGCGTCGTCGACCTCGCGTTCTCGTTGAACGAGCGCAGCAAGATCCGCGGCCTGAGCACGAAGTCGATCCTGCGCGGCATCTCCCGCGGCCTGGTCCCGGACGAGATCACGGACCGCACCGACAAGGTGGGATTCGCCTTCCCCCACAACGAAGCAGGCTACGCCGACCGCATCCGGCACTGGGCCGACGCCCTCGCCCGGCGCACCGGGCGCGAAGTGCGCCCCGACGCCGGCCGCGGCCGCTACGACCGGGCCGTGCTGATGGCCGCCAGCGAGGAGCTGGTGCGGCGCTCGCATGAGGACGGCGGGCGGGCGTCGCGGCAGGAAAACCCGCAACCCCTCATCCCACGGGAGTGTTGAATGCTCGTACTCGGTGTCAGCGGCGGTCTCTCCCACGATCCCGCAGCCGCTCTGGTCCTCGACGGCGTGCTGGTCGCGGCCGCGGAGGAGGAGCGCTTCATCCGGCAGAAGCACGCGCGCTTCGCCCCTCCAGTCAACGCCATGCTCTACTGCCTCGCCGAAGCGGGCGTGCGCATCGAAGACGTCGACTACATCGCGGCCGGCTGGGACCCGGGACTTGCGCCGGACTCCATCCACATGCGCGAGTTCCTGAACTCGATCGTGCATCACGAGTACTTCCGCGACTGCCGGCTGCCCGAGGTCGTGCCGGTCGACCACCACGTCGCCCACGCGTACGCGTCCTGGATCGGTTCGGGCTTCGCCGACGCGGCGGTCCTCGTGGCCGACGGACGCGGGGAGACGAAGTCCACCTCGATCTACCGGGCCCGAGGCGACTCTCTCGAGCTGACCGGGTCCTTCGGCGTCCGGGACTCGCTGGGCTACTTCTACGGTTCGGTCACCCGGCACCTGGGCTTCGGCCGCGGATCCGAGGGCAAGGCCATGGGCCTGGCCGCCTATGGCAGGCCCCTGTTCGATTTCCCGATCCGCCTGGACCAGGACGGCTACCGCATCGACCTCGAGGTCCCCGAGGTGCCCTGGGACCAGTACGGCAAGGAGCTGACCCGGGCCTGGGCCGACTGGCTGGGCCGGGAGATCGGCTCGGGGCCCGGTGTGCGGATGGGCTACAGCGCACTGCGCGGACGGGCCGGCTCCTCTCTCGGCGACGAAGTCCTCAAGTACGCCGACGTGGCCGCGAGCGCGCAGGCCGCGCTCGAGCGCACCATGGCGCATCTCAGCCGTCTGGCGTTGTCGAGGGCGGGCTCGCGCAATCTGGTCCTGGGCGGCGGTGTCGCCCTCAACTGCTCCTGCAACGGAAAGCTGGCCGCGCTGCCGGAAGTGGACCAGATGTACGTCTTCCCCGGCGCCGGGGACAGCGGCAGCGCGGTCGGTGCGGCGTTCAAGGTCTCGATGGACGCCGGCAGCCCCCGCCCCGGGCCCGTCACCCACGCGTATTTCGGCCCCTCGTTCAGCTCGGAGCAGATCGGGCAGGCCCTGTCCGCGACCGGCGTCACGGCGCGGCGCCTGGCCGACCCGGCCGAGACCGCGGCCGAACTCGTCCTGGCCGGCAAGACCCTGGGCTGGTTCCAGGGCGCGGCCGAGTTCGGCCCGCGAGCCCTGGGCCACCGCTCCATCATCGCCGACCCGCACGACGCCGCGGCGCTCGAGCGGGTCAACCGCATCAAGGGCCGGGAACTGTGGCGGCCGCTGGCGCCCAGCGCGCTTCCGGAGACCGCGGCGCGCATGCTGGGCACCGACAAGGGCTCCCGCTTCATGCTCCGCGCCTTCGAGGTCCGCGAACAGATGCGCGACGTCGTGCCGGCGGTGGTGCACGTGGACGCGACCACGCGCGCCCAGGTCGTGGACGCCGCGACCAATCCCGAGTACGCGGCGCTGCTCGCGCACGTGGGCGAGGCGACCGGAGACGCGGTCGTGCTGAACACGAGTTTCAACGACGAGTCGGAGCCGATCGTCCAGACCCCGCGCGACGCCCTGCGCACCTTCCACTCCACAGGTCTGGACGCTCTCGTCATGGGCGACTGGGTCGTGCTCAAGCACTGACCGGGCCCGTAGCCAACGGAAAAGGCTGGAAAGGCGACGTACATGCGTGCCCATGGGAAAGACGCCGAAGACGCGAACCAGGACGCGACCGAGGTCCGGGACGGCTGGGCGCGGCGCGCCGGCGACCCGTCGAGTCTCGCCGCTCCGGATCCGCGCGAGCACTTGCGCCTGTTCGACGCCGCGGCGCAGCGGCCGAACCTCTCCTCCGAGCAGACCGCGGCCGTGAATCGGGCGCGGGCGGAGATCACCGAATGCGCCGAGCGCACGGCCAAAGAGCTCCAGTCGCTCGAGGGAGTCGCGCTCACGGACGAGGAGTGCGCGATCCTGCGTCCCGCGCACCAGCGCAAGACCCACCTGCCCAGTCCGCAGCGGCCCTACGGACACCTCGCCGTCCGCACCCGACTGGGCGGGCTGAGCGTGACGCCGCTGTGGGTCGCGCAGGACGACCGCTGCGTCGTGCTGAGCACGGTGGAGAACCGGATCAAGACGAGGGCGAGCGCACTGGATCCGCTGGTCGCCATGTCCGTTCCCGCGGGCATCGGGAGCCAGGTCGGATTCGAGGTCTGCGGGCTCGCCGTGCAGTACCCGGATCCGGGCCGCCACCTGATCCGCGAGATCGCCGAGATCTACGGCACTCCCGAGCTGCGGCTGCACAAGGACGGCAACTACACCAGCTGGGAGCAGCGCGAGGGCGGCCGTCGGATCAGGATGGAGATCAAAGCCGCGCTCGTTCGCGACGAGATCGGCGACGCCCCGTCCACCCGCACCGCGCCGTGGAGCGCACGCATAGCGCCCAGACGAGCCGATCCCCGCCTGGGCGCGCTGTGGTCGCGGCATGCCCACCAGAACTTCTGGGGCCCCACGGACCAGGATTCAGACGACGAGCTGTTCCTCCACGGGTCCCGCGACGAACTGGCGATCCTCGGCATGGAACCCAGATCAGGCCGCTACCGCTCCCTGAACTCCACCTACGGGCACGTGGCCTGCTACGACGCCAGAGGCCTGGTCCGCTGCATCCGCGTCGGCTTCGACGTCATCCACGTAGGCGCCGAATCACGCATCGCATTCCTCGTCCGGCGCGGCGCAGACCTCGACACACTGCTCGAGAACCCGGCCGTCGCCATATCCGTGGCCAAGTACCGGATCGGCGGTGCCTGGCTGCAAAGCCAAGGACTGATCGAAATACACGACGACCCGCAGCAGACCACGAGCGTGATCAAGCGCCTGGAGAGCAGATACGCCGAGGTCCACCACGGCCTCGCGCTGGGACTCGATCTGTCCGAACGGCCCGCGGGAGGCGAGTACGTCCTGGCCTCGATCTCTCACCAACGGCTGAGCAGCCGGTACCGCGAGGCCGAACGTTCCCAGCGCTCGCAGCACTCGCTCGCGTCGTCAGTGTCCTGATCTCGGGCGCGTGAAGCCGTCCAGTTCGGCAAGCTGCGAAGCGTCGATGTGCACGCCGTCTGCCGCGGCTGCTTCGCGTGCTGTTTCCGGCCGGGTCGCTCCGACGACGGGGATGATGACGGGCGATCGCGCCCGGAGCCAAGCGAGGGCGATGAGTGCCGGATGCACGCCGTGGCTTCGGGCGATGCGCGCCAGGCACGCCGCGAGCTCGGGCCGGGACTGCGTAAGCCCGCGGAGGGGCGAGTAGGCGAGAAACGCTATACCGTCTGCCGCGCAGAGGTCCAGTACGGGCTGCTCGGACTGGTCGAAAAGGGAGAAGCGGTTCTGGACCGCGTCGATCGGGGCGGTACGCCGCGCCGCGGCGAGGGCGCCCGGCCCGACGTTGGAAACGCCGATGTGGGCGATCTTGCCCTCGCGGCGCAGGTCGTCGAGCGCGCCGACGCTCTCCTCGATCGGCACTTCGGGGTCTGGCCAGTGCAGGAAGTACAGATCGATCCTCTCCACGCCGAGCGCGGACAGGCTTTGAGCGCAGTGCCGGCGCAGCGTCTCGGGCCGGGCGTCGACCGGAAACGCGTCGCCTTCGCGGAAGTGCCCGCCCTTGGTGGCCACGAAGGGCCGCGCCGCGGCGGATTGTCGGGCCGAGAGCACCTCCGCGATCAGGCGCTCGTTCTCGTTCGCGCCGGCCGCGGAGGTGTAGGCGGCGGCCGTGTCCAGCAACGTGATCCCGGCATCGAGCGCAGCGCCGATCACCGCCCTGCCCCGGGCCGGCTCGGCGTGATGCTCGAGTGAGAGCGCGGCGCAGCCCAGGGCGATGCCGCCGACCTCGGTCGAGCCGAGGCGGTGGCGGGCACGGGTGCCGCCTTCCGAGACCTGAGGTGCCATGAGGAAAGTATATAACGTTATACGAACTTCGGGTCGACCCACCCCCGCTCCGGCCTGCTCCGGGCACGCGGCGCGGACCCCGGGCCACCGGGTCCGACAGCCCGCCCCACCTCGGGATTGTGGTTCGTCCCACGGCGCCGGTAGCGTGTAACGTTAGCGATTCAGCTGCTTTGGTCGACGGCGCGTGCGGGCTGGTCCGCGGCGGCCGTCGTTCGTGACGACAGGGTGCTCTGGCATGGATTCGGCGAAGCAAACGAAGCGTGTGACGATCAAGGAAGTCGCGCTGCACGCGGGGGTTTCCATGGCCGCCGTCTCCAAGGTGCTGCGCAACGCCTACGGCACGAGCCCGGCGATGACCGAGAAGGTGCGCGCCTCGATGGCCGAGCTGGGCTATCGGCCGAGTTCGGCGGCGCGCGGGATGCGCGGGCGGACCTACACGATCGGCGTCCTGCTCGACAACCTCCGCAACAGCTTCTTCGCCGACATCCTCGAAGGGGTCCACGAGGAACTGCTCGACACCGACTACACCGTGCTGATCGGCGCGGCCGGCTTCGATCCGACCGGGCAGGCGCACACGATCGACGCGATGGTCGACCGGCGGATGGACGGGCTCATCCTCATCGCGCCGGGTACGAGCCGCGGCGAGGTTCTCGCCACCGCCGCCGACACCCCGACCGTCGTCATCGGACACCACGACGCGGCGGAGGTCCACGACTCCGTCCTCGACGCGGACGACATGGGTGCCGCCATGGTCGTCGACTACCTGGTCTCGCTCGGCCACCGGCGTATCGCGCTGCTCTCCTCACCCGGCACCAAGTCCAGCCAGTGGCGCAAGACGCCCGAAATCGTGCTGACCAACGGCTATCTCGAGGCGATGCAGCGGCACGGCCTCGAGGACGCGGCCACCGTGGTGCGCGCGCCCTACTCGGACGAGGGCGGCTACAAGGCGGGCCTTGACCTGCTCTCCGCGACGCACCGGCCGACCGCGATCATGACGGGCGCGGACGTGGCCGCGATGGGCGTCTTCCGCGCGGCCGACGAACTCGGGCTGCGGGTTCCCGCGGATCTGTCCCTGGTCGGCTACAACAACACCGCCCTCGCCGCACTGACGTCCGTTCAGCTCACCAGCGTGGATCAAGCCGGCCGGACGATGGGCTCCACGGCGGCGCGCATGCTGATCGAGCGCGTGGAGGGCCGGCGCACCCGGGCGATGCAGACGACGATGACGCCGAGCCTCGTCGTGCGCCGCAGCACCGCGGCGCCCGCTTCCTGAACCGGCCCCGTGATCCGGCCGCCGCTCTCGTGTGATCCGGCCGCCGCTCCCGTGATCCGGCCGACCCTCCCCTGAACTGATCGCCCCTCATCGCGGCCGCGACGATCTGGTGCGCACCCGTCTGGCTCGGCAATCGGCCTGTTATCTATGCCTTGGAAGGGTTTGACGCCGCAGTACTGAACAACGATTTACACACCCGGCGTCGTGGCGTGGCAGCGCTAATCCCCAAGTGGCCGCAATGTTACGCTGTCGTGTCTTGACGAGGGCGCGAGTTTTGGAGCAGGGTGAGCCCACACCGAGTGTTGAGCGTTCTACACACTTCGGTCCGGGACACGCCCCCAGGGGTGTGATACTCCCCGGCCAACGTTCCGACCCTCCGCTTCAATGACGACCCGGGAGCCATCCATGATCGCGACCTCGACCCGTTCCAAGAGAAGGCTGCTGGGCCTTTCGGCCAGTGCCGCCGCGCTGACCCTGCTGGCCTCCGCGTGCGGCGGGACCGGGGGCGGGGCGAGCTCAGGCGGCGGCTCGGCCGCGCCGAGTTCGTTCAGTTTCCTCTCGGCGACCGAGAACACGGTCGACCGCGCGGTCCTGACCAGCCTGTCGAAGAACGAGTGCGCCACCGAGAACAAGGCGCTGCCGCTGAGCGTGCAGACCCAGCCCCAGGCGAACCTCAACGAGAAGGTCCAGCTGCTCGCGGGCCAGAACGCGCTCCCGGTGACCTTCCACGAGGACACCCCGACCACCGTGGTCCAGCTCGCGCAGTCCGGCAAGGTGGAGAACCTCGAGCCGCTGCTGCAGAAGCTGGGCGTCGAGGACCAGCTGCTCCCGTCCGCGGTCTCCACCGTCAAGGAGCTCTACAACGGGCAGCTCGACGCCCTGCCGGCCGAGTACAACATCGAAGGCATCTTCTACAACAAGCAGATCTTCGCCGCGCACGGCCTTTCCGTGCCGAGCACGTGGGACGAGCTGGTGGCGGACGCCGCGAAGCTGCAGACGGCCGGAGTCCAGCCGTTCTCCGCCTCCGGCCAGCAGGGCTGGCCGATCACCCGGCTCATCGGCGACTACATCTTCCGCGACCTCGGCCCGAACGCGATGAAGGACGTCGCCGACGGCAAGGCCAAGCTGACCGACCCCGCGTACGTCGCGGCCGCCCAGAAGGTCGCCGACCTCGGCAAGGCGGGCTACTTCGGCAAGGGTGTCGGCTCGATCGACTACAACACCGCGCTCAACACGTTCCTGACCGGCAAGGCCGCGATGCTCTACATGGGAAGCTGGGCGCTGAGCAACATCGGCGACCCCAAGCAGGACTCGGTCGGCGCGGCGAACATCGGCTTCATGCCGTTCCCGGCCGTGGCCGGCGGCCAGGGCTCGATCGACCAGTACCCGTCGAACATCGGCCTCGGCATCGTCGTCTCCTCGCAGTACGCGAACAACACCGAGGTCGACGACTGGCTCTCCTGCGTCGCGAAGAACTACGGCACCGACTCGCTCAAGGGCCAGAGCACCATCTCGGGCTTCAAGGTCAACACGCCGGTGCCGGCGGCCAACGCGGTCACCACCCAGGTGCAGACGACCATGAGCACGGCCACCTCCAGCGTGCTGTGGTTCGAGGCGCTGTTCAACGCGCAGGCGACCACCACCAGCCAGCAGGACGCGGCTCCGCTGGTGTCCGGCTCGATGAGCGCGCAGCAGTTCATGTCGGCCGTCCAGAACGCCCTGACCAGCGGCAGCTGAGCCGGGATGGCCGGGCCGCCGAGCTCTCGAGCCCGGCGGCCCGGCGTTGCGTCGGCGTCTCCAACTACGAAGTGGACTTAGACCATGCACCGCGTACTCGGTGACCGTAGGGCGATCGCGATCCTGCTGGGTCCGGCCCTGCTCGTGTACTCCCTGATCATGCTCGTCCCGATGTTCTGGTCCGTGGGGTACTCGTTCACCAAGGGCAACACCATCGAGGGCTTCACCTGGCACGGGTTCGGCAACTTCAGCCACCTGTGGTCCGATCCGAACGCGCACCAGGCGCTCTGGTTCACCCTGAAATACGCGGTCGTCGTCACCGTGGGCCAGGTCGCCGTCGGCTATCTCCTCGCCCTGCTCTACGTGTTCTTCCTCAGGCGCGCCTCCGCGCTGATCCGCACCCTCGTCTTCTTCCCGATGGTGCTTCCCACGGTCGCGGTCGGACTGCTGTTCAAGGCGCTGTTCCAGATCGCGCCGCAGTACGGGCCGATCAACCAGCTGCTGGTCGACGTCGGGCTGCACCCGATCGACTGGTTCTCCAGCACCGGCACCGCCTTCATCGTGCTGGTCATCATGGACGTCTGGCGGTCCATGGGCTTCTACGCGGTACTGCTCTACGCCGGGCTCGTCGACGTCCCCGACGACATCCTCGAATCCGCCCGCCTCGACGGCGCCTCCGGCCTGCGCCTGGTGCGCCACATCGTGCTGCCGCTCTCCTTCCCGGTCCTGATGTCCTCGCTCATCTTCAGCATCAACGGCACGCTCAAGGTCTTCGACTCCATCCTGCCCCTGACCAACGGCGGCCCCGGCAACAGCACGACCCCGCTGACGGTGCTGATGTTCAACACCGCGTTCGACTACGGCGACTACGGCTACGGCAGCGCGATCGCGCTGCTGCTGACGGTGGTCTGCCTGCTCGTGACGCTCGTCGTCTTCCGCGTCTCGCGCCGCGACCTCACGAAGGGCTGAGCTCCATGTCCACCGGCACGCCCACGCGGACCTACGCCCCCGCTCGCGCCCGACGACGTCTCGGCCTCGGCCGCCTGACCGTCCGCGTCCTGCTCACCGTGCTGATCCTCATCGAGGTCCTGCCGATGATCTGGATGTTCCTGACCTCGCTGAAGTCGAACAGCGACTACCTGAACAACTCCTCCTGGAGCCTGCCCAGCCACTGGCTGTGGTCCAACTACTCCACGGCATGGACGACCGGCAACATCGGCCTCTACGTACGCAACAGCGCCCTGGCCGTGTTCCCCTCGCTGCTGCTGCTCCTGCTGCTCGGCACGGCCGCCGGCTTCGCGCTGCAGATCATGGTGTGGAAGGGGCGCAACTTCACCCTGCTGATCTTCCTGGCCGGGCTGATGGTGCCGGTGCAGATGATCCTGCTCCCGCTGTTCACGATCTACACCCAGGCCGGCATCTCCGGCACGCTCTGGCCGCTGATCCTCACCTACACCGGCGCCAACCTGCCGCTGACCGTGTTCATGATGAGCACCTTCTACCGCGCGGTGCCCCGGGAGATGTTCGAGGCCGCCACGCTCGACGGCGCCGGCATCCTGCGCTCGTTCTGGTCGATCAGCGTGCCCATGGTCCGCAACGCCATCCTCACCGTCGGCCTGGTCGAGTTCTTCTTCATCTGGAACGACCTGCTCGTGGCCCTCACCTTCACGAACAACCAGAACCTCAGCACCATTCAGGTCGGCCTGCTCAACTTCACCGGCCAGTTCGGCTCCACTCAGTACGGACCGCTGTTCGCGGCGATCTGCATCAACGTCTTCGGCACCCTGCTGATCTATCTGTTCCTCAACCAGAAGATCATGAAGGGCCTCACCGGCGGCGCTGTCAAGGGCTGAAGAACGCTCTCCGTACTCTTGAAAGGTCAACCCCCGCATGCGTGTTCAGCCTGCCCCGGTGTCGTTCGAACACCTCCGGAGCGGACTCGGCATCGGTGTGTCCGCACCGCGCCTGTCCTGGACTCTGCCAGGCCATCCCCTGATCCAGGACGCCTACGAACTCGAGATCTCCCGCGGACGGGACGGCGAGACCTCGTGCACGGGCCGCGTCAGCGGCTCGGAGCAACGCCTCGTCGCCTGGCCCGGCCGGCCCCTCGCCTCCCGTGAACGGGCCGGCGTGCGCGTCCGCGTCTGGACGGACGGCGCACCGTCTCCGAGCGAGTGGAGCGAACCCGGCGTCGTCGAGGCCGGACTGCTCGAACCCTGCGACTGGGTCGCCGCGCCGGTGGGCGCCGCCTGGCCGGAGGATGCGGAAGGAACCCGCCGTCCGTCCCGCGTCCGGCGCGACTTCGAGCTGACGCGTCCGATCTCGCGGGCCCGCCTGTACATCACGGCGCACGGTCTCTACGAAGCCGAGATCAACGGCGTACGCGTCGGTGACGATGCCCTCTCCCCCGGCTGGACCGTCTATCCGCAGCGGCTGCGCTACTACACCTACGACGTCACCGAGCGGTTGAGCCTCGGCGCCAACACCATCGGAGGGTGGCTCGGCGACGGCTGGTACCGCGGCAAGTACGGATTCGACGGTGGCACGCGCAACATCTACGGCACCGACCAGTCCCTGATCGCGCAGCTCGAGGTCGTCCACGACGACGGCAGCACAACCGTCGTCGCCACCGACGGCACCTGGAGCGCCGCGCCGAGCCCGATCACCGAGTCCGGCTTGTACGAGGGCGAGATCTTCGACGCCCGGCTGCACGACCCGGCCTGGTCCACGCCCGACCGGCCCGACGCGGACGCCGGTTGGACGGCCGTCGCCGTCCGGCAGCGCGACGTGCGCACCCTGGTCGCCCCGCAGGGACCGGCCGTGCGCTGCACCGAGGAAGTCGCTCCCGTCAGCATCCTCAGGCGCGACGGCGGCCGGCTGCTGCTCGACTTCGGGCAGAACCTCGTCGGTCGCCTGCGGATCACCCTCGACGCGCCGGCCGACACCGTCGTCACGCTTCGCCACGCCGAGGTCCTGGAGCACGGCGAGCTCGCCGTCCGACCCCTGCGTGAGGCCTCCTCGACCGACGTCTACGTCAGTGACGGCACGGGCCCGCAGACCTGGGAACCGCGCTTCACCCTGCACGGGTTCCGCTATGCCGAGATCGACGGATGGCCCACGGCGCAGTTGGACCCGGGCGCGGTCGTCGCCCGCGTCTACCACACTGACATGCGCCGGACCGGCTGGTTCGAGTGCAGCGACCCGCTGGTCAACCGCCTGCACGAGAACGTCGTGTGGAGCATGCGCGGCAACTTCGTCGACCTGCCCACCGACTGCCCGCAGCGCGACGAGCGCCTCGGCTGGACCGGGGACATCCAGGTGTTCGCACCGACCGCGGCGTTCCTCTACGACTGCGCCGGCATGCTCGACTCCTGGCTCGTGGACGTCGGCATCGAGCAGCTGCCGGACGGCACCGTGCCCTGGTACGTCCCGGTGATCCCCGGCGAGCCCATGTGGACCCCGATCCAGCCGGGCGCGGCCTGGGGCGACGTCTCCACGCTGACGCCGTGGCTGCTCTACCAGCGCTTCGGCGACGCCGACCTGCTGCGCCGGCACTTCGAGACCGGAAAGAAGTGGGTCGACCTGATGGACCGGCTCGCCGGCCCGACCCGCCTGTGGGACACCGGATTCCAGCTCGGCGACTGGCTCGACCCCGCAGCGCCCCCGGACGACCCCGCCTCCGGCCGCACCGACAAGTACCTCATCGCCACGGCCTACTTCGCCTGGTCCGCCAGGCACCTGGCGCGGATCGCCCAGACCATCGGCGAGGACCTCCAGGCCCACCGCTACAAGACCCTGGCCGACCAGGTCGCCTCGGCCTTCCGCGCCCGCTGGGCACACCCGGACGGTCTGATGCGGGTCGACAGCCCCACCGCGTACGCACTGGCGCTGCAGTTCGAGCTGATCACCTCGCCGGCGGCACGCAAGCGGGCGGGCGACCGGCTCGCCGAACTCGTCCTGGCCGACGACGCGAAGATAGCCACCGGCTTCGTCGGAACGCCGCTGCTGTGCGACGCCCTGACCGAGGCCGGCCACATCGACGTCGCCTACAGCCTCCTGCTGCAGACGCAGTGCCCTTCGTGGCTCTACCCCGTCACCCAGGGCGCGACGACGATCTGGGAGCGGTGGGACAGCATGCGCCCGGACGGAAGCCTCAACCCCGGCGGCATGACCTCGTTCAACCACTACGCCCTCGGCGCGGTGGCCGACTGGCTCCACCGCGTCGTGGCAGGCCTCGAAGCCACCAGCCCCGGATACCGCACCATCCGTTTCCGCCCGCGCCCCGGAGGGCGCATCATCTCGGCGAAGGCCCGCCACGAAACGCCCTACGGCACGGCGGCGATCTCCTGGGAGCTGGTGGCGGACACGCTGAACGTGGACGTCACCGTTCCGGCGGGCTGCACGGCGGAACTGGAGCTCCCGGGTCAGGATCCTGTATCGCTGGCGCCCGGAACGCACCACGCCAGTGCCCGGATTTCGGCAGGTACCCTGAGCCCCGCGCTCGCCGGCGAGGCCTGCTGACTCCCCACTGATTCCGAACGAACGACACGGGCGTGGCACGGCGGGATATCGCCGTGCCACGCTCGATGCGTATGTGCGTCGGTCAGCGAGGTGACCAGAGTCCTGAGTAGTCGGGGTACTCGGCGCGAACCCGAACACCGAATTCACCGACATCGGTGCCGCCCATATGTGCAGGCCATTCGTCGGCGGGTAGACCTCGTCCGCGGCGACGAAATAAGCCGCGCCCATCGGCGGTGGCGAGTCGATCCACACCGCTTCGTTGTCGATGCCGCCTCCCGCGCCGTATATCTCCAGAAAGGACCGATAGTCCGACGGGTACCGCCAACCGGTCCGTGCGGCGAGATCCTCCCAGTCGAAGCAGTCGCCGCCGGACTCGGCAAGCGGCGGAGGGATCTGGTCCCGATAGGCGCCGCTCGCATCGGTCGGAGGCGGCGGCAGGAATCGGGCCGGCCTCGCGACGTTCGGGTGCATCATGAGCGGAAGCTCATACACGCGTGTGGGGCGGCACCGGCCGCCCCACACGCTTTTCTACGCGATCGGATACTGCGATCAGATACCGTTCCCGGCTACCGGATACGGACCGACTGGCTCAGCTTCGCCGTCTGCGAGTCCGAGCCGACCTGGAAGGTGTACGTGCCGGGCGCGGTCACCCACGAGTTCGTGCTGGTGTCGTAGTACGAGATCGGGTGGGCGGCGCCGTTCGGGTCGACGGTGATCGTGACCTTCTGGCTCTGGCCGGGCTTCAGCGTGATCTGCTGGTAGCCGACCAGCGCGTGCCCGGGCTCGTCGGCCGCGGACGGCTGCGTGACGTAGAGCTGCGGGGTGACGGTGCCGGTCTTGGTGCCGTCGTTGCGGACGGTGAAGCTGACCTTGATGTCGCTCTTGCCGTTGCCGCCGCCGGTGACCTTCATGCCGGAGTAGGAGTAGTCGGTGTAGGACAGGCCATAGCCGAACGGGAACAGGGGCTTGATGCCCTGGGCCTCGTACCACTTGTAGCCGACTTCCAGGCCCTCGCTGTAGCTGACCTGGTAGATGCCGTTGGCGTCCTCGATGCCGGGGTACTGCGCGGTCGTGTCGGTCGGGGTGTCGGCGAGGGAGGCGGGGAAGGTGATCGGCAGGCGGCCGGTGAAGTCGGCGTCGCCGAACAGCAGCTTCGCGAGCGCGGTGCCCTGCTGCTCGCCCGGGTACCAGGCCTCGACGACGCCCTTGACCTGGCCGAGCCAGGGCATGGCCACCGCGGAGCCGGTCTCCAGGATGACGACGGTGTTCGGGTTCGCCGCGGCGACGGCCTCGATCAGCGCGTCGCCGTTGCCGTCGAGGCTCAGCGAGGTGCGGTCGGCGCCCTCGCCCTCCTCGGCGTAGGCGAAGACGACCGCGGTCTTGGCGGACTTGGCCGCCGCGACGGCCGAGGCGATGTCGGAACCGTTGTCGTACGTGACGCTCAGGCCGTCCTGCGCGGCGCGCGAGGTGATCGAGTCGAGCGGCGCGACGACGTCCGGGCAGTCCGTGGCGTTGTCCATGCCGTCCGGCGCGAGCTGGGTGCAGACGGTCTGCGCGCTCACCCCGCCGGTCGGCGTGGCCGAGGCCGTCTGGCCGATCACCGCGATCGTGCCGGAGGACTTGCCGAGGGGCAGGGCCTGTCCGGAGTTCTTGAGCAGCACCGAGCCGTTCTGGGCGACCTGCTCGGCGACGGACTCGCTGTACGCCGTCTGCGTCGTGGTCGGGAGCGTGCTGGACATCGGGTGGTCGAACAGCCCGGACGCGATGTACGAGCGCACGACGCGGAACGCCGCCTCGTTGATCTGGCTCATCGTGACCTGGCCGGCGTCCAGCGCGGCCTGGATGTTCGCCGGCGTGTAGTAGATCGGGTTGTTCAGCTCCTGGTCCAGACCCGCATTCAGCGACGGCGCGGTGGAGTGGACGGCGAAGAAGTCCGAGGTCACGTAGCCCTGGAAGCCGTCCTGGCCCTTGAGCACGCTGTCGAGGATCGGGTTCTCGCAGGCGTACGCGCCGTTGATCTGGTTGTAGGAACACATGATGCCGCCGGGCGAGCTCTGGCTCAGCGCGATGTTGAACGGCTGGTTGTAGACCTCTTCGAGCGTGCGCGTGGTCATGTTCGCGCTCATGTTGTTGCGGTTGGCTTCCTGCTCGTTCGCCACGTAGTGCTTGAGCACCGCCATCACCGGCTCGTCCGCGTTGCCGTTCTGCAGGCCGTTGATCTGCGCGGCGGCCTGGGTCCCACCGAGCAGCGAGTCCTCGCCGAGGTCTTCGGGGGTGCGGCCGTCGAGCACGGTGCGCCCGTTCTCCAGGTCCGGGCCGAGGATGACGTTGTGGCCCGACTCGAACGCGTCGTTCGCCTCGGCCTTGCCCTTGGCGTACGCGAGCTGCGAACTCCAGGTGGCGGCGAGGTCGACCTGCGAGGGGTAGACCGTGACGTCGGTGCCGGCGTTGCGCACGAAGTCGGCGCTGTCGGCGTAGACGACCGTCGGCGTGCACGGCACCTGCGCGGGGTAGGTGGTCGTCGTGCCGGAGAAGGACGTGAACGAGGTCTGATCCGGCGAGTTCGCCGCCTTCTCGTCGAGCCATCGCAGCTTCTGGTCCAGACTGCTGGCGGCCAGCAGCAGGTTCGCCCGCGTACTCGCGTCGAGGTGTGTGTCCATCCAGGGACATCCGGCGGGGTAGCCGGACGTGCCCCGGCCGGCCGCCTGCGCCGCGGGGCCGTCGACGACACCGACGGCGAGCGAGGTCGCGGCCAGCGCGATCAGTAGGGTCGATCTGCGCCGAGATCCGGGATACGGGAAGCTCACAGGCGTTCCTCCTTGAACGACAGACGATGAACGAAACGGGGCGAGTCACAACCCCCGTGCCATGCGACTGCACAGCGTGTCGACGCCGGTAATCGTGCTCCGCGCCGACTCTGCGTCGCTAGCCCGCGATGAACTCCCGTTAGCACGATGTTGACCTGGTCGCCGCGCGAGGTATCGTGCGCCGGGTGGAAGACGACCTCCCCATGGACACGAGCCGGGACCTGTTCCACTTCACCGACGGAGCCCAGGCCTACGCCGGCCGCTACCTGCACCGGCAGGACAATCCCCTGCACACGCACAGCTTCATGGAGATCGCGTTCACCCTCGGCGGGCGCGCGACGCACCACTGCCTGGCCGGGCGCAGAGAGCTCGAGGCCAGGGATGTCGTGGTGCTGCGACCCGGGGTGTGGCACGGGTACGAGGACTGTCACGAGCTCGAGCTGTACAACTGCTGCTTCAGCAGTGAGCTGCTGCGCCGCGAGCTGTCCTGGATGCGGGACGATCCGCTGCTCGGGCACCTGCTGTGGGCCGGGCCCTACGCGTCGCACGGGCGCGGCACGCTGGCGCTGCGGCTCGACCCGGACACCTTCGACGAGTGCGTACGCGAACTCGAATCCCTCTCCGCGCTGCGGCACCTGCCTCCCGGCGAGTACCGCGGAGATCTCATCGCCCGACTGACCCTGATCTTCGGCGTGCTGGCCCGCTCCGTGGTGCGGAGTGCGGGTGCCGGGTCCGCACAGCTGCAGCAGTCTCACCCGGCCGTCGGGAGGGTGATGCGCATGCTCGAAGCCGACATCGCCCGTCCGTGGACCCTCGCGGAACTCGCGGAGCAGCTGCATCTGGCGCCGGGCTATCTGGTGCGGCTGTTCAAGGCGGCCACCGGCCTGCCTCCGATCGCGTATCTCGCCCAGCTGCGCGTCGAGCACGCCGCGGTGCTGCTGCTGCACTCGGACGAGCCGGTCACCGCCGTCGGGCGCGCGGTCGGCTGGCCGGATCAGAACTACTTCGCCCGGCGCTTCAAAGCGCACTACGGGCTGAGCGCCACCACCTACCGGCAGCGCTTCGCGACGTACGCCGACCACCACGGCGTCCCCGCCGACGCCGAGCCGGTGACGAGCGCGTTGAAATGATTCATAGCGCGCGCCTGCGCGGGCCGCGCTCCTGTTGACCAGCCCCCGAAACTGAGCCTAGAGTGCTCAGCGAACGCAATTTGAATCGTTTCAGTCATCGTTTCAGTCACCCAGTCTCAGCAGATACGAGGTACCAGCCATGGCGGACCTGGCCGCGGTGAAGGCGGCGCTCTCGGCGCAGCGGATCGAGACCCCGTCCTGGGGCTACGGCAACTCCGGGACGCGGTTCCGGGTCTTCCCGCAGCAGGGCGTGCCGCGCGATCCGTTCGAGAAGCTGGCGGACGCGGCGGCGGTGCACGCGGCGACCGGGGTCGCTCCGCTGGTCTCGCTGCACATCCCGTGGGACCGGGTCCCGGACTTCGGCAAGCTCGCCGCGCACGCCGAGTCCCTGGGCGTGCGGATCGGGGCGATCAACTCGAACACCTTCCAGGACGAGGACTACCGGATCGGCAGCGTCTGCCACCCGGATCCGGCGGTGCGGCGCAAGGCGACGGACCATCTGCTGGAGTGCGTGGACGTCATGGACGCCACCGGGTCGCGGGATCTGAAGCTGTGGTTCGCGGACGGCACCAACTACCCGGGCCAGGACGACATCGTGGGCCGCCAGGACCGGCTGGCCGAGGCCCTGTCCGAGGTGTACGCGCGCCTCGGCGAGCATCAGCGGATGGTGCTGGAGTACAAGCTGTTCGAGCCCGCGTTCTACACCACGGACGTCCCGGACTGGGGCACCAGCTACGCGCACTGCCTCAAGCTCGGGCCGAAGGCGAAGGTCGTGGTGGACACCGGGCACCATGCTCCGGGTACGAACATCGAGTTCATCGTCGCGTTCCTGCTGCGCGAGGGGAAGCTCGGGGCGTTCGACTTCAACTCCCGCTTCTACGCCGACGACGACCTGATGGCCGGGGCCGCGGATCCGTTCCAGCTGTTCCGGATCCTGCACGAGGTGGCCAAGAACGGCGGGCTCGATCCCGCTCACGGGGTCGCGTTCATGCTGGACCAGTGCCACAACATCGAGGCGAAGATCCCCGCGATCATCCGCTCGGTGATGAACGTGCAGGAGGCCACGGCCAAGGCGCTGCTCGTCGACCTCGACGCGCTGCGTGCGGCGCAGAGCGCGGGTGACGTTCTGGGCGCGAACGCCGTGCTGATGGACGCGTACAACACCGACGTCAGGCCGCTGCTGGCCGAGGTGCGCGAGGAGATGGGCCTGAGCCCCGATCCCCTCGCCGCGTACCGGGCGAGCGGGTACGCCGATCAGATCCTGGCCGATCGCGTCGGCGGCACCCAGGCCGGTTGGGGAGCCTGAGACCATGGACAAGGACGAGACCGCGATGCACAGCGCCGTATCAGACCTCATTTCCCGCTCGCGCCGGCTGGGAGCCGACCCGCGCAACACCAACTACGCCGGCGGCAACACCTCGGCCAAGGGCGGCGGCCTCGACCCGGTCAGCGGCGCCGAGGTGGAGCTGATGTGGGTGAAGGGCTCCGGCGGCGACCTGGGCACCCTCACCGAGGCGGGGCTGGCGGTGCTGCGCCTGGATCGGCTGCGGGCCCTGGCCGGGGTCTGCCCCGGCGTGGAGCGCGAGGACGAGATGGTCGCAGCGTTCGACTACTGCCTGCACGGCCGGGGCGGCGCGGCGCCGTCGATCGACACCGCGATGCACGGGCTGGTCGACGCCGCGCACGTGGATCATCTGCACCCTGATTCCGGGATCGCGCTCGCCTGCGCCACCGACGGGGAGAAGCTGACGGCGCGGTGCTTCGGCGATCAGGTCGTGTGGGTTCCGTGGCGCCGCCCCGGATTCCAGCTGGGACTTGATATCGCGGCGATCAAGCGGGAGAACCCGCAGGCGATCGGCTGCGTCCTCGGCGGACACGGCATCACGGCGTGGGGCGAGACGAGTGAGGAGTGCGAGGCGAACTCACTGCGCATCATCCGCACCGCCGAGGCGTTCCTCGCCGAGCACGGCAGGCCCGAGCCGTTCGGTCCGGTCATCGAGGGCTACGGCCCGCTGCCCGAGGCGGAGCGGCGCGCGCGTGCCGCGGCCCTCGCGCCGGTGCTGCGCGGCCTGGCCTCCACCGACCGACCGCAGGTCGGGCATTTCGAGGACGACGATGTCGTGCTCGACTTCCTCGCGCGCGCCGAGCACCCGCGCCTGGCCGCCCTCGGTACCTCGTGTCCCGATCACTTCCTGCGCACCAAGGTGCGCCCGCTGGTGCTCGACCTGCCCGCGGACGCTCCGCTCGACGACGCCATCGCGCGGCTGAAGGAGCTGCACGCCGCCTACCGCGAGGAGTACGCCGCGTACTACCAGCGGCACGCGACCCCCGACTCTCCGGCGATGCGCGGCGCGGACCCGGCGATCATCCTCATCCCCGGCGTCGGAATGTTCTCCTACGGCAAGGACAAGCAGACCGCGCGCGTCGCGGGCGAGTTCTACCTCAACGCCGTCAACGTCATGCGCGGGGCCGAGGCGGTGTCGGCCTACTCCCCTATTGAGGAGTCTGAGAAGTTCCGGATCGAATACTGGGCGCTGGAGGAGGCCAAGCTCGCCCGCATGCCCAAGCCCAAGGCGCTGGCGACGCGGGTGGCGCTGGTGACCGGCGCCGGCTCGGGTATCGGCAAGGCGATCGCGCACCGGCTCGCGGCCGAAGGCGCGTGCGTCGTCGTCGCGGATCTCAACGCGCAGGCGGCCGTGCAGGTCGCCGAGGAGCTCGGCGGCCGCGACGTGGCCGTGGCGGTGACCGTGGACGTCACCTCCGAAGAGCAGATCCAGGCCGCCTTCGACGCGGCGGCGCTCGCGTTCGGCGGAGTGGACCTCGTGGTCAACAACGCCGGGATCTCCATCTCGAAGCCGCTGCTCGAGACCACCGCCCGCGACTGGGACCTGCAGCACGACATCATGGCCCGCGGCTCGTTCCTCGTCTCCCGCGAAGCCGCCCGCGTCATGATCGAGCAGGGGCTCGGCGGCGACATCGTCTACATCGCCTCGAAGAACTCGGTGTTCGCCGGCCCGAACAACATCGCGTACTCCGCCACCAAGGCCGACCAGGCGCACCAGGTCCGGCTGCTGGCCGCGGAGCTCGGCGAGCACGGGATCCGGGTCAACGGCGTCAACCCGGACGGCGTGGTGCGCGGCTCCGGGATCTTCGCCGCCGGGTGGGGTGCGCAGCGCGCCGCAGTCTACGGCGTGCCGGAGCAGGAGCTCGGCGCGTTCTACGCCCAGCGCACCATTCTCAAGCGCGAGGTGCTGCCGGAGCACGTGGCCAACGCGGTCTTCGCGCTGACCGGCGGCGAGCTGACGCACACCACCGGCCTGCACATCCCGGTGGACGCCGGCGTCGCGGCGGCGTTCCTGCGATGAATCCGAGCACGACGACCTTCGCGGCCGCCGACCTGGGCGCGAGCTCGGGCCGGGTGGTCCTCGGACGGGTGGGGCGCGAGAGCCTCGAGGTCACCGAGGTCCACCGGTTCCCGAACACGCCCGTCCAGCTGGCCGACGGCCTGCACTGGGACATCCTCGCCCTCTACCAGGGGGTGCTCGACGGCCTGCGCGCGGCCGGGCGCGTGGCCGAGATCGCCTCGGTCGGCATCGACACCTGGGCCGTGGACTACGGGCTGATCGACGGCGAAGGCGTGCTGCTGGGCAATCCGTTCCACTACCGCGACACCCGCACCGCGCACGTGCCGCAGCGGGTATGGCAGCAGGCCGACCAGGCCGAGATGTACCGGGTCACCGGGCTGCAGCAGCTGGTGTTCAACACCGTCTACCAGTTGGTCGCGGCGGCCGGCAGTGCGCAGATGGCCGCCGCGCACCGGATGCTGATGATCCCCGACCTGCTGACCTACTGGCTCACCGGGAGCATCGGCGCCGAAGAGACCAACGCCTCGACCACCGGCCTGTTCGACGCGCGCGCCGGGGTCTGGGCGGCGGACCTGGCCAAGCGTTTGGGCATCAGCCCGCACCTGCTGCCGCCGCTGCGGCGACCCGGAGATCTCGCCGGGCTGCTGCGGCCGGGGCCAGCCAGGCACACCGGGCTCTCGCGCTCCACCCCGGTGACCGTGGTCGCCTCGCACGACACCGCCTCCGCCGTGGTCGCGGTACCCGCGGTCACGGACGCGTTCGCCTACATCTCCTGCGGCACCTGGTCGCTGGCAGGGCTCGAACTCGACGCGCCGATCCTGACCGAGGCCTCCCGGGCGGCGAACTTCACCAACGAGCGCGGCATCGACGGCACGGTGCGCTACCTGCGCAACATCATGGGGCTGTGGCTGCTCGAGGAATGCCGGCGCACCTGGGCCGACGCCGGCCACGCCGTCGAGTTGCCCCGGCTGCTGGCCGACGCGGCGCGCGCCGAGCCGTTCGCCGCACTGATCGACCCCGACTCGCCCGAGTTCCTCGCGCCCGGCGACATGCCCAAGCGGATCGAAGAGTACTGCCTGCGCACCGGCCAGCGGCCTCCGAACGGCCACGGCGCGTTCGTCCGCGCCATTCTGGAGAGTCTCGCCCTGGCACACCGTCGCACGCTGCGCCAGGCCGCCGAGCTCTCCGGCCGCGACATCGAAGTGATCCACCTCGTCGGCGGGGGCTCACGCAACGCGCTGCTGTGCCAGTTGACCGCGGACGCCACCGGGCTTGCGGTCATCGCGGGCCCCACCGAGGCCACGGCGCTGGGCAACATCCTCGTCCAGGCCCGCACCCACGCGCACGCGGGAGAACTGGCCGACCTGCGGCGCCTGGTCGCCGAATCCCAGTCGCTGCGGCATTACGCGCCGCACGGCAGCGAGCACGCGTGGACGGCGGCCGCGGCACGGGTAGGGCTGGGCTGATGCGCGTCGCACTCTTCGCCACCTGCGTCAACGACGCGCTGTATCCGAACACCGCGATCGCCACCGTGCGCCTGCTCGAACGGCTCGGTGTCCGGGTCGACTTCCCGGCCGCGCAAACCTGCTGCGGGCAGCCGCAGTACAACACCGGCTACCGCAGGCTGACCGAGCCTCTCGTGAACAGGATGGCCCGCGCGTTCGCCGGCTACGACTACGTGGTCACCCCGTCAGGGTCCTGCGTGGCGATGGTGCGGGAGAACTACCCGCGCATCGGCGCCAAGGCGAGAGCCGAAGGCCGCGGAGACGCGCTTACGCACGCCGCGGACGAACTCGCGCCGCGGGTGGTGGAGCTGACCGAGTTCCTCGTCGACGTGCTCGGCGTCGTCGATATCGGCGCGTACTACCCGCACACGGTCACCTACCATCCCTCCTGCCACGGCCTGCGCGTGCTCGGGCTGGGCGAGCGCCCGCTCCGGCTGCTGCGGGCTGTCAGGGGCCTGCGACTCGTGGAGCTGCCCGGAGCCGAGGAGTGCTGCGGCTTCGGCGGGACGTTTGCGGTCAAGAATCCGGACGTGTCCGCGGCCATGGGCGCGGACAAGATCGCACATGCCGCGGCCACCGGGGCCGAGCTGCTCTGCGGGGCCGACAACTCCTGCCTGATGCACCTCGACGGCATGCTGCGCCGCGCCGACTCGCCGCTGCGGACCGTCCACATCGCCGAGATCCTCGCGTCCACCGAACAGGAAGCCGCGGTATGAGCACCCCCGGTGCCCTCAAGACCCTGAGTGGCGGCGTCTACCTGGGCATGCCCGCCTTCCCCGAGGCGGCGCGCACGTCCACGCACGACGCACGACTGCGCGCGAACCTGCGCCGCGCCACGCACACCATCCGCGCACGTCGCGCCGACGCGGTCGCCGAGCTCGAAGACTGGCCGCGACTGCGTGAAGCCGGCAAGCGGATCAAGGATCAGACGCTGCGCCACCTCGACCGGTACCTGCTGCAGCTCGAGGAGAAGGTCACCGCCGCGGGCGGAACTGTGCACTGGGCCGCCGACGCCGCCGAGGCCAATCGCATCGTCACCTCGCTCGTCCGAGCCACCGGTAGCACCGAGGTCGTCAAGGTCAAGTCCATGGCCACCCAGGAGATCGGACTCAACGAGGCGCTCGAAGCCGCGGGCATCGCCGCCTACGAGACCGACCTGGCCGAACTCATCGTCCAACTCGGCCAGGACCGGCCCTCGCACATCCTGGTCCCGGCCATCCACCGCAACCGCCGGGAGATCCGCGAGATCTTCCGCACCCAGATGGCACGTTACGGACGCCCCGCACCGTCCGATCTCACCGACAGCCCGGCCGACTTGGCCGAAGCAGCTCGCGTGCACCTGCGCGAGAAATTCCTGCGCGCCAAGGTCGCCGTCTCCGGGGCGAACTTCATGGTCGCCGAGACCGGAACCATGGTCGTGGTCGAATCCGAAGGCAACGGCCGCATGTGCCTGACCCTGCCCGAGACCCTCATCTCCGTCGTCGGCATCGAGAAGGTCGTGCCGAGCTGGCGGGACCTCGAAGTCTTCCTGCAGCTGCTGCCACGCTCGTCCACGGCGGAACGGATGAATCCGTATACGACGATGTGGACCGGCACGCACCGGGGCGACGGGCCGAAGGAGTTCCACCTGGTGCTGCTGGACAACGGCCGCACCGCCACGCTCGCCGACGAGGTCGGCCGGCAGGCCCTACGCTGCATCCGCTGCTCGGCGTGCCTGAACGTCTGCCCTGTCTACGAGCGCGCAGGCGGACACGCGTACGGCGGCGTCTACCCCGGGCCGATCGGAGCCATCCTCGCCCCGCAACTGGCCGGGGTAGGCGGCACGGTCGAGGCCTCACTCCCGTTCGCCTCGAGCCTGTGCGGGGCCTGTTACGAAGTGTGCCCCGTCGCCATCGACATCCCGGAAGTACTCGTACACCTGCGCGAACAGGTCGCCGAACACAATTCGGGACATCGGCTGGAGCGAGCCGGGATGCGAGGTGCGACCTGGCTGCTCGACCACCCCGGCGCGCTCGCCGCCGTCGAGCGCGCCGCGGCAAAGACCCGCGCCCTGCATCCGCGCACGCTTCCGCTCGGGCCCGCGAAAGGATGGAGCGAGAGCCGCGACCTGCCGGACTTCCCGGCCCGACCCTTCCGCGACTGGTGGAAGGCGAACCACACCTCTGAGATGAGCGGGGAGTAGCCGTGAGTTCCCGCGAACAGATCCTCGCCCGTATCCGCGCCGCGACCGAGACAGCGCCCGAACCCGCATCCGTGGAGCGAGACTACGCCGAGACCCACACTCCGGCAGGCCGAGCCGTCGACCTCTTGGCGGAACACCTGACCGACTACCGCGCCCACGTCCACCGCTGCGGCAGCGACGCGCAGCTGGCGCCGCTGATCGCCGACCTGCTGACGGGTACACGCCTGGTCGCACCGCCCGGGCTGACAGCTCACTGGATCCCCGCCGGGCTCGACGTACTCTGCGACGACCCGCCGCTCACCCCCGCCACGCTCGATTCTGCCGACGCCGTGCTCACGACCTGCGCGGTGGCGATCGCCGAGACCGGGACGCTGGTCCTGGACGGCGGAGCGGGGCAGGGCCGTCGCGTGCTGACGCTGATCCCGGACCACCACATCTGCGTGGTGCGCACGGCCGGCGATGTGGTGCTCTCGCTGCCGCAGGCGCTCGGCCGCCTGGATCCGGCGCGTCCGCTCACCTGGATCTCCGGGCCGTCGGCCACCAGCGACATCGAACTCGACCGCGTCGAAGGCGTCCACGGCCCGCGCCGGCTCGACGTCGTCCTGCTGGGCTAGGGCCCCGTCCCGAAGATCAGCGGGCGCGCATGCTGGACTGACGCACCACCAGCTCCGGCTGCAGCACGACGTGGCGGTGGCGGTGCGCCGCACTCTGCGGCCCGGTCTCCTCGATCAGCATCTCGGCGGCCTGCTGCCCCATCGCGAACGCCGGCTGGCGCACGGAGGTGAGCGGGACCGCGGCCGCGGCGGCGAACTCGATGTCGTCGTAGCCGACCAGCGCGATGTCCTCGGGCACCCGGACACCCGCGGCGAACAGCGCCTGCAGCACGCCGAGCGCGAGCAGGTCGTTCGCGCAGAACACGGCGGTGGGCCGGGACGCGAGGCCGAGCAGTCGCGCGCCCGCGTCGCGGCCGGCCGCCACGTCAAGACCGACGGCGGAGACCTCGACCAGCGCGTCCTCGCCCAACCCGGCCTCCTCGAGCACGGTCAGTGCGCCGACGCGGCGGTCGCGGACCTGGTCGAGGCCGGAGGGACCCCCGACATACGCGATCGAACGGTGCCCGGTCGAGACCAGATGCCGCGCGGCCAGACGTCCACCGGCCACGTCGTCCACGGAGACCGAGCACACCGCCTCGCTCGCCGCGGCCCGGTCGACCAGGATGTGCGCGATCCCCTGCGCGCGCAGCGCGGCCAGGTCTCGGCCGGAGCCGTCGACCGGCGTGAGCAGGACGCCGCGCACGCGCTGTTCGGCGAACAGGGCCAGGTAGTCGGCTTCGTCCTGCGCGCTCTGCCCGCTGTTGCACACCATCACCCCGAGCCCGGCCTCACGGGCCGCGCGCTCGGCGCCGGAGGCGACGTCGACGAAGAACGGGTTGCGGATGTCGAGCACCAGCACGGCCATGATGCGGCTCGACCCGGCGCGCAGCTGGCGGGCCGACTCGCTGCGGACGTAGCCGAGGCTGGTGATCACCGACTGCACCCGCAGCCGGGTCTCCTCGCTCACGGCCTCAGGCCGGTTCAAGACGTTCGAGACCGTGCCGATCGACACGCCCGCCGCCCGCGCGACCTCCTTGATGCCGACCACCGCGCGCGTCCGCCTCCTGACCCTTCTTTACTCCCGACACCCGGGTTGAACAGATTCAATCATCCCGCATGCACGGTCGGGCGAGGGGCGACTCCGGGCCGTCGAACGATCCTGACGACGCGTCCGACGCCGACCGGTTGGTAGCCCACGCGGATGGCGCGTACGACGCCGGTGAAGCCCGCGTCGCGAGTCAGACGACGTGCCTCACGATCTCGGCGACCAGCCGCGGCCACAGTGGCGCGGCGAACTTGTGGCCCATCCGCGGGATCGAGACGAACCGGCCGTTCGCCACTATCTCGGCGAGCTTCGGTCCGGCGGTGGGCTTGACCAGCGGGTCCTCGTCGCCGCTGAGGACCAGCACGGGCGCGGTGATGCGGGAGATGCCGCCGGGCGGCCGCCGCACGCCGCGGCCAGCGGCGATCTGGCGGGTGCGGGCGTGGCGGTCGGGGCGGTGGCGGCGGAAGGACTCGGCCGCGGCCTCGCGCACCCAGTCCTGCTCGAGCGGCAGGCTCTTGGCCTCGGTCAGGTGCAGCACGTCGCGCAGCATCCGCTGCTGCTCCTCGGGGCTCTGCCCGTAGCGGCGGAAGGCGAGCTTGAACGGGCCGGGGAACAGGCGCATGTAACGCAGCATGAGCCGGGCCAGGTCGCCGTCCTGCGGGATCGAGGAGATCGCGGCCAGGGTCCTGATGCGCTCGGGGTGCCACATCGCGGCGTACTGGGCGAGTCCGCCGCCCATCGACAGCCCGACCAGGTTCGCCGTGTCCCAGCCGAGTGCGTCCAGGACCGCCATCATGTCCTCGACCATGTCCGCCTCGGCGTAGGCCTGCTTCCTGCCGGTGAAGTGGGTCGAGAGGCCCGAGTCCCGGTTGTCGTAGCGCACTACGTGCAGGCCCGCGTCCGCCAGCGCGCGGCAGAACCCGTCCGGCCAGGAGCTGACCATCTGCTCGTCCAGCCCGCTGATCAGCAGCAGGGGCTTTCCGCCGGGCGTGCCGAAGTCCTCGTAGGCGATCTCGACGTCCCCGTTGCGCGCGATGCCGCTGTTCACCGGTGACCTCCCTCACTGATGCAATACGCTCGTACCGTCAAAAGCGGAGTCTATACGATACGATCGTATTGCCAAACCGAGGGGAGCCACGCCGGATGCCCAAGCGGGTCGACCACGACGAGCGCCGCCGCCACATCGCCGACGCCGTCCTGCGCCTGATCGCCACCCGCGGTGTCGAGGCCGCGAGCGTGCGGACCGTCGCCGCCGAGGCCGGCGTCTCCCCCGGCGCCGTGCAGCACTACTTCACCACCAAGGCCGAGATGCTCGCCTTCGCCCTCGCCCAGAACCACGCCCGGCTGGTCCAACGCGTCCTCGCCCTCGGCGCCGCACCCGACCCGGCCACCCCCCGCGCGGGCTTCGAGCTCCTGTGCACCCTGCTGCTCCCCCTCGACGAAGCCGGCCGCGACGCCGCCCGCGTGTGGGCCGGGCTGATCAGCCGCGCCTGCGTGGACGAAGAGACCCGCGACCTGGCCGCCGAGGCCTACACCAACCTCACCGACTTCGTCGTGCGCCAACTCGCCGACGCCCTGCCCGGCCACGACGTCGGCCAGGCGGCCAGACACCTCGTCAGCGTCGTCGAAGGACTGCGCTGGCCCGTCCTGTTCGGCGTCTACAGCCGGCAACAGGCCCTGGACATCCTCAACGCCCAGCTCGACCTGATCTTCTAGGCGATCACTGCCGAGCCGGGCGATCAGGGCGCGGGCAGCGTCGCCGTGGGGATTTTTGGCGTGACCGACGAGAGCGCGTTCAAGCAGTACGCGAGGGTGAGCTACCGCCGGGGGCGCCCCGGGGCCAAGGCGTTCTCGCCCCGGGGTGGCGGGGTCACCCGAGCCACCGGACGGTGGTAGCGCGTTCGGCGCGTTCGCCGCGCAGGTTCCTGGCTGTGGGGAAGAAGGCGACCGGCACGCCCGCGGCCAGGAATTCCCAATCCGACGCCTGCTCCAGGTCGTTGAAGTGGAAGAAGTAGTCCGCACCCCAACTGGAGATGAATCCGAAGTACTTGTCGGCCACCCGGTTCTTCAACACCCCGATCCGGCGGCTGAGCAGGTCCGGCTCGACGCACCGGATCCGATCGCGGATCTTGGCGACCAGCTCGTCCGCGACGGTGCTGAGCGGATCGCCGTCCGGCAGCTTGTCCCGCTCGTCCTGCACGAGCTCGACGAGCTGCAGAAGCCGGTCCGCGGGCTCGCCGGCCAGGAGTTCCACTCGGATCAGCGCCGCGATGGCAACGGCGGATTCGACCTCGCTCAGGCACTGGGACAGCTCCAGTTGCTCGGCCTGGAATCGCGCCTCGTAGAAGATCGAGCGCAGGCCGATAGTGAGAGCGCTGATGGCCTCGCCGGGCGTGATCGGGCGCAGAGTCAGGGCCAGCGACGCCCGCTCGCCGGCGGCACGGTAGTCGCGCAGCTGGAGATGAGCCCAGGCGATCTGGGTGGCCACGACGGGATGCACGTCATCCGCCGGCGCCGAGTTCTGCAGCAGAGCCAGCCCCCGCGCCGGGTCACCTCCCTCTTCGATCAAGAACGATCCGAAGAAGAAGTTGACCGGTCCGGGGCCCTGCACCAGCTCGTGGGCCCGCTCGTAGCAGGCCAACGCGGCCGCGTAGTCCGAGCGCTCCGTCTGGATGAATCCCTCGACTCGCCAGGCCTCGTAGTAGCCCGGCGCCAAGCGCTGGGCTTCTCGGCACAGCTCCAGGCCGCGATCCGTCTGGCCGTTGTCGTGGCTGCTCAGCGCATCCCGCAGCAGGCGCGCGACGCTGAAATCCCCTACGCCGCGGATGTCGATCGTCCGCGGGTCGTACGGTGAGGCCGACGCCTCAGCCCGGATGGTCGCGCCAAGGCTCATGAGGGTTCTGCTGCGCTCGAGGAAGAACGTGCGGGTCGCAGCGTCGACGGGATGGCGCTTCTCCAGGTACTGGCGCCCGAAGTCGGTCAGCTCGTAGGAGCTCTCCAGGCTCTGCCCGATGCTGCTGGTCTGCATCTGCACGAAATTGGTCGTGAGCAGCGACAGCAGCGACGTCTGGATCTTGGCGGCCGAGTAGTCGTTCAGGAACGCGAGTTCGGCCTGTCCCCGGATGCCCGGCAGCACCTGCATGGACTTCAGGATCTGCGGTGCCTCGTCGGTGAGAAACTCGTAGACGTTGGACATGCAGTAGTCCAGGAGCAGGTCGTTACTCGAGAGCAGTTCCTCCGGGCGCCGGCCTGCCTGCACCCCGGAGACGAACCACTTGATATAGGCCGGGTGGCCGTTCATCGCACTCACGAGCTCGGCAGCCTTGTCCTGGCCGATGCGGTCCAGCGCCCGCACCCCGCGCGTGCGCGCCAGGGCTCGCAGCAGCCGTACGGAGTCCTCGACCGACAACGGCGAGAGCGACACCGGGTTCTCGATGCCCAAGCCGATGCGACTGGTCACGATGACCTTGCTGCCGAGGGGCAGATCAAGCAGGAATTCGCGCAGACGGCTGTCGAGCACGGTCTCCAGGTTGTCGAGGATGAGCAGGATCTTGAAGTGCTCGAGGTAGGAGAGCACCTCGTCGATCATGCTCTCCCCGGATCCCTGAGCCCCGAGTTGAGCGGCGGCGCCGGCGAACAGTCCGAGAGAACTCTCGATCGCGTCGTTGATGCGGATGATCTCGTTCACCGTCAACACGGTGGCCTTGGCCGTCACCCACACCAGCGCGTCGAACCTCTGGTCCTTGTCGTCCAGCAGGTCGTAGGCCACCTTCAACGCGATTGAGGTCTTTCCCACGCCGCCGTCGCCCAGGATCGAGACGACCGGATAGGCCCCTTTGACGGCCTTCTTGATCCGGGCCAGCTCTTTCTGCCGGCCGAAGAACCCGGTCTCGTCGAAGTCCGGTACCGGCAGGTTGTGCTGCGGTGAGGGGTCCGGGTCCGTGGTGAGGTCGATCTTCAGGCCGAGCACATAGGCGGGATCCTGGCTCAGATGCTCGAGCGTCGTGGCGAGGTTCTCCCAACGATCGGAGCGCCGCCGCACGATCTCTTCGGCGAGATCCAGGACGAAGGGCAGGTCGTCGATCTCCATCGGCCGGGTATGGGCGACCCGGTTCCTGATGTCCACCAGCTTGGCCATGCTCTTGTCGAGCTGGGCGAGGGGCTCGCGAAGCTCCGCCGGGACGTCCTTCTTGAGCTTCATCATCAGCTCGTGGCTGTCGGCGAAGTCGAGATACGGCAGGAGTGAGCTCAGGCCGGGAGACGGATGGAGTCCGTGGTCTTTGGCCCGGCGGGTCTTCACCTTCTCATAGCGATCGGGCGACAGGAACCGCTCGACGTCCGCCGGACCGGCGTTCGCCCTGATCTCGTTTCTGAGGTCTTCTTCGAGTGCGGATATCAGAGCGAAACAAGTGAGTCGCGTGGCACTGAAACTCATGCGAGCCCCTCCCCTGGGCCTGCCGCGCCTGACCTGAACCTTCTCCCCGCGCGGTGTCAGCGAGTATAACGCTCCGGCACTCTCTCTGTACCCTGATACAGGCCGAAGTCCAATTGCCCCACGGCGGCTTCGACCGTGTTCAAGGTGGCAGTGGTCTCGTAGCCGAGCTGCGTGTTGACCCGGATCATGTGGACGTTGTCGGCCGCCGTGGTGGTGCGCACTTCGGCGAGGGTCGGGCGGTCGGCGACGAGCCAGCGCATCATCGTGCTCTTCATCGCCCGTCCGAGCCCGCGGCCGCGGTGTTCGGCGAGTACCGCGGTGTCCGCCTGGAAGCACGTGTCCGGCAGGGCGGGGATGATCGCGATCTCGGTGAGCCCGGCCACCTCGCCCGTCTCTTCGTGCACGGCGACGACGCACCGGTGGTCCGCGCCCTCCGCGGTGAAACCGCGCTCGTTTTCGCGCACGCGGGCGGCCGTCCAGGCCGGTGGGCGCACGCCGGACGCTCCCCCGGGTGCGTCCTCGATCGCGGTACGCGCCCGCGCGAACGACTCGACGATGGAATCGGGGGCGCTGCAGGTCCAGCGCTCGATCCGGAATCCGTCGGGGACGGGGACGCTCCAGAGGGCGGGATCCGCCTTGCCGACGTGAAGTGTCTGCCAGACGAACCGCTGGACCACGGTGAATCCGAGAGCCTGGACCCATGCGAGGCCGGCAGTGCCGTCGTGCAGGTTGTAGGCGATGACGCTGTCGCGCAACATGTCCTTCGCCCGCTCCAGACCGGCGGCGAGCAGTGCGCTGCCGACGCCCCTTCGCCGGGCGTCGCGGGTCACGCGCACCTGCGCGAGCGCGTAGCGGCTGTTCTCGTGGCTGAGATAGGTGAACTCCGCGGTTCCCACGATACGGCCGGCGTGGCGGGCCACCCAGAACTCACGCGGGCCGCGTACCGTCGCCGGATTCCTGAGCTCGGCGACGAAGGCGTCGTACCGGGGCAGCGGAAGGTCGGGCGAGACCTCGGAGATGTAGTCATGCGTGACCGCGAGGTACTCGTGCAGCTCGGCTTCCTGCGCGAGGACGGGATCGAAGGATGCGATATCCGAGAAGGCCACAGCTCTGGTCCCCCACTCGTTAGAAACCCGTGGTCGGCATGATAGCGCCGCGCGGATCAGTACGTCGCAGCGCCCGAACTCACCGGGTACTACCTTCGCGCCGTCTCGGCCGCGGCCTCGGCCACCCGGACGTTCACCCCGCGCGCGGCGAGGTCGGCCAGGACAGCGCGGTCGGCGCTCGGGTCGGTGACCAGTTCGTCCACGGCGGCCAGGTCGGCGACGTGGGCGCGGTGGCGCAGGCCGATCTTCGAGCCGTCGGCGAGCACCACGACGCGGCGGGCCCGCTCGATCATCACGGCGTTGATGTGGGCCTCCGCCTCGTCGTGGGTGGAAAGGCCCGTCTCGTCGATCCCGTCCACGCCGATGAACACGGTGTCCACGGTGACGCCGCTGAAGGCGCGCTCGGCCCACGGGCCGACGAGTTCCGAGGAGGTGGAGCGGGCCACTCCGCCGGTCACCACCAGCTTGACCCGGGGCCGGTCGACCAGGACCTGCGCGATGTTCAGCGCGTTGGTCACCACCGTGATCTCGGAGCGGGTGGCCAGCAGCCGGGCCAGTTCCCAGGTCGTGGTGCCGCCGTTGACCGCCAGCACCTGCGGGCCCGCGGCCAGGCAGCGCAGCGCGGTGCGCGCGATCGCCCGCTTGGCCGTGCGGCCGCGGGCCTCGCGGTAGCGCACCGGCACCTCGCAGGCCGACTTGGCGCAGCCGACGGCCCCGCCGCGGGTGCGCACCAACAGGTTCTGCTCGTCCAGCAGCGTCAGGTCGCGGCGCACGGTCGCGACCGAGACGCCCAGGTCGTCGGCCACCCCGGCGACGTCGAGGGTGGCGCCGCCGGCCAGCCGCTCCAGGATCACGGCCACCCGCTGTGAGCGGTGCATGACGACGGCGGTGGTGTTGCTCGTTCGGGACAACGGATTCTCCAAGGCTCGGCGGCCGGACCCGCGCGCGATGACGCCCGCGTCCGGCCGTCGTCGCACCGGCAGGCGGAATCGGCCTGCGGGAACGGCGGGGTCGGCGGATCGTCAGAAGGCGCGCGGCGCGAGAGGCGCGCGGGCGGCGGGAGCTGGGCGGCAGATCTGCCTGTGCCTGCTCCGGGCGCAGGTCGCGTAGGTCGCGGACCTCGCGGCGGTCGACGGGAAACCGAGTGCTGCGGCATCGAGAAGGCGCATGCCGGGCTCCACTGTGTTCGAGGGCACGTCCCCGCCTCGGAATCCGGCTGCGGTCCTGGCGACTCGGTCCGGGCTCTCGGCTGTGGCCGGCATACCGGATGGGCGTACCTCTACCGTCGCGTTCCCACGCGACGCTCGGCACTCTACCGGGCCGGTCCAGAGGCTGCCAAGCGAGGGTGCGGGTTCGGGCGCGGGCGCCGCGGTGCGCGAAACGCGCAACGGGATTGAGCGAAACACCTGTGGATCTTGTCCCTGCTCCGGCCGCCTTGTTCAATGACGCCACCCCGTTCACTCGCCCACCTCGACGATGAGGAGATCGATCCGTGCCAAGCAGAGCTTTCAAGGCCCTCCCCATGGCCTCTGTCCTTTTCGCGGCATCACTGACCGCCGGCTGTTCCTCCTCCGGCGGCTCGGGCACCCTGGATGTGAACAAGCCCGTCACGATCACGATCTGGAGCGGGCAGGACATCGCCCCGGAAAAGGTGCTCGAGGGGCTGGCCAAGCAGTTCCACGCGCTGCACCCGAACGTGACGGTGGACCTCTACCCGGGCGCGCCCACCACCGACCAGCTGCTGCCCAAGCTGACCGCGGCGTTCACCAGCGGGGACTACCCGGACATCTCCTACACCTTCGGCTCCTGGGCCACCGAGCTCCAGGAGTCCGGCCGCACCCTGAACCTGACCGACCAGGTCAAGGCCCCGTCGGTGAAGTGGGACGAGTTCCCGCCCGCGGCCCGGCAGACCGCCACCCCGAACGGCGAGGTCATCGGCTTCCCCGCGGTGGTCGACAACATAGGCCTGATGTACAACAAGAAGCTGTTCCAGGCGGCCGGCCTGCCCTATCCGACGAACGACTGGACCTGGGCCCAGTTCCGGGCCGCGGCCGAGAAGCTGACCGATCCGGCGAAGAACATCTACGGCACCGCCTACTCCGTCTCCGGCAGCGAGGACACCACCTGGCACTTCTGGCCGCTGCTGTGGCAGGAGGGCGGCAGCATCCTGACGCCGGACAACCAGAAGGCCGCCTTCGACTCCCCCGCCGGCGTCTCCGCCCTCACCTTCCTGCAGCAGATGGCCGTCGACGACAAGTCCGTCTACCTGTCCCAGGACGACGACAAGTACGCCGACCTGTTCAAGTCCGGGCTCATCGGCATGATCATGACCGGTCCGTGGCAGCTGGCCGACAACGTCTCGGCGGGCCTCGACTACGGGGTGACCTACCTGCCCTCCTTCAACGGCACGAGCCACCAGACCATCTCGGGTCCGGACGTGTGGACGCTGTTCGACCACCACGACGCCGACCGCTCCTACTGGAGCTACCAGTTCGCCGAGTGGCTCACCTCCGCCGCCATCGACCCCCAGTTCAACCTGGCCACGGGCAACCTGCCGCTGCGCAGCAGCGAGGTGACCAGCCCCGAGTTCGCCGCCTACGCCAAGGAGTACCCGGGCACGGACGTGCTGGAGCAGAACCTGCAGAACGCCACCACCGCGCGCCCGACCGTCCCCGGCTACACCGGTCTCTCGCAGGCCGTCGGGCAGGCCATCGCCGAGGTACTGCAGGGGCAGAGCACCCCGCAGCAGGCGCTCGCCCAGGCGGCCGCCCAGGCGAACGTCGCGCTCAAGCAGGGCGACTGAGGCCGCGCCATGAAAAACGGCCTCCTCATCTCCGACCACGACAAGGCCACGCGCGCCGGCCGCGGCGAACGCGGGCAGCTCGCGACCGGCACCGTGGCGAGCACCGACACGGGACGCACCTACACCCGGCGGCGACGGCGCATGGTGGCGAACCTGACCGGCTGGTCCTTCGCGCTGCCCGCCACGCTGGTGATCCTCGGACTCACCCTGTTCCCGGCCGGCTGGGCGTTCCTGATCTCCCGCGAGCACTGGGACGGATTCACCCCGCCCCAGCAGATCGGCTGGGCGAACTACTCGAACATGGTGCAGGACCCCGACTTCCGCGCCGCGGTGGACCACACGGTGATGTTCACCGTGCTCTACGTGCCGGTGGTGCTCGTGCTCGGCATGTTCATCGCCGTCGCGCTCAACCGGAAGATCCGCTTCATCGCGTTCTACCGCACCGCGCTGTTCGTGCCGATGGTCGTCTCCGCCGCGGCCACCGGCATCCTGGCGAACTTCGTCTTCGACCCGCAGTTCGGGCTGGTCAACAACGTGCTGCGGGTGCTCGACCTGCCGCGCCAGGGCTTCCTGACCGACCCGCACGAGGTCATGTGGGTCATCGCGGTGATCTACCTGTGGAGCGACCTCGCCTTCTCCGTCATCGTCTACCTCGCGGCCCTGCAGGACATCCCGCAGGACTGCCTGGAGGCGGCGCGGATGGACGGCGCCAACGGCTGGCAGCAGTTCCGCCACGTCATCCTGCCCAGCCTCGCGCCGGTCACGGTGTTCGTCGGGATCTGGGAGACGATCTCGGTGCTGCAGATCTTCGAGCTCGTGCTGACCACCACGCACGGCGGGCCGCTCGGCGCCAGCCAGACCGTCGTGTACTTCATCTACAACGAGGCGTTCAACCTCTCCAGGTACGGCTACGGCTCGGCGGCCGCCTACGCGCTGTTCGCCGCGACGCTGCTCCTCACGCTCGGTCTGGTCGCCTACTCCCGACGCAGCAAGATCGAGGCGTTCTGATGGCCGAGACCACCCCCACCTCCCCGCTTCCCCGGCGCGGCCGCACCGCGCGCCGCAAGCCGCGGTTCAGCCGCTGGCACCTGCTGCTCGCCCCGCTCTCGCTGCTGTTCATGCTGCCGCTGCTGCAGATGGTGCTCACCTCGTTCACCGACAACGGCGACATCAACAGGTTCCCGCCGCGCTTCCTGCCGAGCTCGCTGCACATCGGCGGCTACGTCCGGCTGTTCCAGGACGCGCCGGTGCTGCACTGGATGCTCAACTCCCTGATCGTCTCGGGCGTGGCGATCGCCAGCCACCTGGTGCTGTGCTCGCTCGGCGGCTACGCGTACGCGCGGCTGTCCTTCCGCGGCCGGGGCGTGGCGTTCGTGGCGCTGCTGGCCACCATCATGATCCCGACCCAGATGCTGATGATCCCGACCTACTTCATGTTCTCGAAGCTGGGTCTGATCAACACGCTCGGCGCGGCGTTCGTGCCCTTCCTCGCCTCGGCCTTCGGGGTCTTCCTGATGCGGCAGTTCTTCCTGTCGCTGCCCAAGGAGCTGGAGGAGGCCGGCCGGATCGACGGGCTGACCACGCTCGGCGTCCTGGTGCGCATCGTGCTGCCGCTAGCCCGCCCGGCGCTCGCCACCCTCGCCGTGTTCACGCTGCTCAACTCGTGGAACGACCTGCTGTGGCCGCTGATCGCGATCAACGACCCGAGCAAGTTCACCATCCAGCTCGGCCTGATCAACTTCCAGGGCGCGCACCACGTGGACTGGCAGGAGCTCATGGCCTGCAACGTGGTGGCCACCGCGCCGCTGATCCTCGCCTTCCTGTTCGCGCAGCGGCAGTTCGTGCAGACCATGAGCATGTCCGGCCTCAAGGGCTGACCTGGATGCACACCCTCCCGCTGTACGTACTTCCGCTCACCGCACCTGAAAGAGATCTGGCGTGATCCGCATTGCCTTCGTCGGCGCCGGCTCGGTGGTCTTCACCCGGCAGCTGCTGCACGACATCCTCTCGTTCCCGGAGCTCGCCGACTGCGCGATCGCTCTGCACGACATCAACCCCGAGCGGCTCGAGGTCGCGGCCGCGCTCGCCGCGCAGACCGCCGCGGCCCTGGGCGCTGCGCCGACCGTGACCACCAGCGTGGACCGGCGCGCGGCGCTGGCCGGCGCCGACGTCGTGGTCAACATGGTGGCCGTGGGCGGCCACGACGCGACCGTCACCGACTTCACCGTCCCGGCCGCCGCCGGGCTGCGCCAGACCATCGGCGACACCCTCGGCATCGGCGGGATCTTCCGCGCGCTGCGCACCTTCCCGCTGCTCGAGGCGCTCGCCGTGGACATGGCCGAGGTCTGCCCGCAGGCCTGGCTGCTCAACTACACCAACCCGATGGCGATGAACATCCAGTTCCTCGCGGCCGTCGCGCCCCGGCTGAAGGTCGCCGGGCTCTGCCACTCGGTGTACTGGACCGTGCGCGGCCTGTGCGAGATCGTGGGCGTCCCGCACGAGGAGGTCGACTACCTGTCCGCGGGCGTCAACCACCAGGCGTGGATCCTGCGCTGGCAGCACCAGGGCCGCGACCTCTACCCGGCGCTCGACGCCGCGATCGACGCGGACGCCGAGCTCGCCCGGCGGGTCCGGGTGGACATGTACCGCCGGCTCGGCTACTACCCCACCGAGACCAGCGAGCACTCGAGCGAGTACGTGCCCTGGTACCTCAGGCACCCCAGCGAGATCGACCGGCTGCGCATCCCGGTCGACGACTACCTCGGGATCAGCGCGGAGAACCTGACCGAGTACGCGGCGCTGCGGGCCGGGCTCGAGGCCGGCACCGTGCTGCCCGACGCGTGGGAGGCGGACGCCGCCGAGTACGCCCCGCAGGTGATCCACAGCATGGCCACCGGCACCCACCGCATCATCCAGGTCACCACGCCCAACACCGGGCTCATCACGAACCTGCCGGAGGGCGCGGCCGTCGAGGTGCCGGCCACCGTGGACCGGCTCGGCGTGCACCCGCACCACGTCGGAGCGCTGCCGCCGCAGCTGGCGGCCGCGAACCGGCACTTTCTCAACGTCGTCGAACTCGTCGTCGCGGCGGCCGTGGAGGGCGAGCCCCGGCACATCAGGCACGCCGCCATGGCGGACCCGGCCACCGCGGCGGTGCTCACCGTCGACGAGATCTGGCAGCTGTGCGACGCGATGGTCGCCGCGCACGGCGACGCCCTGCCCCTGTCGCTGCGCCGCTCCCCGGTCGCGCTGGGCGGGAACGGGACGCGGAGGCTGCTGACGCTCGGTTAGACGAGCCGAGTCAGGCCACGTGCACTCTCACGCCGGCGCCGCGGATGCGATCAAGCTCCGCGGCGTCGGCGTGTTTGTCGGTGACGAGGTCGTCCACCCGGGCCAGGTCCGCGAGCGGCGCGTGCGTCGACCTCCCGATCTTCGTGCCGTCGGCGACCACGATCACCCGCTGCGCGCGCGAGAGCATGGCGCGGTTGGCCCGGGCCTCGGTCTCGTCGTGCGTGGTCACCCCGTGCTCGGCGCTCACGCCGTCGGCCCCGAGTACCGCCGTGGCCACGGTGAAGGAGTTGAAGGCGCCCTCGGACAGCGGTCCGACCGCCTCGAGCGAGTGCGCGCGCACCAGCCCGCCGGTGATGATCACCCTGATGTTCGACCAGGCGGCGGCCTCCGCGGCGAGCGGCAGCGCGTTGGTGATGACGGTGAGCCCGGTGCGGCGTCGCAGGGCCCGGATCACCTCGGTGGTGGTGGTGCCGCCGCACACGGCCAGGGTGTGCTGCTCCCCGGACGGGATCAGCCGCGCGGTGACCCGGCCGATCGCCTGCTTGGCCACGCTGGCCTGAGCGGTGCGCAGCCGCACCGGGATCTCCAGCGCCCCGCCCTCGCGGGCCCGTACCCCGCCGTGCGTGCGTACGACGAGCTGCTCGTCCTCCAGAGCGGCCAGGTCCCGCCGGAGCGTGGCCTTCGACACGCCCAGTTCGGCGACGAGCTCGTCCAGCGTCAGCGGCGCCTCCTGTACCCGGCCGGCCAGCAGCGCGAGCAGCCTGCGCATCCGTTCGGAGCGCTTGCGGCCGGCGGTGCGCGGCGTGGTGTCCGGGTCGGACGGCTGCACGGGTGGTCTTCCTCCGCTCTGGCCCCCGGGGCTGTGCTGGCTCTCCCCCAAGCCTAAACGCCCCATCCGTACCCGCCGCCCAGGAAGCGGGCGGCGCGTACGGATGGGGCGCGTCGTGGTGCGGGTCGCGTTAACCGACCAGTGCGGGCTCGGCGTCGCGCGCCTGCTCCTCGAGGAACTGCTCGCGGATCTCCTTGGGCCCGAACGGCCAGGACTTCTCCTTGCGCGCCCAGATCAGGAAGGCGACACAGCCCAGGGCCAGCCACGCCAGCGACCACTCGATCGGGTGCACGCCCGGGTTGGCCTTGTCCGACCACAGGTACATGGTGGCCCAGCCGATGCCGGCCACGATGGTCGGCAGCGGGTAGAGGATCATCTTGTACGGCCGGGCCAGGTTCGGCTGCCGCTTGCGCAGCACGGGCACCGCGACGATCTGCGCGATCGACTGCACGATGATCATCACCGTGGTCAGCAGCGAGATCAGCACGGACAGCGGCGGGTGCGAGGCGGAGCTGCCGATGTGGCGGGCGAACAGGAAGCTCAGCGCCGTCATCGCGCCCATCACGAGCAGGCCCACGGTCGGGAACCCGTGCTTGCGGTGCAGCTTCCCGAAGGAGCGGAAGAACATCCCGTCGCGCGCCGCGTCGAACGGCACCCGGCTACCGCCGAGCAGTCCGGTGAACACGGAGGCGAAGGCGGTGATCACGACGAGCACGGTGACCACCTGCGCCGCGCCCTTGCCCCAGGTCTGCTGCAGCACGGCCGCGCCGATCGAGGTGGAGTCGATGCTGTTGGTGTTGAGCATGTCCCGCCACGGCACCACGCCGAGCACGCCGATCTGCATGACCAGGTAGATGCCGCCGATCGCGAGGATCGAGAAGATGATCGAGCGCGGCATGTTGCGCCCGGGGTTCTTGATCTCGGCGCCCATGTAGGCGGTCGTGTTGTAGCCGAGGTAGTCGAAGACGCCCACGGTCAGGCCGCCGGCGAAGCCGATCCAGAACGAGCCGTGCGTCAGCGAGATCGCGCCGTGCGGCCAGGTGAAGGCCATCGACGGGTGGAAGTGGGTGAAGCAGGCGAGGATCACGGCGCACACGCAGATGATCATCACGACCCACATGCCGACCGTGAGCTTGCCGATGTTCTCCACCTTGCGCCAGAGCATCAGCACCAGCAGCGCGGTCAGGCCGATCCCGAGGATGTCGCCCTGGCCGGTGCTCATCGAGGGCCACAGGTACTGCAGGTACTGCACCATGCCCTGGATACCGGTGGACATGATCAGCGGGATGAACAGCATCGCCGTCCAGATGAACAGGAACGGCATCAGCCGCCCGCTGCGGTACTGGAACGCCTCACGCAGGTAGACGTAGGTGCCGCCGGAGCCGGGCTGCGCGGAGCCGAGTTCGGCCCACACCAGTCCGTCGGCCAGGGCGAGGATCGCGCCGACGATCCAGCCGATGATCGCCTGCGGTCCGCCGAACGCGGCCACCATCAGCGGGATGGTCACGAACGGACCGATGCCGCACATCTGGCTCATGTTGATGGTGACGGCCTGGAACAGGCCTATCTTCCGAGTCAGGGTATTGACCTCGGTGGCCTGCGCGGCAGGCGCCGTCTGGATATCAGACATCGATAACCTCTCCTTCGAGGTTCGGTGCGGACCCGCCGAGAGGCGGGGCAAGTGCGGCCCCGTGCCGCTTCATCGCATAGAGGGCGGAGCCCACCACGGGGCCGTACGCCGGTGCACGGAGCAGGTATTCAGGCCCTGCGGCCTGAAGGGCTTGGGTGAATGCTTGGTGGAAGGACGGGGCGGAGAACATGCCGCCCGAATACGACACGTCCACGGGTTCGCCGTCCTGGTAGCCGAGGTGCTCACGGCAGGCCTGGACCAGCGCGACCAGTTCCTCCCCGGCCCGGCGCAGGATCGCGCCGGCCGCGGCGTCACCCGCGTCGGCCGCCTCGACGACGGCCGTGGACAGTGCGGCGATCTCGGCGCGCCGTCCGCCCCACCGGTCGACGACCACGCCGACCAGGTCGAGGTCGGCGGTGATGCCGGCCCGGGCGGCGAGCAGAGTGTGCAGCGGCCCGCGCGGGAGGCGTCCGTCGCTCATCCGGCTGAACGCGTTGAGCCCCTGGACCGCGACCCAGTACGCGGAGCCCTCGTCGCCGAACAGTTCGCTCCAGCCGCCGGCCCGGTGTCCCACGCCGCGGCGTTCGCCGTACGCGATCGACCCGGTGCCGGCGACGACGTTGATCCCGTCCCCGCCGGCCAGCGCCCCGGCCCAGCCGCCCACCATGTCGTTGTCCACGGTGAAGCGGTCGTGCCCGAGCAGGCCGCGCACGATGGCGTCGACCAGCGGGACGTCCGCGCTGTTCTCTCCGTAGCCGGGCAGGCCGAAGAACGCGTGGTCGAGCCGGTCCGGAGTGATCCCGGCCGCGGCGGTGACCTCGGCCACGCCCGCGGTCAGTACCCGCTCGAGCAGCTCGATCCCGGAGGCGAAGTAGTAGCAGCTCGGGCCGACCACCTCGGCCACGGTCCGTCCGGTGCCGTCGAGCACGACGTAGGCGGTCTTGGTGCCGCCGCCGTCGACGCCCAGGAAGTACGCGGCCGTCATCGCCGGAGTTCCGCGGCGCCCCGCGCCGGCACATCGACCAGGGGGTGGATGATCACACCCTTGACGACGCGGTTGACGTTGCCGTCCGGGAACGGGTTGTCCGGGGTCAGCTCGAGCGCGGCCGAGCAGTACAGGGCGAACAGCTGCGCGAACACGACGAACGCGACCGCGAGGTACGCGTCGTCCAGCGTGTCGAGCCCGGGCAGCACCCAGTCCGGACCCGCGGTCGGCTGCGCGCCCGCCGGGCCGGCGGAGACGGTCAGCACCCGCTCCCGCCCGATCGACGCGCACAGCTCGTTGACGATGTCCTCGTCGTAGGCGCTGCTGTAGCGGTCGGCGGAGCGGAAGACGACGGCGAGGGAGTGCGCGTCGAGCACGGCCTTGGGACCGTGCCGGAAGCCGAGGGACGAGTCGTAGTACGCGACCACCTGTCCGGCGGTCAGCTCCAGCGTCTTGAGCGCCGACTCGCGGGCCAGGCCGGTCAGCGGACCGCCGCCCAGGTAGACCAGGCGCTGCGGGACGGTGGCGGCGAGCCGGGCGATCGACTCCTCCTGCGCGAGCAGGCCCTCGGCCGCGGCGGCGAGCGCCTCCACGGTGGCCTCGTCGTCGCCGCGGAAGGCGAGCAGCACCGACAGCAGCATCGAGGTGAAGCTGGAGGTCATCGCGAAGCCGACGTCGTGCGAGCGCTCGGGCAGGAGCAGGACGAAGGAGCCGGGGCGCGCGGCGTGGGCGCGGTGCAGAGCCCCGTCGCCGTTGCACGTGACGATCAGGTGGTTGACCTCGCCGAGCAGCTGGTCCGCCAGTTCGGTGGCCGCCGTGCTCTCGGGCGAGTCACCGGAGCGGGCGAAGGAGACCAGCAGCGTCGGGACGTCCTTGGGCAGGTAGGCGCTCGGGTGCGAGACCAGGTCGGTGGTGGCCACCGCCTCGACCCGCCGGCCGAGCCGCTCGCCGAGCGAGGGCGCGGCGATCTGCCCGATGAACGCGGAGGTCCCCGCGCCGGTGAGCACGATGCACAGGTTCTCGCGGGCGAGCAGCGGCGCGAGGAAGGCGTCGAGCTCGGTACGGCGCTGGGTGAGGATCCGCGCGGTCTCGCGCCACACGTCCGGCTGCTGCCGGATCTCGCCGTACGTGGCCGTGCCGGAGAGCGCGGTCTTGAGTGCTGCGACGTCAGACATGGACGGGCTCTCCTGCTTCGCTGGTCTCGGGAATCTCGGTGATTTCTTTGTCGGTGCCGGGCCACGCGGCACCGGCGGTCGCCGCCGCGTAGGGGCGCAGTGCGTCGCGCACCTTGTCCACCGCCAGTTCGTGCGGCGTCGCGGCGAGTTCTCCCGCGCGCACGCGGGCGAACTGCTCCGGCAGGAACTGGCTGACCAGCGGCAGCGGAATGTCCAGCGCGGAGAGGTTGGTCATCAGGCGCTCGACGGCGGCCGCCACCTCGGGGTGCGGCCAGTAGTAGCGCAGACGATCACTGTAGCTGTATCGGCGGGCGATTTTCTGCTCGGCCGCGGTTCCCGGGTAGTAGCCCTCCCAGTAGCCGGGCTCGGCGAGCATCACCGCGTCGACCACGTCCACCAGGTTCGAGCGCAGGTCGGCGGGCAGCAGCTCGTCCTCGATGCGGGCCAGCGCGAACAGTGCCTCGCGCAGCGCGAAGGTCAGTCCGGGCCCGACCTTGAGGATCGCCCAGTGGTCCTCGACCAGCTCGGTCAGGTGCGCCGTGGTCTGGTAATCGGTGGAATGCGCCTCGAAGACGAGGTGCGGCTCGTCTTCGAGGACGGTCAGGAGCTCGCGCGTGCCGGCCCGGTCGTAGTCGATGACCTGCAGGTGGTCGAACTCGACGGCCGGCTGCACGACCAGGGCCGCCACGCGCGGCCAGACGTCCTCGAGCCCGGCGTCGGCGAACGCGGCGCGGTGGCGCTCGAGGGTGTGGCGGGCGGCCGCGGCGGGCGTCGCGGTGAGCCGCTCGAGCGTCTCGTGCGCGCCGCCCGGCACGGGCACCTCGGTGCCGATGACGTAGACGCAGTCCGCACGCCCCACGCGTGCGGACTGCGCCTGCTCAGCCACCCGCAGCAGCCGGGCCGCGCGCGCCGCCACCAGCTCGTCGCCGGGCGGCTCGGGATCTCCGGCGCAGGACATGCTGCAGTCGAGGTGGATCTTGGTGTAGCCGGCGGACACGTACGCGGCCACCAGCTCCTCGGCGAGCGCGAGCGCCTCCTCGGCCGGCCGGTCGCGCCAGCGGTTCGGGCCCAGGTGGTCCCCGCCCAGCAGGACGCGCGAGCGCTCGAGCCCGAAGCGGTCGGCCAGTTCCAGGACCAGGTCGCGGAAGTCCGCCGGCGTCATGCCGGTGTATCCGCCGAACTGGTCGACCTGATTGGAGGTGGCCTCCACCAGCAGGTACCCGCCATCGGCGAGCGTCTGGCGGATCGCCGCCTCCAGGACCAGCGGATGAGCCGAGCACACCGAGTACACACCCGCGGCCGCGCCGGCCTTGTGCCGCCGGATCGTCTCGCTCAGAAGGTTCGCCATAGTGTCGGTCGTTTTTCTCTCTGTCTCGCGCGAAGGGCGAGCCGCGCACAGCGAGCACGACCAGCCACTCACGGCCCCGGAGGGCTCCCGATTGAGTGGCTTCATCCTGCACAGATCTGGTTGTTCGATCAATGAATCGCTCAGAAACGAGCAGAAATCTTGCGCGATTCGCCAAGGAGACAGGCGGTGCCGGGCGCGCACGCACGCCCCACACCGCCTGTCGCGCAACTGCTTTCAACTGCCCTGAAGTGCTCTGAACCGCCTTGCTACCCGGCGTTCACCGGCTACTCGGCCGCCAGCGCGGCGACCGCACTCGCGCTGAGCGCCTGCGCGTACAGGTGCACGTCGTCGATGGCGCCGTTGGTGAAGTCGACACTGGCGGCCTTCCACTTCGCGCGCCCGATCACGGTGTCTCCGGACGCGGTCCAGGGCGAGGAGAACGAGGCCGTGCCCTGGAGGGTGCCGTCGACGTAGAGCGCGAGGGTGTGCGCGCTGTTGTCGTAGACGCCGGTGACCTGGTACCAGGTGCCCGCGGTGGCGGCCGACGTCGCCGTCACCTGGGTCGCGGTCGAGCTGGTCGAGTCGCTGCTGCGGGCGACGAAGGCGAACTTCCCGCTGGTCAGCTGCAGATAGAACGGGCTGATGTTGGTGCCGTCGATGCTGGTGAAGGTCTGGTTCGAGCCGGTGACGGAGTTGAGCTTGACCCACAACGCGGCCGTGTAGCTCTGGCTGGTGTCGACGACCGGCCCCGGCACGTCGACGTAGCTGTTGCTCGCTCCGGTCAGGCTGACGGCGTGGGCCCCGACGACCCCGGTCGTCCAGGACGCGCCGGCCTCGAGCGTGCCGGTGTGCCCCGAGCCGGAACTGTCGGCGGCCGTGGTACCCGTGCCCTCGTCGAAGGTCCAGTATCCGCGGAGCGTGGCGGCGGAGACCCCGCTGCCGTTGTAGGCGCCGCGGTTCGGTGCCGCGGTGGACGAGACCGCGTTGCCGAAGAAGTCGAGGCCGCCGTTTCCGCTGATGAGCTCGCCGGAGCCGAGCGCGGGCGAGCCGCCCTGGAGTTCGTACGCCGCGGCCGAGGCGAGACCGTTTCCGCCGCCGCCGGGCGAGGAGAACAACGGATCCGTGGTCAGCTTGGCGGTGTCGGAGGGTTCTGACGTCGGGTGGTTGCCGTAGAAGACGTTGTGGCTCCAGGTGCCGCCGGTGCCGTAGCCGCCCGTCCCGAGCTTGTAGAAGATGTTGTTGTCGTAGTTGAGCCCGGTGGGGGCGGCGTCACCGTAGATCGGCGCGTTGTCCGACGCGCTGAGGTAGATCGTGTTGTTGTAGAAGTTCGCCGTGCTGCCGGTCCCCACGTACGCCTGGTGCGGGAGCACCGAGTTCGAGGCCCCGTCGTTCTGGCTGATGTTGTAGCGGACGATCGAGGTGGCGGCTCCGGTGCTTCCGCCGCAGCAGTACTCCTGGAAGCCGTAGGGGTTCGCGTGGCTGTAGTTGTACTGCAGGATCGTGCCGCTGGTGCCGTGGTCGATGTCGAAGGCCTCGCCGTCGGAGCCGGCCCGGCCCTGGTCGGTGACCTCGTTGTACTGCCAGACGCCGTTCGTGGACAGGGCCGTCCACAGGCCGGCGCCCGAGTAGCGCCAGCCGCTGGCGGAGGCGACGTTGTACTGCACCAGGGGCGATGCGCAGTAGACGCAGACGATGTCGTTGCCGCCGGCGTTGGTGATCGTGTTGTTCTCGATCACGACGTTGCTGGTGGCGATGTTGTGCCCGGTCCCGTTGAGCGAGCCGAGGTAGATGGCGCCGACGTCGGTGTTCGTCAGGGTATTGCCCTGGATCGTCACACCGTTCCACCCGTTGGTGGTGGAGGAGTCGTTGAGGTTGAAGGCGATGCCGGAGGAGTTGGTCGGCTGCACCCCCTCGGAACTGCTCCAGTAGCCGAGGACGTCGTGGATGTCGTTGTCGATGATCGAGATGCCGGACAGGATGCCGCTGGTGTCGTTCTGCACCTCGATCCCGCTGCGCACGGCGGCGGTGGCGGCGGTGTTGGTGATCTCCAGGTTCTCGATGGTGACGTAGGACTGGTTGTCGAGGTAGACCGCCTCGGCCGCCCCGGCGCCGGCGATGATCGGGGCCGAGCCCGAGCCGTAGTTGGACACCACGATCGGGCTGCCGCTGGTGCCGGAGCCGAGCGGATGCAGCGTCCCGGTCCACGAGCCGCCGTCCTGGAAAAGGACCTGGGCACCGGCTGCGAACGTGGTCGCGTTGACCTGGGCCAACGACTGCCACGGGGCGCTTGTGCTGCAACCGGTGTTGCTGTCGCTGCCGGTCGGTGAGACGTAGTAGGTGCTGCACGCGGCTTGGGCGGAGGTGGCCGTGACCACGCTCATTCCGGCCAGGCTGAGCGCGACGGCTGTGACGAGGGCCAGCCGCTTTCGCGCAGTGGACATCATTGTCCCCTTTCAGAGGGTTGGTGCTCTCTGGTGGTGCGTGAGGTGCAGTGGAGCTGTCGCCCGCGAGGGCTCGGATCGGCTTGGCCCAGTCGGGCGGGGCGGGCCACGTGCCGAGAGGAGGCAGTCCGGCCTGCGAGAGCCGACGCGCGCACGCGTCATCGCGACTCCTCGGACGGTGGAGAATCAGGGGTGGGAGATGAAAGTCGAGAGACGAGGGACGAGCCGTATCAGCTCACATCGATGGAGCTCAGCTCTCGCTGATCGATCCGAACGGTGGCAGCGGCCGCCTGCCGGGCGACGAACGCGTCGTACGCGTACGTCGCGTAGTCTTGCTCGACTTCGCTCTTGACCTGGTCAAAGGACTCGAGCCCCGGCGCGGACTGGGGGCCGGCGACCACCGACTTGCTGGTCGACGTCGTCTGATAGTCCGAAGCGTGTGCGGCGTAGTAGGCGCGCAGCGCGGCATCGGTCACCGGAATCACGTTGCGGCTCGTGAGTGTCGTCGTGAGCTCGGTGGCGAGAGTGCTTTGCTCGTACAGGAAGTACGTCGTCTCCGTGTACTGCTCGGGCCCGTATATCGGCTTGCCGCTCTTGACGTCCTCTCGGCGCTGGGTGTTCTCGGCGGCGAGGGATTTCAGGAACGCCGGGTAGCCGATATCCGCGGCCAGGCCGTATGTCCGGGCGAGTTGCAGTTGCACGGTCGCGCTGGTGGCGTCGGCGACGGCCTGGTGCTCGAGGTACTGCGTGGGGGTCTGCCCGCCGTACGGCGTGGTCCAGAAGTTCGCGCCGTCGTTGTCGTCGTACTTCTGCTGAAAGTGCTGGAAGGTGGCGGCGCGGTCCTGGGCCAAGAAGAGCTCGAACTCCCTCACCGGGATCGGCTGGCCGTTGACGGTGACGACGGTGGCCATCGAGTCGGCCGGTGTCGCGGGAGCGGGGGCCGAGGCGGCGGCCGCGTGCCTGCTCAAGGCGGTGAGGCTCAGGGCCAGGCCGATCGCCGCGACGAGCAGGGCGGTGAGCACCGCGGCAAGGGTCTTCGGCCGGCGGCGTTCGGGCGCCCGGGCGGACGTCTGGGGGCGGTGCGTTCGGGTGTGCGTCGGCATGGCTGGTGCTCCGTTCCGTTCGTCGCGGTGGTGTTCGCAAGCCGGTGGAGCCCGGCTTCCTGGAACGTGTAAGAACGCGTACGTGGCCGGGTTCAGCCGAGCCGGATCAGGCTCCAGGACAGGGGCGGGAGCGTCGCGGTCAGGGCCCTGCCCGCACCGGTGACGGTCACCGCGCTGCCCTCGATCGGTCTGAGCGCGACGCGTTCCGGCTCGGCCAGGGTGTTGGCCGCATCAGGGTTCTCATCGTGAATGCCGACGTGTTCGATCACGCGGGTGAGGTGGTCGAGGCCCCGCAGGTCGACCTGTAGGGGCAGCGCCTCGCTCTGGCTGCGGTTGACCGCGAAGATCGTCACCGGTGCGTGCTCACTGTCCGCCGCGGTGACTGCCGTGGCGTGCACGAGCGGGACGCTTCCGTGCTTGGCGGTCTCGTGGGTGGGGGCGTGGACGTTGACGGCCAGGACGCGGGCGTCGCGCGCGTACTTGGCGGTCTCGGCGAACGGGAAGAACGTGGTCTGGCGCCAGGCCGGCCCACCGGGCTCGGTCATGATCGGGGCGATGACGTTGACGAGCTGCGCGAGGCAGGCGATGGCGACGCGGTCGGCGTGGCGCAGCAGGGCGATGAGCATCGAACCGACCACCACGGCGTCGGTGACGGTGTAGACGTCTTCGAGCAGCCGCGGGGCTTCGGCCCACTCCCGGGTTTCGGGGCCGGCTCCCGGACGGGTGGAGTACCAGACGTTCCACTCGTCGAAGGAGATGCGCATCCTCTTGCCGGACTTGCGCACGGCCGCGGCGTGGTCGCAGGTGGCGACCACCCCGTCGATGAACGCCTCCATGTCGGCGGCGGAGGCGAGGAACGAGTCGCGGTCGCCGTCCTTCTCCTCGTAGTAGGCGTGCATGGAGATGTAGTCGACGAGGTCGTAGGTGTGGGCCAGGACGGTGGCCTCCCAGGTGCCGAAGGTGTCCATAGCGCGGGTCGAGCTTCCGCAGGCGACCAGTTCGATGTCGGGATCGATCAGGCGCATCGCCCAGGCCGTGGCCGCGGCCAGGCGTCCGTACTCCTCGGCGTTCTTGTGCCCGATCTGCCAGGGGCCGTCCATCTCGTTGCCCAGGCACCACAGCCTGACCCCGTAGGGCTGCTTGTCCCCGGCGGCGGCGCGCTGGTCCGACAAGGTGGTCTCGCCCGGGTGGTTGGCGTATTCGAGCAGATCGAGTGCTTCCTGGACACCGCGGGTGCCCAGGTTGACCGCGAGCATCGGCTCGCTGCCCGGTATCTTGCGCAGGGCATTGATGAACTCGCCGAGTCCGAACGCGTTGGTCTCGATCGAGCGCCATGCCGGATCCAGCCGCCGGGGGCGCTGCTCGAGCGGTCCGACCCCGTCCTCCCAGCGGTATCCGGAGACGAAGTTTCCGCCCGGGTAGCGGATCGCGGTGACGCCGAGCTCGCGGATGAGCTCGAGCACGTCGGTGCGCAGGCCGTCGCGGTCCGCGGCGGGGTGGCCGGGCTCGTAGATCCCGGTGTAGACGCAGCGGCCGAGGTGCTCGACGAAGGATCCGAACAGCCGCGGGTCGACCCGGCCGACCTCGAAGGCCGGGTCGAGCACGAAGCGGGCGGCGCGCGCGGGGCTGTGGCTCATCGGGGTACTGCCTTCCGCTGTCGGGGTCGTGCGGGAATCAGGGCCGTGCGGGAATCAGGGCCGTGCGGGAATCAGGGCCGTGCGGGAATCGGGATCGGCAGGAAGCCGGCCGGTACCGGCTCTTCGCGGTCGCAGACCAGGCGGCCGTCGCGCACGTGCAGGGCCGCCACCCGGATCCAGGAGCGGCGCGTCTCGTAGCTCTCCTCGCGGCCGTCGGAGCCGAGGCAGGGATGGCTGAAGTAGACGACGTACGCGCGCCTGCCGTCGCCCGCCTCGACGACGTCGGCATGCCGACCGACGTCGTCGTCCTCGGCGGTGCGGGTGTCCTCGCCCAGGATCAGGCCGTTCGGCGTCCAGGTCGCGAGATCCGCGGACCGGTAGACGGCCAGGCCGCGCCACTCGTCGACGATCAGCCAGTACCAGCCGCCCAGCGCGAAGACGTTCGGCCCCTCGTGCGCCCGGCCGGTGATCACGGGTTCCGCGCCGCCCCAGGAGAGCAGATCGGTGCTGTCGGCGCGGTAGGTGTGCGAGTCGTGGTCCTCGTCCTTGAACCACATGCGATAGCCGCCGCCGGGCAGCCGGTGGACCGCGGCGTCGATGGCCTTCTCCGATCCCAGGGCCACCGGAGCGTGCAGGCGCCAGTCGAGCAGATCGTCGCTGGTGTAGTGCAGGATGCGGCGCGGATGGCCCTCCCACCGGTCCGGGACACCCCGGATGTAGGAGACGAACATGTGATAGCAGCCCTCGGCCCAGAAGACCTCCGGCGCCCAGTAGGTGTTGCGCCCCGGCTCGTAGGCCAGGCCGCGGGCCGTGCCGATGTAGAGCCATGACGCCCCGGCGTCGTCGGAGACGGCGATGCCGATGTCCGTTCCGTGCACCCAGCCGACTCCGGGCCCCGGCGCCGCGGGGCGGCGGGCGGTGTAGAACATCCACCACTGTCCGAGATCGCGGTTCCACACGAGCACCGGGTCGGTCGGCCCGTCGTGGATCGGGTCGCGGTACAGCGGCCGCGGCGCCTGCCCGGCGCCTTGCGCGGTACTCACTTGAGCCCCGAACTGGCGAACCCGCGCACGTAGCTGCGCTGGGCGAACAGGAACAGCACGACGACCGGGACGATGTAGAGCAGCGCGCCGGCGGCGAGGAGGTTGTAGACCGGGTACCCGGCGGTGTTGTCGTAGCCGGAGGAGATGCCGACCGCGAGCGTGGTGTTGGAGGAGTTCAGGAACAGGTCGGGGCCGATGAAGTCGCCCCAGACCGCGTTGAACGCCAGCACGAACGCGGTCACCAGCAGCGGCCGGGAGAGCGGCAGGAAGATCTGGCAGAAGATCCGGATGCGCCCGGCCCCGTCCAGGATCGCGGCCTCCTCCAGCTCCTTCGGGAGGCTGGAGAAGAACTGCCGGTAGAGGAAGATCGTGTACGGGGTGCCGGCCGCGCCCCAGAACACCCACGGCCAGTACGTGCCGACCAGGTTGTAGAGGGAGAAGAGCAGGTAGGTGGGGATGAGGGTGACGATCGGCGGGACCATCATCGTCATCACCAGGACGCCGAACAGGATCTTCTTGCCCGGCCCGTGCAGCCGGGCGAAGCCGTAGCCGGTCAGCGCCGAGCTGAACGTGGTCAGGACCCCGAACAGGGAGGAGAGCACCAGCGAGTTGCGGGCCAGGCTCAGGTAGGGGATGTAGTGCAGCGCGTCGGTGAAGTTCGCCCACCGGAAGGCGCTCGGCAGCCACCGGTCGGCGCCGATGTCCGAGCTCGGAGTCAGGGCATTGATCAGCAGCTCGACGAAGGGCAGGGTGATCAGGACCGAGGCCACGACCAGGACGACGAACGCGACCGGGTGGCGTTCGCGGCGGCGCCGGATCGGTCCGGGGCGGGGCCCGGCCGGCGCCTGCGGCTGTTCGGGCGTGGGCGCCGCGGCGGTTTCAGCGGATATCTCGTGCACGGACACGCGTCAGCTCCTGCCCTCGGTGGGGTCGACCGCGTAGAACACGCTGCGGCCGAGGAACTTGAAGATCAACGCGGTGAGCGCGAGGATCACGACGAAGAAGACGACGATCATGGCCGAGCCGAGGCCGTAGCGCGAGTAGTCGAAGTACTGCTCGTAGACGTCGACCATGTACACGTCGTTGGCCGGCTGGATGTTGGTCACCACGCTCGAGTCGCTGATCGGCGAGAGCAGGATCGCCGGGATGAAGGTCTGGAGCGTGGTGATGGTCACCAGCACCGTCTGGAACAGCAGGATCGGCGAGATCGCCGGCAGCGTGACGTGGCGGAAGGTGGTCAACGGGCCGGCGCCGTCCATCTTGGCGGCCTCGAGCTGCTCGGCCGGGACGGTCTGGAGCGCGGCCAGGTTGATGATGATGCCCGAGCCGATCGCCCACACCAGCACGATGATCATCGCGACGAAGGCCATCTGCCCGGTCAGCCAGCTCACCGCGTTCAGGTGCAGCAGCGCCAGGATGCGGTTGGCGGCGCCGGAGTTCTTGTCGAAGATGACCTTCCAGATCAGCGCGGCGGCCACCGGCGGCACCACGGCCGGGAGGTAGATCAGCGTGCGCATCACCGTGCGCCCGTGCATGCGCTTGTTGAGCAGGACCGCCAGCGCGAGGCTGCCGAGGATGCTCACCGGCACGATGATCGCGGCCAGGACCAGGGTCTTGGACAGCGCGGAGAGCGTGTCGGAGGAGGTGAGCACCTGCCGGTAGTTGTCCAGGCCCACCCACGGCATGAACGAGGTCATCCCGTTCCAGTCGGTGAAGCTGATGTAGACCGCGTAGCCGACCGGGAACGCGGTCAGCAGGATCGTGCCGACCAGCCACGGCGAGATGAACCCGTAGAAGGCCAGGGCGGCGCGTATCCGCCGCGCCCGTGCGCCCCGGCGCGGTGCCGGGGCGGGGCGCGTGCGGGAGGCGCCGAGAGACAGTGCACTCATGGTCGCTTCCTTCGTCCTTGTGCTGGGCGGCGAGGCCCGCGCTACTTGCCCAGGGCCTTCTTGCCGGCGGCCAGGACGGCGTTGACGTCGGTGGTCAGCAGGTCGGCGAGCTGGCCGACGGAGAGCGAACCGGTGATCGCCTGCGGGAAGTCCTTGGCCAGCGTGGTGTTGATCGCCGTGTTCAGCGCGTACGGCGAGGCGACCTGGACGACCTTGATGTAGTCCAGCTCGTTGTTCTGCGTCGCGATCACGGCGCGCTCGAAGTCGTTGCGCTGCGGGAGCACCGAGAGCAGCGAGTGCACCGAGGGCAGGCCGTCGCCCGCGGAGATGCGCTGCTTGGCGCCGGCGCCGCCGCAGTACCACTCGAGCCAGGCGAAGGAGGCGCCCGGATTCTTCGCCTTGGCCGGGATCCAGAAGCCCACCGCGCCGAAGGTCGGGCTGATCCTGGTGGAGCCGAGCAGCGGCGCGGCGTTGAACTGGAGCTTGGACTCGAAGCCGGGGGCGGTGGTCTCGGTGAAGCCGGTGTACCAGTAGCCCTGGCAGGCGGTGGCCTGCTTGCCCGCGAACATCTCCGGACCGTCCCAGTCGGGGCTGGGGTTGGCCACCGAGTAGCCCAGGCCCTGCTTGCCCGCCTGCACGATCCAGGCCAGCGCCTGCTGGGCCTCCGGGGAGGAGAAGTCGACCGTGGCCAGGTCGTCCGAGATGATCTTCCCGCCCGCGGTCGCCACCATGGCGGCGATCCGGTCGATGTCGGGCGTGACGTACCACAGCCCGTACATCGACGTCTTGCCGCCGGAGCTCTTGGTCATCGCCTTGGCGGCGTCGAGCAGTTCGGCGTAGGTGATCGGGTCGGTCGGCCGGCGCGCGGCCAGGCCGGCGTTCGCCCACAGCTGCGTGTCGTACCACCACATCGCGTCCTGCGACCAGTCCTTGGCTATGCCGTAGCGCGAGCCCGTGCCCTGCTGCGTGCCGTCCCACTTCCAGACGTTGTTGACCGGCATGATGTCGGCGTCGTGGAAGACGCTGGACTGCTCGAAGTAGGCGTCGAGGTTCAGCGCCAGACCCTGGCTGGCTATGTACGGGGTCACGTCCGTGCCGGCGTCACGCACCACGTCCGGCGGGTTGCCCGCGGCCAGCATCGCGTTCAGCCGGGTGGCGTCGGTGTTGATCTGGGTGACCTTCAGCTGCGGGTAGGCCTGCTCGAAGCCCTTGACCAGGTCGTCGGTGATCTCTCCGGTGGGCGACATGATGGTGATCGTGCCGGGCTTGACCGCCTGCACCTTGGCCGAGGCCGAGGAGGTGCCCACCTGCCCGCCGCAGGCGCTGAGCAGGGGCAGTGCGGCAGTGGAGCCGGCCAGAGCGCCGGCGCCTCTCAGTACCGAGCGGCGCGAGAGTGTGCGTGAGAACCCCATTGTTTCACTCCTCATATGAGAACTCTTATACTGTTATACGGGTGGCGCTGATCCCTTGGAGTCGTGCTGGTCCCTTGGAGTCGTGCGGGGACGGGAGGAACCCGGGCGGCGGCCGGTCGGTCAGCCCGGCATCGTGAACACCGAGGCGTGGCGCATCCCGGCCGGCAGCTCGACCTTCGCCGGCTCCCACCGCGAGCCGTCGGTGCTGCGCGCGGCGCCGTAGCGGCCCTCGAGGTACTGGTCGAACAGCATGATCCAGCCGTCGTCGCGGCGGAACAGGCTCGGTCCCTCGGTGGCCGAAGGGCCGACGGGCCCCCGCGGCGGCGCGTAGGGTCCGCCGGGGCGCTCGAAGGAGGTGACCAGGATGTGCTTGTGGCTGGTCGCGGGGTCGTTGATGCCGCGCTCGTCCTTGTAGGCCATCAAGAAGCGCTCTCCGTCGTGCACGACGGTCGCGTCGATCACCGGGTGTCCGGGGTCGAAGAAGACCTCGGGCGCGGAGAAGGTGGAGAAGTCCTCGGTGGCGCACGACCAGATCCGGTGGTCCTGGCCGATGTTCTGCCAGTCGCGGCTCTCCGCGGGCGTCGCGGCGTCCACCACCGAGGACCAGATCAGGTGGTAGCGGCCGGTCGTGTGGTCGTGGAAGAACTCCGGGGCCCAGGCGTTGTGCGCCCCGGGCACCGAGGCCATCACCGGCAGCAGCCGCTGGGGCGACCAGCTGCGCAGGTCGGCCGAGACGGCGTGCACGATCGACGGGCTCGACCAGCCGTCGGTGGCGAGCAGGTGGATCAGCCCGTCCGGCCCGACCCCGAGGAACGGATCGCGCAGCGCCCCGGTCCCGACACTGCCGCGCAGCACCGGACGCCCGGCGTCGACCGGCTCGAAGCGGTGGCCGCCGTCGTGGCTCAGGGCCAGGTGCAGCGCCTCGTCGGACTCGGTGAAATACGACATGACCAGCATCGGCTCACGCATCCCGGTCCGCGCCGCCGGCCGCGTTGCCCGCTTTGCCCGCTTTGCCCGCACCGTCCGTGGCGCCGCCGGCCAGCAGCCGGGCGAGGCCGCCGTCCACGTCCCCGGGGGGCGCGGTGGTGCCGCGCACCACCAGATCGGTCGGCAGCTGCATCCGGTCCATCAGCAGCCGCTGCCCGTCGAGCAGCGACAACAGCGCCCGTGCCGCGGTCTGCCCCATGTCGTGCAGCGGTTGGCGCACCGTGGTCAGCCCCGGGAAGCTCTGGCCCGCCTGCGGCAGGTCGTCGAATCCGACCACGGAGAACTCCTCGGGCACGTTGAGCCCGAGGGCCCGCGCGGCGTCCACCGCGCCGAACGCGATCAGGTCCGCGCCGGCCACGATCGCCGTCGGGCGGTGCTCCGCGATCATCACCGAGGCGGCCTGGAACCCGTGCGCATAGGTGAAATCGCAGTCCACCACCAGGTTCGGGTCGACCTCGAGCCCGGCCAGGGACAGCGCGTCGCAGAAGCCTTGGAACCTTATCGTGGAGCTGTCCATGTCGTCCTCGCCGCGGATGTAGCCGATCCGCGTGTGCCCGAGGGCGAGCAGGTGCTCTGTGCCGGCGCGCATGCCCTGGTAGTTGTCCACGATCACCCGGGGCAGCGCGACGTCCTGGCGCCGCGGATCGATCACCACGCACGGGACGTTCTTGCGGCGCAACAGGTCCACCGTGTCCGGCTCGAGCACCGGGGCGACCATCAACACCCCGTCGACCAGCCCGCGCGAGAGGAACTCGATCCGCTCCATCTCGCGCGCCGCGTCCTGATAGGTCGCGTTGATCAGCAGCTCGCGTTCGGCGGCCGCGAGTTCGTCCGCGATCCCGCGCACGATCTCCAACCCGTACTGGGTCGTCAGATCGAGGGTCAGTACTCCGATCAACCCGCTGCGCCCGGCCTTGAGGTTGCGCGCCGAGATGTTGGCCTGGTACCCGAGCCGCTCGGCCACCTCGAGCACGCGTCGCCGAGTCTCGTCGGAGGCGCCGGGTTTCCCGTTGAGCACGTTGGACACCGTCATCGCCGACACCCCCGCCTCTTCTGCGACGCGGGCGATCGTTACGCGGTCAGACACCGGTCCTCCTCGACTTGAGCCAGCGGACGCGCACCAGAACCGACTGCGCGAGCAGGCCTTACTTTATCGCTACACATCCGCCACGCACCCACTCGTGGCGCCGAAATCACGCCACGATTGCTTTAACGCAGGTAGCGAGCTTGGTGCGGCTAGGTTCCGGAACTTTCGCCCCTGAAGCGCTGGCCGGAACGTTAACGATAAAGTGTCGGGGCGTCAAGAGTTAAAGTTGGCCGCCGCGAGGCCGGCCCGGCCGCGGCCCCGCCGCGGTGCGCAACCTGCGACCACGCGCTAATCAGTCTCTATAAGACATTAATATGCGCCTCATTTTCCCTTGACCTCGACATCATGTCTTTATAACGTTCCGGGTGCCGCACACGTCCCGTAGGCGTAACACCCCGTCAGTCCGCCCTCGTGCGCGTCATTCGACGTGCTCTTCAGGCATGTCCTGACGGGGTCAAGCGCGCGGCGCGCATCCACTCTGACACTGGAGTTTGAGTGTATTTAAGTCATAAATCTCGACGGCCGAAACTGCTGGTCACCGTCACCGCCTTCGGCGTCGTGGCCGCCGCGGTGTGCGGGGGTACGGCTTCGGCCGCCGCGCACCCGAATCCCGTCCCGGTCGTCACCGGCGACGCGCGGGTGGACCGGCTGCTGAGCGAGATGACCCTGGACGAGAAGCTCTCGATGATCGAGGGCGAGGCCGAGGTCGCGAGCTCCTCCGACCAGTACCAGGCCGGTTACCTGCCCGGCGTGCCGCGCCTGGGGATACCCTCGCTCAAGCTCTCCGACGGTCCGCCCGGGGTGATCACCAAGCAGGACTCGACCGGGATGACCTCGACGATGGGCGTGGCCGCGACCTTCAGCACCGCGGACGCGCAGGCCAACGGCAAGGTCATCGGCTCCGACGCGAAGGCCCTGGGCCAGGACGTCGTACTCGAACCCTTCGTCAACCTGGACCGCGACACCTCCTGGGGCCGCGGCTTCAACACCTTCGGCGAGGACCCGCTGCTCACCGGCCAGACCGGCGCCGCGGAGATCACCGGGATCCAGAGCCAGGGCGAGATGGCCCAGGTCAAGCACTACATCGCCTACGACGGCGGGAACGACGTCGAGGTCGACTCGCAGACGCTGCAGGAGATCTACCTGCAGCCGTTCACCGACGCCGTGCAGGCCGGGGTGTCCTCGGTGATGTGCTCCTACAACGAGATCAACGGCTATCAGTCCTGCGGCAACTCCCAGACGCTGACCTCGATCCTGCGCGACGAGCTCGGCTTCAAGGGCTTCGTGACCTCGGACTGGGGCGCCAACCACGGCACCACGTACATCAACTCAGGCCTCGACCTCGAGATGCCGGGCGGCGGCGGACCGGCCGGAGTGAGCCTGCCGAGCTACTTCTCCTCCACCGCGATGAAGGCCGCGATCGCCTCCGGCTCGGTGCAGGTCTCCACGATCGACACGGCGGTCGGGCGCATCCTCTACGAGATGGACCGCTTCGGCCTGCTCACCGGGGCGTCCAAGCACACTGTCACGCCGGAGAACACCAGGGCCGACGAAGCGACCGTGCTCACCACGGCGCAGGACTCCGCGACCCTGCTGCAGAACGACGACAACGCACTGCCGCTGTCCTCCGCCTCCCTCTCCTCCCTCGCCCTGATCGGCCCGGGCGCCGGGCAGACCATCGCGACCAACAGCGGCGGCGAGGCCGCGGGCGGCCTGCTCGGCCAGCAGACCAGCGCGCTCAGCGCGCTCACGGCCGACACCAAGGGCACCGGCGCGCACATCGACTACACGGTGGCCGACGACCTGACCGGCACCCCGGTACCCGCCTCGGCCCTGTCACACGACGGACAGCCCGGACTGGTGCGCACCACCACCGGCTCGAGCTCGACGAGCGTGGACGCGCAGCTGAACTTCACCGCCTCGGGCGGCAACGCGCTCAAGGCCGGCAGCACGCAGACCTGGACCGGAACGCTCACCGTGCCGGCCACGGGCTCGTACTGGCTCGACATCCAGGCCCTCGGCGGCACCGCCGGCCTGACCGTGGATGGCAAGAGCATCGCCACGGTCGGCGCCGGCTTCGGCACCTCGCCGCGCTACGGGGTCGTGCACGCGACCGACGGTTCGGCGCCCACGGCCACCACCGACGGTCTGGCCAATGACAGGACCCTGGTCCAGCTGACGGCCGGCGCGCACACGCTGTCGGTGGCCGAGAACCCGGACGCCTCCGGCAATCCGGTGCAGGTGCGGCTGAACTGGGTCACCCCGGCGCAGCAGCAGGCGAACACCGATGCCGCCGTCGCCGCGGCGAAGAAGGCGAAGACCGCGGTCGTCTTCGTCTGGGACACCGGCTCGGGCGATCTGTCCACCGCCCTGCCCGACGGCCAGGACCAGCTGATCGAGCAGGTCGCGGCGGTCAACAAGAACACCATCGTGGTGCTCCAGGCCAACCAGCCGATCGCCATGCCCTGGCTCGGCAGCGTGAAGTCGGTCCTGGACACCTACTACGGCGGCGACCAGGCCGGCGTGGCCGCGGCGAACCTGCTGCTCGGGCGCACCGACCCCAGCGGGCACCTGCCCTTCACCTGGCCCAAGTCCCTCGACCAGGAGGTCGCGCACGACCCGGCCCACCCGGAGCGCTCAAGCACGGCGGCGGTCACCGACTACTCCGAGGGCCTGGACATCGGCTACCGCTACTTCGACGCGACGAACGAGACGCCGCTCTACCCCTTCGGCTACGGCCTGACCTACACGCACTTCGCGTACTCCGGCCTGCAGACCTCGAAGGCGGGCGACGGCGGCCTGAACGTGACGTTCTCGGTGCGCGACACCGGCACGCAGGCGGGCACCGCGGTACCGCAGATCTATCTCGGCGCCCCGGCCACGATCCCGTCCGGCGTGCAGTTCGTGGACAGGGCGCTGGCCGCCTACGGGCGGGTCTCGCTCGCACCCGGCCAGTCCAAGACCGTCACGCTGCACGTGCCGCTGCGCCAGCTGCAGTACTGGACCGACGCGTCCGGCTGGGTCACCGCGACCGGCGACCGCCCGGTCATCGTGGCCGATTCGGAGCGCAGTACACAGCTGAGCGCAACCGTCGACATCAGTACGCAATGACACACGCGTAACGTCTGACCATCGACCCGCGGCGCAGGGACGTCGCCGCGGGCGCGATGAACGGCGCGGGGTTCGGGGCGAGGCGGCCCCCGGACCCCGCGCCGCACGTTGTCCGCCCACCTCTGCCCACCTCTGCCCACCTCTGCTCACCTCTGCTCACCTCTGCTCACCTCTGCTCACCGACCCGGGTGCCGTGCACGGCTCAACCCCCGGACACAACTCGTAGGATGACGCAATGGCCGACCCCCGTGGACCCCGCTCCTCGAACACACTGCTCGAACGCGTCGTCCTCGACGCCTTCGACGGGTACACGGCACTGACCCGGCCTCAACTCGTCGAGGCCACCGGGCTCTCCCGCCCCACTGTCACCGCGCTCGTCGCCGCCCTCGTCACCCGCGGTGAACTGAACGAGGCGGCCGGTCCCCCGGTGAGCGGCACGCGCGGGCGGCCCTCCATGACCTACCGGCGCACCGCGATGGCCGCGCCCGTCGCCCTCATCCGGCTCGCCCACCGCATGCCCACCCGCGTCAGCCTCGTCAACGACACCGGCACGATCGGCGAGGTGGACACCGGCACAGACTGGCGGCAGCCGTGGGAATCCTGGGCGCCCGCCGTGAGCGAGGCCTACGGACTGCTCGCCGAGACCACCGAGCTCCCCGTCCGCCGCGTCGTACTCGCCGCGCCCTTCCCCGTCGAAGAAGGACACGGCGCACCCCCCGTCAGCTCCCACCTCGGGCAGCAGCCGCCGGACTGCACCGCGACCTCGCGCAGCCGCGTCATGCCGGACATTCCCGACTGGCTCGTCGCCGACCCCCGCCCCGCCGTCAGCGCCCTGCTCGGCCGGCCCGTCAGCATGCTCAACGACGCCAACCTGGCCGCGCTCGGCGAAGCCCGCTACGGCGCCGCGCGCAACGCCGGCAACGCCATCCACCTCTCCGTCCGGCACGGCATCGGCGCGGGCATCATCATCAACGGGAGACTGCTCACCGGGGCCAGCGGCATGGCCGGCGAGATCGGCCACGTCCAGGTCGTCGAGGACGGCCCCTACTGTATGTGCGGCAACCGCGGGTGCGTGGTCACCCAGAGCTTCGACCCGTTCAAGATCGAGGCACTCACCAGCCGGTACGGACACGAGCCGACCTTCGACGACCTCGAAGACCTCGTCGCCGCCGGAGACCCGGTGGGCCTGCGCTTCTTCACCGACCTCGGCGCGCTGCACGCCAAGACCCTCGCCGCCCCGATCGTGCTGCTCGACCCCGACACCCTCGTCATCGACGCCGAACTCAGGCACACCGCGATCCCCTTCATCGCCGGCCTCAAAGCCGAACTCGCCCGCCGCTGCCCGCCCCGCCAGACCGAGATACTCAGCATCGTCCGCGGCACCCTCGAGAACGCCATCGCCCACGGCGCCCTCGCCGTAGCCAACGACGAGGAAGCCGCCGCGCATCAGCCCTGAGCCGCCGCCTTCGCCGCCGTCGCCGTCGGAGAATTCGGGAAGCCGGACGGCAGCACGCCGTAGAGTCTGGCTATGGAGCTCCAGATCAGGCAACCGGTTCCCGGCGACGCCGCGGCGCTCGGCCGCCTTCACGCCGAGGCGTGGAACGTCGCCTACGCCGACCAGATGCCCGCCGAACTACTCGCGCATTTCACCGTGGCCCGGCGTACCGCGATGTGGGAACGCGTCATCGCCTCCGCCCAGGGCGAGAGGGAGCGCATCGCCATCGCGGACGTCGACGGAACGGCGGTCGGATTCGCGCGGACAGGCCCGTGCCGCGACGAGGACGGCCCGCAGGGCGCGGGCGAGCTGTACGCCATCAACGTCTCTCCGCACAGCTGGCGCGGCGGCGTGGGCACCGCACTGCTCGAGGCGGCGCACGAATCCCTGGCCGCCAACGGCTTTTCGCTCGCCGTGCTGTGGGTCCTGCCCGGCAACGACCGCGCCCGCCGCTTCTACGTGCGGCACGACTGGTTTTCCGACGGCACGGCCCGCGAGGACGAGAGCCATGGCTTCCTCGTGCCGGAGGTGCGCTACAGCCGACGTTTCTAGCGGCGGCCCGGAGGCGGGGGGCTCCGCTCTAGAAGGGCCCGAATGTCAGTGGATCGTTCGGCACGAGTACCCGCGATATCGCCGCCGCGACGTCCGTGCCCGTCCCTCCGCGCAGGACACTCCCACGCTCACCCCGACGGCGCAGAGCGAGCAGGCTCCTCCCGCGCGTCCACCCGGATCAGCGTCTGCTGACCCGTTGCGACCGTGCCGACGGCCTCGCGGTGCGTCCCCAGCGCCGGAGCCGGCACCCATGAGGATGGCGGCCGCGGGTCAGAAGCTCTGCTCGGCGCTCTTCGTCATCTGGAAGAAGTCACGCGTGAACGTCAGCGCGCGCTCCGCGTCGAAGTTCTTGCACGTGAAGATGATGACCGACAGGAAGCGCTTCGCGCTCCACACGTAGAGCGAGATGCCGGAGTCGATCAGCGGGATGAACGCGTCGTAGCCCTGATTCTCCGCGCGGCCCTCGCCTCCGGGCGCGAAGATCGTCGGCGTGCCGTAGACGCGCAGCGAGAGCGCGGAGGTGAGTTCCTCGAAGTAGCGGGTGATCGTTGCCCCGTCCACGTCGATGGTGAAGAAGCCTTCTATCAGCAGTCGCTGGCGCAGGATGTCGGGTGCGAGATCTTCCATGGCAACGATCATATTCGCGCCGGAACGAGCTACGGGTGCCGTCCACCGGACCACGAGGTCGACGCGCCGAGCTCACGAACCACAGATTGACTCGAGTTCACGATGAGTGCGATACGCACGAGTAGAAACTCGTGCAACATCTGTACCCAAATGCAACTCAAGGCGATGCTGCCACATGCCGATGATCAAGGTGGGACGAGGCTCGATTCGCGGGCCCGCCACTGATGACCAAGGAGTAAAAGATGAGGACACGCGGCAGGATCGTGCTGGGAACCAGCGCGCTGGCGCTGATGCTGGGCGCCGGGGTGGGCATGGCGATTCCGGCCAGCGCCGACAGCGCTGGCGACACGCAGCAGAGCCAGCTCACCGCCCCCAATGCGGTCACCGGCTACGAGATCGTCAGGCTCGGCAACGCCAACGTGGGCAACTTCGAGCGCCGGAACGTCTACTGCCCCGAGGGCAAGAAGGCCATCGGCGGCGGCGCCGAGGCCCAGGGCGTCGCCTCGGTCCTGAACGGCAGCTTCCCGACCGACGACGGCCGCGGCTGGGTCGGCCTCGGCCACCAGCCCGGCTACAACAGCGTGGGAATCTCGGTATACGCCGTCTGCGCCTACGTCTGACCGGCCGAGCCCGCATACCGTCAACGGTCGCGGCGCCGGCCGCCGTGACCGTTGACGACACCCCTTTGCCCCGGTGAACACGGCCGTGGCAAAGGGGTGTCAGCGCCAGCGCGATTCCCCCTCGCCGGAACTGCCCCACCCACCACATCCGCTCAGCCGGCGAACGACTCCGCGTAGGCCGCGAACGCGTAGGTGGCATCGAGGCTGCCAGGGCGTGGGGGTTCCGCGGGGACCCAGCCGAGTGCGCGGTCCTCGATCACCTGGGCGAGGAGCGGGCGCCAATGCGGGTCGAGGTGCTCGCTCGCCCACTCCAGCGCGCGGCGCTTGGAGGCGATCTTTCCGGTGCGCAGGGTGTAGAGCACGCGGCAGTACTCCGTGACGGTGTAGCGCTGCGTCCACGCCATGTCGAAGCGCGCCCACGTCCGCAGGCCCGCCATCACTTCCGGCAGGGCCGCCCGCATCGATGCGCGCATGGCCTCGGGGTCGACGGCGTCGATGAGGTCGGCGATCGGCGGGCCGGCGAGGGTGATGCCGTGATGACGCAGGATCCAGCGGGTGTGCAGGGTGTTGCAGTGGGTGTCCCAGACCAGGTCGCGCGAGCCGTGGTTGCTGAACAGCCACGGGGTGCCGAGCCCGTCGGCGTTGCGCAACGACGTGATGTCCGCGTACGAGCCCTCCATGTCCTTGGGCCAGTGCCCCGGACGCGTCGGGATCTCGTCGTGCAGCCGGCGCAGTTGCGCCTCGGCAGTGCCGCCGGGCGGGACGGTGGTCGCGATAATGAAGTCGCAGTCGCTGAGCAGGTCGGCGGCACCGAGGGCGAAGGAACCCTGAAGGTACGCGCCGACGAAGGTGTCGCCCAGGATGGCGCGCACCGAACCGATCAGGTCATTGAGAAGTGTGTCGAGGTCTTCGAACGCGGTGAACATGCGGATTCTCCGTACCCGTGGATGAGAGGGGGCTCACGGGCGCGGCGATGATGAAGAACAGATCGTCGTCGCCGCGCTCAGGCGCGGCGGATCCGCATGGCGGCGAAGCAGCAGCAGTTCACAGGCGGATGGTAGCCCGCCGGGATCGGCGGGCTCAAGCCGCGTCCGTCAGTCGCGCCATCACCCGCGTCCATCACCCGCGTCCGCCACGATACGGATCGCCCGCCCTCCCGC